>CAYPOV010000065.1:0-17430 GCA_964412385.1 uncultured Geminicoccaceae bacterium
ACGTCTGGCTGTTTTATCCTGCCCTTCCTCCTTCTCTGGTTCAGGTTGTCGAGATGGAGCCGCGGCTCCAGGCTTGGCGGGAAGAGGATGAGACCGTGGGACAGATGATCAGCGTCGCCCGAAAACTCGAAGGCTTGCCACGACACGCCTCAACCCATGCGGCGGGGGTCGTGATCGGTGATCGGCCGCTCGATGAGCTGATCCCGCTCTATCGCGATCCCCGCGCGATGATGCCGGTGACCCAATTCAATATGAAGGATGTCGAGAAGGCGGGGCTCGTCAAATTCGACTTCCTTGGCCTCACCACGCTGACCTTGCTTCGAACCGCCGAGGATCTCGTCAAGGCCCGCGGCACCAATCTCGTTCTCGAAGACCTTTCCCTCGACGATCCGGATGTCTTCGAACTCTTGGCAAAAGCCGACACGATGGGCGTGTTCCAGCTGGAATCCGGGGGCATGAGGGATGCGCTGAAGAAGCTTAAGGCCGACTGCTTCGAGGATATCATCGCCATGGTCTCGCTCTACAGGCCGGGGCCAATGGACAATATTCCTCGCTACATTGCCGTCAAGCACGGTCAGGAAGAGCCTGCCTATCTCCATCCCAGCCTGAAGCCGATCCTCGAAGAGACCAATGGCGTCATCATCTACCAAGAACAGGTAATGGAGATTGCTAAGCAGCTCGCCGGCTATACACTCGGTGGTGCCGATCTCTTGCGCCGTGCCATGGGCAAGAAAATTCAGGCCGAAATGGATGCGCAGCGATCCATTTTCGTCAATGGCGCGATAGACCGCGAAATTGAGGAGGGCCTCGCCAACACGATCTTCGATCAAGTGGCGAAATTCGCCTCATATGGCTTCAATAAGAGCCATGCTGCAGCTTATGCAGTTCTTGCCTACCAGACGGCCTATCTTAAAGCGAAGCACCCCGTCGAATTCTACTGTGCCGTCATGACGATGGAGATGGGCAACCAGGAGAAGCTCGCCCAGTTCCGCCAGGAGATGATCGCCAAGGGCATCCCGTCCTATCCGCCGGACGTCAACCATTCAGGCGTGCTCTTCGAGGTGGAAGACGGGTCCGAGGGCGCCGGTGTCCGCCACGCGCTCGCCGCAATCAAGGGTGTCGGCCGCCAGGCCATGACGTTGCTGGTCAAGGAACGGGAGGAAAACGGAAAATTCGCCGATTTCTTCGACATGATGGCTCGCCTCGGGCCGAAGATCCTGAACAAACGCATTCTCGAAGGCCTGATCCGTGCTGGTGCTCTCGACAGCTTCCATGACAACCGGGCCGCTCTGGTGGCCTCGATCGAGGCTGCACTGCGCTATGGGGCTGCCTACCAGGATGCGGAAACCAGCTCGCAAGAAAGCCTCTTTGCCGGCGGTGCCGCTGCCAAACCCTCACCACCGGGCTTGGTTGCCATGGATGATTGGCCCCAGCTCGAGCGTCTGCAGCTCGAGTTCTCGGTTCTCGGCTTCTACATGTCGGCGCATCCACTCGAGGGCTACGATTTTCTGTTGCAGCGGCTTGGAGTGGTCCCTGCAGCGCAGTTACGGCAACGGCTTGCCTATCACGACGGCGGCAGGATCAAGATCGCAGGAGTCGTCATGGGCAAGCAGGAGCGCAGCTCCGCGCGAGGCCGCTACGCCTTCGTTCAGCTTTCCGATGTTTCGACACAGTATGAAGTGACACTCTTTTCCGAAATCTTGAACGAGAGCCGCGAACTCTTGGAAAGCAACCGTTCGCTCTTGCTGGAAGTCGATGCGCGCATGGATGGTGAAGAGGTAAAGCTGGTTGCCTATGACGTCGATCCCCTGGATGACGTTCAGGATGTCGAAAGCAGCACCATCGAGATCGAGCTTGCCGAGACCAGTGCAGCGTCAGCACTCAAGCCGTTTCTCGAGGTCAATGGCTCACGCGCGGCGCGTGTTCAGCTCGTTGTTCCATCCGAAGCCGGACGTGCGGTCTTGACGCTGCCCGAGCCCTACGGCCTGCCATTGCCCGCCCGCATGGATGTCGAGCGTCTCAAGGGTGTCATTGCCGTCCGTGATCTAGCGAGCGGTTCGACTATGCCGTGAATTCTTGAACAACTGACTCGCGGCTCCTCACCCGGAAGTTATTGGACGGCATTTTTGCTTCGGGTCAAAGTAGATGGTAAGAATGCCAATAAAGAAAAGGTTGATTAGGGATCATGTTCAACCGACGTAGGGCTTTGTTTCTCCTGATCCCGGTACCTTTGGTGCTCGGTGTCGGCGGTTGGTTCGCCTTCGGGGGCGGTGGCCCTCAAGCGGCGACGACGATCAATACCGGATCCGACAATGTGGCGATCCGCGGCTACGACCCTGTCGCCTATTTCGAACTTTCAGCTCCGAAGAAGGGCGATCCCAATATTGCCCACCGCTGGTCGGATGCAATCTGGCAGTTTTCCAGCAAGGCCCATCGAGACATGTTCGCGCGTGAGCCTGAGCGCTTTGCGCCGAGCTACGGTGGTTATTGTGCGATGGGTATGGCCGACGGCTTCATCGCCAATATCGATCCCGAGGCGTGGGCCATCGTCGACGGTCGACTTTATCTCAGCAGGAATAAGAAGCTAATGGAAGAACGCTGGCGTCCGGACCCTTCAGAACAAATTGCGCGAGCCGATGCCAATTGGCAAGGCGAACACGCGACACTCAAGAATGTCTGGTCTGAGGACCCTTAGTCTAAGGTGCTCCAGCCCCAGCCTTGTGCAGACTGGAAACTATTGCGTCTGCATCACTCGGGTTGCGGAAAAGTCCACCGAATTCCGTAATCGGGAAGAAGGGATCAAGTCGAAGCAGTTCATCCACCGCGTTTCGGGCTGCGATGGTTTGGCCGTCTTCGGCAAGTGCGGCGGCAAGAGCGGCATGAGTGAGTGCAAAATCCGGGTCCCGTTCGCGGCTGATGGAAAGCAAACGGATCGCTTCTTTGTAGTTCCCCAATAGGTGATGGGCGAGGCTGAGGTGGAACAGACCTTCGGCACCCATGAGCGGATTGAGTTCGAGCGCGAACGTCAGATCGTCGCGCGACCCTTCGGTGTTGCCGGACCAAAGGCGTACAATACCCCGGTCCTCGCGGGCAGCCGCATCATTGGGGTTGAGTGTCACGGCATTGTCGGCTTGAGCAAGCCCGGCATCGAAACGGCCCCGGAATTGTAGCACTCTGCCAAGCAGACGATGGGCGGCAACATTATCAGGATCGTTTTCAATGGCTTGGGTCGCCAGTTCTGACGCAAGATCAAGGGCGGCATTGGGCGACGGGCTCCAACCATAGGTCACCGCGTGGAAATAGGTGAAACCGAGTTCGGCCAAAGCCGATGCATATTGGGGGTCCTTCTCCAACGCGGCGCGAAGATAGTCTCGGGCCTCGAGCAGGTCAGAACGTGTGAACTTCGACGCGGCTGCTCTCCCCTGCAAATAGAGATCATGCGCTTGGAGATTGTCTGTGGCGCGTCCGCGGCTCCTTTCGAGTTCGAGGTCAACGATCTTGCTGGTTAATGCCCGCACGATCTCCGCAGTGATTTGGTCTTCCAATTCGAACAGGTCTTCGGCTTCAGCATCGAATCTGTCGGCCCAGACCGCCTGCCGGCTTTGCGCATCGATGAGCTGAGCGTTAATCCGAACGCGTTCCGATGAACGCCTCAGGTCTCCGTCGAGAATGTAGCGGGCACCCAATTCTTGGGCGATGGCCTCGGGAGAATGGTTGTTTCCCTGGAATGCGAGGGAAGAACTGCTCGCAATAACCATGAGTTCGTCGAATTGTGACAGATCGGCGACAATATCACGTGCAACGCCTTCTGCGAAATAATCCTCATCGGCATTTGCGTTCAGATTTTGAAACGGCAGAACCGCAATCGATGGCCTAGCACCAAGGTCGGCGACCTGCGGGATTTCGGAGTTAGTCTCTTGTCCAATGTACCAAATCGAAGCCGAGGCCGCCGCGAGCAACAGCACTCCGGCTGCCGCATATCCCACATATCGCAAGGGTTTACGAACCTTCGGGCCGAGCGGTGTTTCGGGCAGCTCGTCGGCTGTCTCAGCAAGGTTGATCGAGAAGACGCGTGCCGGCCGAGACAAGTTCTTGAGCTCGATCTCGCCGGCGTCAATCAGAACGACGGGAAAACGATCACGCACCTGGTCGCGCACGCTTCGTGAAATCAAAATTCCGCCTGGCGGTGCCTTGCTCTCGAGCCTTGCGGCGAGATTGACGCCGTCCCCATAAATATCGTTGTCCTCGGCCACGATATCGCCAAGGTTGATGCCAATCCGAAATACAAGTTCAGGGTCCGTCTTCTGTCCAGGCACTGCCATGGAACGCTGAAACTCGATGGCGAAACATAACGCTTGGACAGCGCTCGCGAATTCCAGGAGCGCGCCGTCGCCCATGGTCTTGACGACTCGGCCCGCGCGCTTCTCGGCCAAAGGGCGCAATAGAGTTGCAAAGATGCTGCGAACAGCGCTCAAAGCGTTACTTTCGTCAGCTTCGACCAACGCCGAATAGCCGACAACATCAAGGGCGACCACGGCCGCAAGGCGCCTCTCTATAGCCATTCCTGCGCCGTCACTTTGACCAAAATTTGTTCGCCCAGACCGATTCGAGCTCTTCCGAGGCAGACAAAAGTTTCACGCCCTATGCACTAGCAGACGGATTGACTGCCCAGGAAGCCCGAATCGGCCACGTGCTGCGTGATTTGGTCGCCACCTATTCTCGCCCGGCTCGGGACGTGCCGGGCTATGGTTCGATCGAAGCAACTGATGACGAGGCGCCGGAAATGGATGGAAGTGTTGCGAAGACCGCGTTCCCGATGGAACATCTGGGATCGATAATGGCTGAGCCGGTGAGTACGGCGATGTGGGAGTATGGCATTGATGCCTGGCAGCGTTCGGTCCTCTTTTGGGACGTTATTCGCCAGCGCAGCAACCAATACAAAGAGCACGTCGCCGAACAGGCTCCTCACGTCCTGCAGTTCGAGTTCGGCTTGATCATGGATGGGCGAACGCTGCCCCGCCCTGTCAACTACGCGCTCGTCAAGATCGAGCCCGCCGAAGCGGGCGAACTTCATCCAAAGAAACGGCCCTTCGTCATTGTCGATCCGCGTGCCGGTCATGGACCTGGTATTGGCGGCTTCAAGGCGGAAAGCGAGATCGGTGTCGCGATACGTGCCGGCCATCCTTGTTATTTTATCGGCTTCTTGCCGGAGCCGGTACCGGGCCAGACGATCGAAGACGTGACAACCGCCGTCGTCACCTTCATCAAGCGTGTCTCGGAATTACATCCCGAAGCCGACGCCAAGCCTGCTGTCATCGGCAATTGTCAGGCGGGCTGGCAGGTTGCCATGGCGGCTTCGGTTGCATCCGATCATTTCGGCCCCTTGATCCTGGCGGGTGCACCCATGAGCTACTGGGCCGGCGTTCGGGGCAAGAACCCGATGCGTTATACCGGCGGGATGACCGGCGGAAGCTGGCTTGCCACAATGATGAGTGATCTTGGTGCAGGGCATTTCGACGGCGCCTGGTTGGTCTCCAACTTCGAAAATCTCAATCCGGCCAACACACTCTGGACCAAGCAGTACAATCTCTTTTCCAAGATCGACACAGAAGCGCCCCGATATTTGGGCTTCGAGCGCTGGTGGGGTGGTCATGTCACGCTCAACGGCGAAGAAATACAATACATTGTCGATAATCTTTTCGTCGGCAACAAGCTGTCCTCGGCGGAGCTTGTCACCAAAGACAATATTCGCATCGATTTGCGCAGCATTTCCTCGCCGATCTTGATTTTTTGTTCTCACGGCGATGACATCACGCCGCCGCAGCAAGCGCTCAGTTGGATCCTCGATCTTTATGGCAGCGTCGACGACATCCGCTCATCGGGACAAACCATCCTCTACACGGTCCACGATACGATCGGCCATTTGGGCATTTTCGTCAGCGGTAAGATAGCCCGCAAAGAACACAAAGAATTTGCGCACAATATCGACTTCATCGATGTCATGCCGCCCGGGCTCTATGAAATTGTCATCACGCCTCATCGCGAAGATATGCCCGGCACTCATCTTATCGAAGGCAATTTCGTCATGAGCATCGAGCGGCGCACACTTGATGACATCCGGGCCTTGGGCGTCAACAGCGAAGAGGATGAGCGAGCCTTCGCCACCGTTTCACGCGTGTCCGATATCAATCTCGGTCTCTACCGCACCTTCATGCAGCCTTGGGTGAAGGCGATGGGTGGCGAGCATATGGCTAAGATGATGCGCACGCTTCATCCGGCGCGCCTGCCTTATGAAAGCCTCTCGGATGCCAATCCTGTCATGAAATCGATCGGTGAGATGGCAGAAAAAATCCGAGTGGAACGCAAACCATCCGACATGGATAATCCATTCCTCAAGGCGCAAGCCGAAATATCTGCGCAAATGATAAGTGCGTTAAACGCCTATCGGGATCATCGTGATCAATTCACCGAGCAGCTCTTTTTCGCGATCTATGGCTCGCCCTGGCTGCAAGCGCTTGTGGGGCTTAAGGCTGACGACAAGCTGCCGCGGGCGCGTCCCGGGATCGAGCCCGAGCACCTGGCTCACGTAGAACGGGAAATCGAGCGGCTGCGCGCACATATGACCGAAGGCGGTACGGCGGCCGCGTCGATGCGCATGGTGATGTATGTCAACAGTGTGCGCCAATCGGCTGATGAGCGCGGATTTGCCGTGGTTCAACGTGCCTGGCAGCAATACGCCTCGGATATGAGTCTCGGCTATTTCAAGCAACTCGTGCGCGATCAATTCCTAATGCTCATTCTGGATCAAGAGCTTGCGGTGAAAACCATTCCTGAGCTTTTCAAAGGTCATGGGGATCGAGCACCGCGTGTGTTTGAGTTCGTCAAACAGGCTGTGACGGCAGTTGGCGAGCTACCGCAGGAAGGCCAAAGGCGGCTCGATGAACTCAAAGCCATGACCGACGAGATCGCCAACGGATCGACTGGGAACGGCACGTCGGCGAACATGGCCGGCGCCAACGGACAACCGGCTGACCAGCCTACAGCCTAAGCACGGGGCTCGAGTTCGAGTTTGACGAGATCCGGGCGAAATGCAGCGTAGCCCTTGAGATCTTGGGCGAACTCGAATGGCTCCTCGTAAGCCCAAACGGCTTTGTCGTGGCTGATCTCTCCGGTCGTGCCTTGGAGATCATAGTAGCTTGCGTCGCCCTTGAGCGGGCAGTGCGTCTGGTGCTCGTTCTTGGCAAGCTGAGCCACGATATCGTCTTGAGGCACGTAGACGACCGGATTGTAAACATCCTTGCCCACCTCGATCAGCCAAACGGCCGAATCGCTCTCGGCAACAAGAGTCTCGTCGACAAAAAGCCGAACCAGTCCCGAGATCGGCTTCAACTGCATGAAGTGACGTGGCTCGGCGGGATTATGAATCGTCGAGGACGACATGGTCACGGTCGAGTGTCGCATGGGGACTCCCGCTGGTGTTAGAAGGTGGTCCAAGGAGGTGTCTTGCGTTACTATAACTGAGGTGAGTCAATCAAAGAGGCAACGCAATGGCCGTCAATCTCTTCAAGCCTGAAGATCTCCATAAAATCACCGATGATGTCGAGATGGAGAAAGTTCGCGAGGCGTTGGCAAAGAGACGCGAAAAAGAAGACGACGAGCGTGAGATGAAGGAGGCGTTCATGTCGCGCGAGATCCGCGATGACACCGCGGAGAGATTAGCGAGAGCGCTCAGAAACGCTGCGAAGAACGGTCAAAGGGAAATCATGCCCATCCAATTTCCGAGCAAATGGTGCAAGGATCAAGGCCGTGCCATCAATAATTTCGATCCCGATTGGCCGAAGACTCTCGATGGTTTCGCGGCACGGGCATATGAATACTATGAGAAAAACCTCCAGCCGCTCGGCTACAAACTCGATGCGCGTATCCTCAATTATCCGGACGGCATGCCGGGTGATGTCGGCTTGATTCTCCGCTGGTAACATTTTTCACGCCGCATTAAGCGGTCCGGCAATTTCTCGTCGGTCGCCGCACCGTCGGTGCGTTCGATCGTCTTGAAGCCGAACTGCTCATAAAGCCTAATGGCGCTAGTATTCGCCTCGAACACCCGAAGCTCGAGGTCTGATGCGGTTCGCTCAATCACGTGTTTGAGCAGCGCCGAGCCGATACCCTTTCGTTGCCATTCAGGGAGGACCCATAATCCTGAGATGAAACCATCTCGCTCGGCGATATAGCCGAGGATCGCACCGTCCGCCTCAGCAACCATAACATCGTAATCCCGAAACACCTGATGGCGCATCCAGGCGCGGTCTTCCGCGGGCGAGTGGGGATTGCGATCGACAAACGCCCAACTATCGTAAGAGGCTCTGTGAACCGCCGCGCATTGTTCTGTCTCATCTGCCCGCGCGCGGCGCATCACGCAGAAAGGTATGACCGTGTCGGCTGTGGCCTCGAGAGATCGATGAGATGACATTGGCGGAGGATCGCATCGCTGTCGTGGGTGCCGGCATGGCAGGCGCCGCTTGCGCGCATGCTTTGGCGCAAGCCGGGGGCCATGTCCAACTCTATGACAAAGGCCGCTCGGTCGGGGGGAGGTTGGCGCAACGCCGGGTTCCCGCCGGCGCGTTCGATCACGGTGCCCAGTATATGACAGCGAAGGATGAGGTCTTCATCGCCGCCATCCATCAGTGGCACGAAAATGGGATCATTGAAAGCTGGGACGTGTTCCGGGACGACAAGACGCGCTGGATCGGAACGCCCGCGATGAACCGACCCGTCAAGGCGTTACTTGGCGATCTCAGTGTTTCGACGACAACCAGAATCGTCAAACTGTTGAAGAATGACGGTTGCTGGCAGCTCGAGAGTGAGGAGGGCCATCGTCACGGGCCTTTCGCGCAAGCTGTGCTCGCCATGCCGGCACCCCAAGCCCGCGATCTCTTGGACAATCACCCGTTTGTTGATCTCTTGCGGAAGGTCGAATTTGCACCTTGCTGGGCTGGGATGGTGGCGTTCGAACAGCCCGTTTTAACGGACGCTGTTCACCGTCTCGATCAAGGAATCATTGCCTGGGCCGCCAACAATGCCAGCAAGCCCGGGCGAATTGGACAGAATTGCTGGACGGTGCACGCGAGCCCCGAATGGTCGCTCGAAAACCTCGAGACCAGCCCCTACGATATCGGACCGGCGCTACTCGACGCCTTTGCCAAAGCCGTGGATCAAGATCTGCCCGAACCAGGATTCCTCGAAGTCCACCGGTGGCGCTATGCCATGGTCACGGAGCCGCTTGGCGAACCATGTCTTTGGGATGGCACCATCGGCCTCGGGCTCGCCGGCGATTGGTGTTTGGGCCCACGTGTCGAGGCCGCCTTTGTTTCCGGACAAGCCCTAGCCGCGAAGATGTTAGTATGAATACCATCACGACCTACTATAACGGTCTCTGTCCTATCTGCTCGGCCGAGATCGAGCACTATAAACGCCTGGCGCGTCCCGAGCATGGCCTCGCCTGGGTCGATCTTGGTGCTGAGCCCGATGCGCTTAAAGACCGGGACATCGACGAACAAGCCGCAAAGAAGCGGCTGCATACCATCGACAGCACCGGCCAACTCTATTCCGGTGTTGCCGCATTCGCGCTGATTTGGCAGCGGCTGCCGCGCTATCGCTGGCTCTACCGGCTGACCCAAACCCCCGTCATCGGCGGCTTGGGCGAACGCCTCTACGATCATATTCTTGCCCCGGCGTTGTTTCACTGGAACAAGCGCCAGGGCCGGATCTAACGCGCGTTAGTTCTTGCTGGGGTCGGGTGCCTGATAGTTGCCTGCAGGCTCGATCGTGTGCGCATAGTCGCTGTACCAGCTGCGCTCCCAGACCTCCGTCAAGGTTTTTGCGGCATTGGCGCTGTGACCGATGAACGTGACATCAACCGCATCATGAAAATAGTCCTAGGCCCACTTGCTAGTGCCGATCCAGATCAGATCTTTATCAAAAACGACATACTTGGCATGAAGAACGCCGCCGGTGAATTTTTCAATGGGAAAATCCTGGATCGTCATACTTTCGGATTTGCGCAGACCTTCAACGACAGCTTTGGTGCTGTCGAACAATGCGGTTGCAACGAGAGAACAAATCTTGGACCAGCACCGACCACGGGGACAGTGGCACGCTCATTCCCGCCATTGCGGACAGTGTGTCCATAGAGTCTTTTCTCAGCTTTTCGTAATGCAGTCGCTTACCGAGGGCTATGACGATTGGGCGACAACATTGGATACAGCCCTCGAGCCGCTCGGCACGCTGGATAACAAGCAACGTCAGTATGACAATCTGTTGGTGGTGCTCAGCACAGCGCGTGCCGATCTTGAAAAATGTGTCCAGCGGCTTGGGGGCACGCCGCCCAGCGTTTCCGCGACGAAGACATTGCGTTTGCCGTCCCCTCGCAGGTTCAAATCATTGATCAGCAGCCGGATAACCGCCCAACATTGACTCCACGCGCCCGGCTCCGCCCTGCAAGCCCTCGGTGCCGCTAGCTAACCTTCTCCGGTTTGGGATAATTGGAGGGACTGGATTTCAAACGGACATGCCGAAAATTTGCAGGGGCAGTTGCTGCGTCGGTGGCGGGCGAGGACCCGCACCAAGCCAGTGCCTGTACCTAATCCTCTACGCAGTCTCGCGGATTTCCTCGAGGCTCGTAATGCCGAACAGGACGCTAACGGGGTCGCATGAGACTTAAGCCCACTTCACGACGAAGTGGGCGGTGGCGGCGGGATTGTTTCTTTGACGGGGACTTTTTCGAGTTGGCGTTCGAGGTAGGAAGCGAGGTTTGGACAGCGACCAAGCGCGCGCTTCGATTCCGGTAGCGTGTTGGCATAGTAGAGGATGGGGATCAGAAAGCAATCGGTGACGGTGATCGTCTCGGCATTGATCGCATCTTCATCGGCGGCTTTCTCGAGAATGGTAAGATAATCCTCCACTTTGGGCATGACGTCCTCGATGCGCTGGCGGTCCGGCATGCCGTTTTCGGTACCCGGAAAAACATAGGCAAAGAGGTATTGGCGAATGATTACGGGCTCGATCGTTGTAATGATCATCGAGCTCCAGCTATCGTCGTCGATGGCTTTCTTGGGATCATCGGGGGAAAGTTTGGGGCCCTCGAAGCTTCGGTCGAGATAGCGGATGATGGCGAGCGATTCCGCGATTTTGACGTCGCCGTGGCGGAGGACGGGAATGCGGCCCAGAGGATGAATGGCTGCGATTTCGGTGCTGTGCGGGGCCTCGGGAAGGTTGGTGTGAGGCACGCCCTTGGCCGCGGCGGCGATACGTGTTGCCCAGACGAAGTTGCTTTGGGGCATGCCCAGGATTTCAAGGTCAGCCATAATCGGACTCCTTTTTCTCAGTTGTATCAACCGTTCGACGTGTGGGAATGGAGGATTTCGACATGTGGACTAGGTCAGTCGAGATTGTCGCGCGACGACCAACTCGCGGTGGAAGGTATAGAGGCCGGTGGCGACGACGATCGTTGAGCCGATGAGCATCCAGATGTCCGGCACGTCGCCAAAGACGAAGTAGCCGAGCAGGATGGACCAGATGAGAACCGAGTAACGGAAGGGCGAGATGAAGGCGATATCGCCGATGCGTATGGTCATCACACCAAAGAGGTAGCCGATGATCAGGAAAATCGCAGCGCTTCCGAGGTGAAAAACATCGCCGAAGGCCATGGGCTGCCAGTCTTCGAAGGCGCAGGCGATAGCGGCACTGAGGGTGATGCTGGCGGCGGTGGCGACGGCAACGAAAATCGATGGAACCTTGGCAGAGAGCCGGCGCGTGGCGAGATCGCGTGTGACCATGCAGAAGACTGAGGCAAGCGCCAAAAGCGAGTAGACGGTAAAGCCTTCCGAGCCCGGACGGATGATCAAGAGCACACCCAAAAAGCCGACGGTGATGGCAGTGTAGCGGCGCCAGCCGACCTGCTCGCGCAAGATCAGGGAGGCTCCCAGGGTCACGGCGAGCGGTGTCACCTGCAGGATGGCCGTCGCATTCGCGATCGGCATGTTGAAGAGGGCTGTGAGGAAGAGAAAAGTCGCGCAGACCTCGCTTGCGACACGTATCGCCAACAGCCAGCGGTCGGAGCCCTGCGGGCGGAAGCGGAGCGCGCCATAGAAGCCGCCGAGGCAGGCAATCATCAGCGTCGCCATGATGCCGCGCACGAAAATCGCCTGAAACATCGGCATGTGCTCGGAGGCGAGCTTCATGAGCGTGTCGTTGCAGACAAAACCCGCCATGCTCGCCATCATCAAGCCTGCGCCGCGAGCATTGTCGGTGATCATGGGTCCGCCCCTGAGGATCTTCGCCTCAGGCATCGAGCCAAGGCACCTCGAAGCGGACGATACGATCGCCCATCAGGCAGCCGAGATAAATGGATCGGCCGTCTGCGCCGAAAGCGAGGCTGGAGATGTTGCCCAAGAGCTGGCTTGGCACCGATTGGGGAGGTGGCGTGTACTTGAGGGTGTCGTCGAGATAGCCGGCTTCAAGGCCATTTAGGAAGGCCGCGTCATAGTCCTCAAGAATGGTTTCTTGATGGCCGTCTGGATCGACCAGGATGATGCGGTTGCTGAAAATCGAGGTTATCCAGAGCGTGCCATTGCGGTCGATTTCGATGCCGTCCGGATAGGTTCCGGAACCGAAAGTGGCGACGTTCCTGCGCTCGGTCAGCGAACCGTCATCCTCGATGGTGAAGCGCGTGACGCGGCGGCCGAAGGTTTCGTTGACGTAGAGATGGTGCTCGTCCCGGTCGAAACGGCATTCATTGGTAAATCCAAGACCTTCGGCGACGATGCGCGGGCCCTTGGCGTCGACCAAGACAATAAAGCCGTCCGCATGATGACGTGATCGGACGAGCGTTCGCGGCATCACGCGGGTACTGACTGTGATCCAGATGCGGCCTTGGCGATCCCGAAGCACAAAGTTGGTGGGTGGGAGCGGACGACCATCGATCTCGGCAAGAAAGGTTGTGAGCGTGCCGTCAGGTGCCAGACGAAACACACCGCCCCGGTGGTCCTCAAGATGGGCGATGAGATAGCTGCCGTCAGGCTCGATGGCGAAGCCGTTGGTCTGCAGCAGAAAGCCGTCTTCCCTGGGCGGATGGACGATCAGGGTTTGGCTTCCGTCCGGATCAACACGGGTAACGCCGCCTCGAAAATCAGAGACGTGAAGGGTGCCGTCAGTACTCGTGAGGACACATTCGGGACGTACCAAATCATGGCCGACGAAACTTGCCTGATCCAGTGTCAGGCGGCGGTTGGCAGCACCCGTCATCGGCTCGATCCGGCCTCACTGACCGAAGGGGCATCCGACTGAGCGAGCATGATGAACAGACTGCTTGCACACAAGATAGCCAGCGTGAGGAACGTGGGAACAGCGGTACCTGTATAAAAGATCGTCACCGTGGCACCGATAATCGAAGGGATGATGGCTTGAAGGACGCCGATGGCCGAGGAGGCGGCACCGGCCATCCTGCCGAAGGGAACCATGGCGAGGCTCATGGCATTGGGGACGACCAGGCTGAAGGCGAAGAAGAAGCCCGCAAAGAAGGGGATCATGGTGAACGGGCCAAGTATGCCGGCCATGGTGAAGACAAGGCCAAGGGCGCTCGCGATAAGGCCAAGTATGCAGGCGCTCTTGATCACGGTCTCAAGCGACCAGCGCTTGATGAAGCGGGTGTTGAGGAGGCTGCCGACGGCGGTACAGGCGGCGATGGCGGCGAAGACGAAGCCATATTGGCGCGCATCGAGGCCGAAGCCGTCCATGAAAATGGCGGGACTGTTGGAGAGATAGGTGAGAAGGCCCGAAAGGGTCAGTAGTGCAACGCCTCCAAAAAGAAGCGCCGAGCGATTGGTAAAGACGAGGCGATAGGCGCCGAACATACGCGAAAGTTGTGTGGCATCGCGGTTGCGCTGCTTGAGGCTCTCCTCAAGGAGAAAATGGGCGGCGGCGAGAACGGCGAGGCCGTAGATTGCAAGAAAGACAAAGATGGCTTGCCAAGGAGCGAATTCGAGAATGAGCGCGCCGATCGAAGGTGCGATGATGGGTGCCAGGATGAAAACGGCCATGGAGAAGGACATGATCCGCGCCATGGCAGGGCCCTCGAATAGATCGCGGATAATGGCCCGCCCGAGAACGGGGCCGGCACCCCCGCCGATGCCTTGGATCGCGCGCATGACGAGGAGCATCTCGATGGATGTGGAAAAGATGCAGCCGAGGGTGGCCAGAAGGTAGAGAACAATGCCGAAGAGCAGGAGCGGCTTGCGGCCGTAGCGATCGGAGTATGGCCCATAAAAGGCTTGGCCGATAGCGAAGCCCAGGAAGAAGATCGCAACACTCCACTGCGTAGTGGTGAGCGAGGCACCCAGGGCTGCTGCCGTTTCGGGGACGGCTGGGAGGTTGATGTCGATAGTCATGGCGGGCATCGACATCAGACCACCCATGAGCAGGATGAAACCTGTTGAGTTCGAGGATATTCTACCGCCTCTCATGCAGCCTCGCGCTTGGCATATCCTGCCATCTCGGCAATTCGCGAGCGAATGCCGTCTGCAATTTTTTCCTCTGCGCTTGCGCCTTGGCCCTCCTTGAGAAGTTGTTCGTGAGAGACCGGTTTGCCGTATGTCACCTTGATCGGATGGCGTTTGGGCCAGCGCTGTCCACGCGGCATCGCTTCGAAAGCACCCTCGATCAAGACCGGCAAGGCTTGGGAACTGGTGTCGCGCAAAACCTTGCCGATTCCCGGCATGAAGCGCTGCAGCGTGCCGTCGGGCGAACGCCAGCCTTCTGGGAACCAAATCTGGGTCTTGCCGTTCTTGAGAACAGTTTCCGCAGCGTCGATGGCTGTTGTCGGGCGGCGCTCGTCGACCGGGAAGACGTGGGCAAGTCGGGACAGGAACCGCCAAGCCTTGTTGCCGAACAGACGGTTGATGTCACCCGCCCAGTAGGTCTGTTTGAGCCGCGCCGTCGGCAGGGATGCGGCAACCGCGATCGGATCGAGATCGCTGACGTGATTGGGTGCTAAAATGATGGGGCCGTTCTTTGGAATATTGTCGATGCCCTGAGCTTCGAGGCTAAAGTAGAAACGCATGAGTGCTTGCACGAGCTTATGGCTGGTCACCCCTAGCAGCGTCATTGGCGGGCTCGTAGGCCGGAGCCAGTGCTCGGGATCAAGATTGACACCCTCTGGCGTGGCCAGAGACTGAACGGTTCCCGCTTGGTCGTTCGAGGCATCCACCGCGGTCATCAGGTCGCGTACGGACTGCATTGACGCTATGGCCTCATCACTGAGAACGACTCCGGCACCCTCCTGGAGTTCGAGCGAAATCGTCATCCAGCCGAAACTGTCGATACCCAAGTCGAGTTGAAGATCAGTATCGGGCCCGACTGTTTGTTGCGGATATCGTTTTTTCAAAAATTCATAAGCGTGTGAAACCTTTGGATTGCGGAGAAGCTCTTTGTCCGACTCCGTCAAGTGAATCTCAGTCTTTGAAATACTGCCTTTTTCTATAGTGTTGTAAAGTTCCGGCAGCATGAATCGTCTGATCTTGCCGAGCCTTGTCCTAGGTAAAGGTTCATTGGTCAGTTGAAAACCACTCGGCCGCGCATGGGCGGTTTGATGTTGAGCCGCCTCGCTGATGGCGACCGAGATGGCCTGGCGAAGTTGGGTCAAGCCTCGGCGCCGGATTTCTTCCAGTTCGGGGCGGATGATGGCGACAAGCGCACCATTGTTCTCAAAAAGCCCGATCTCGGCAATCACCGGCTGTTCGAGATAGGCCTTCTCCACGCCCTCGGGATTGATCTTTTTGCCGCCACCAAGGACGATCAGCTCCTTGGCTCGGCCCGTCACAAAGATATAGTCATCGCTGTCGACGTAGCCCAGATCACCGGTTCGAAACCAACCGTCCTCGGTAAATGCCGTACGATTGGCCTCGGGGTTGTCGCGATAGCCTTGAAAAACACTCGGGCCCCGGACCAAAATCTCACCAATTCCCTCCGCGTCTGGCGAATCGATCTTGACTTCCCCATCACCGAGGACACGACCCGCACTTCCTATGCGCCGGGCACTTGGAACGTTGGTACTGAAGACAGATGCCGTTTCCGACAATCCATATCCCGAACAGACCATCCAACCCAGCGCTTCGAGGCGCGCGTTGATCCCCGGGTCGAGGGGCGCGCCGCCTGAGACCATGAGCCTGATCTTGGGAGCCATAGCCTTTCGCAGGGGAAGCAGCAGGATTTGCCCCACGGGAAGATTGAACTGGCGCTGCACCCAGATCGAGAGTCTCTCGAGATTGCGAAACAGGCTCCTGACCGGCAGGGGCCTTCGATCGAGATTGGCATCTAGTCCATTGATGAGCGCATTATATAGCCGTGGCACGCCCAACAAGATTGTTACGTCGCCCGCACGCAAGGCTTCGATGATCTTGGGGCCCGTGGGTGCTTCGGGAAAAATCAAGGGTGCGCCGATCATCAGCGGCGACAGCATGCCGATCACGTAGGGATAGCTGTGATGAAGCGGCAGCGGCAGCATGGCACGGTCATCAGCTGTCGCAATGTCGCCATCGCGTATATTGCGCGCATTCGTGAGCAGGTTGGCGTGGCTTAAGGTGAAGGATTTTGGCATGCCGGTGGTGCCCGACGTAAAGGTCAAGATTGCCGGTGCGTCCGCGTCGATATTGGGAACACCGCCCGCATCGTCAGCAAGCAAATCTTCCCAAAAGAGAGCGCCATCCTCGCGGGCATCGAGCAGCAGAATTTCGACATGCTCGGACACTCCTGCCGCTCGCAGATCGCGGGCATGATCGCTGTCTGTTGCAATCATCACGGCACCCGAGTCGCGTACGACGCGCGGTCCATCTTCGCGCGCCTGCTCGTCGATGGGCATAAGCACGCCACCCGCAAGATTGACGGCAAGCGCCGTCACTACCCAAGCTTGCGAATTGGGCGCCCAAAGCATCACGACCTTTTCGTCGCCAATGCCCCTGGATTGAAGCCCCTTGGCCAATCGAAGGGCCGTGTCCGCGACCCGCTCTGAGGACCATGTGTCCAAAACGCCATCACAAACCGTCACGAGGCAGTCCTTGTTGCCGCGCGCTCGAATTCTTTCGATTAGCGATGTGAGCGTCGGCGTATCGGCCATCGGCTCAGATCTCCCGATTAGACAATGCTGGAAAGCTGGCTCTCGAGGCCAGTTTGGCGCAACGATGGCCGCAGCTCATGGAGATGTCGAGGAAGATTATTCGGACGCTGCGTCGAGCCGGCGTATCAAAGACATGTAGAATTCCACCAGACGCACATAGTCGGCGACCGAAATACGTTCGTCGGTTCCGTGAATTCGAGCGAGGTCCGCACGTTCGAGCGTGATGGGGACAAACCGATACTGCGCTTCGACAAGACCTTGGT
>CAYPOV010000066.1:0-17282 GCA_964412385.1 uncultured Geminicoccaceae bacterium
AATTCCGGCTCGATGCGGGGCCGTCCGATATCCGTTGCCGCGATGAGTGCCGATATACTTGCCCGAACACTTGAGCGCTGTGGCGTCAAAGTCGAGATCTTGGGTTTCACGACAAAGGCCTGGAAAGGCGGTCAGGCGCGTGAAATGTGGCTGCGCGAAGGCAAGCCGTCCGACCCAGGCCGCCTCAATGATCTTCGCCACATCGTCTACAAACGCGCCGATGCGCCTTGGCGCCGTTCACGCCGCTCTCTGGGTCTCATGCTCCGCGAAGGGCTTCTCAAAGAGAACATTGATGGTGAGGCTATTCTATGGGCACACCAACGACTCTTGGCGCGTCCCGAGCAGCGGCAGATCTTGATGGTCATCTCGGACGGGGCGCCGGTCGACGACAGCACGCTTTCAGCCAATCCAGGAAATTACTTGGAGCGGCATTTGCGCGAGGTGATCGAGCATGTAGAGACCCGATCGGCTGTGGAACTGTTGGCGATCGGTATTGGCCACGACGTTACGCGATATTATCAACGCGCTGTGACGATTTCCGATCCGGAGCAACTTGGTGGTACGATGCTCCGGCAGCTTTCCGAACTGTTCGAAGATAGGATATGAGTTAGGTCACGTGGTTGCCTAACGATTGACAACGAAAGGGATGGCTATGCAGGGGCAGAGTTCCGTCATCGTCAAGCTTCACCCTAACGACAATGTGGTTGTGGCACGACGCAAGCTTGAGGTGGGCACCGCCATCGGTGTCGACGCCGTCAGCACCGCCGACACCATCCATTCAGGTCACAAGATTGCTACCTCGGCGATCGCCAAGGGCTCGCCAATCGTCAAGTACGACCAAATCATCGGTTTTGCCTCGCAAGACATTGACAAAGGCGCTCATGTCCATGTCCACAATGTGGAGATGCGAGAATTCGACCGCGACTATGCGTTCGGCGATGATGCCAAACCCACCGATATCATGCCGCTCGAGCTTCGCCGCACATTTCAAGGCTTTCGTCGTGCAAGCGGCAAAGTCGGCACGCGCAACTACATCGGCATATTGTCTTCGGTGAACTGCTCGGCTTCGGTCTGTCAATTCATCTCGCAAAACTTCCCGAAGGAAAAACTTGCCCAATTCCAGAACGTCGATGGTGTCGTCGCCCTGACTCACAGCACAGGCTGCGGCATGGCTGACAGTGGGGACGGGTTCGCTGCCCTTCAGCGCACACTCTGGGGCTATGCTCGCCATCCCAATTTCGCAGGAATCTTGATGATTGGCCTCGGTTGCGAGGTCAATCAGATCGATTTCTTGCTTGAGGCCTATCAGATCCAGCGCGGGCCACTATTCCGAACGATGACTCTGCAAGAAACTGGCGGAACCCGCCAAACCTTCGAAAAGGCCGTGAGCATTATCGAGGAGATGCTCCCAGCGGCAAACGCTGCGATGCGAGAAACAGTCGATGCCGGCGAGTTGTCTGTCGCTCTTCAGTGTGGCGGATCCGACGCCTACTCAGGCATTACCGCCAATCCCGCTTTGGGCAATGCGGCCGATCGGATTGTCGAACAGGGTGGCACAGTCATCCTTGCGGAGACACCCGAAATCTATGGAGCCGAGCATCTCTTGACGCGTCGCGCCGAGACGCGCGAAGTGGGTGAAAAACTTATTGAGCGCATACGCTGGTGGGAAGAATACACTCGCATCAACAAAGGCGAGATGAACAACAATCCTTCGCCCGGAAACAAGGCTGGCGGTCTGACCACAATATTGGAGAAATCTCTAGGTGCCGCTGCTAAGGGCGGAACGACCAATCTAACCGGCGTCTACCGTTACGCGGAACCTGTTACCACCAGAGGGTTTGCCTTCATGGACAGCCCCGGTTACGACCCTTGCTCTGTCACCGGTCAAGTCGCCAGTGGTGCCAACGTCATTTGCTTCACCACCGGACGTGGCTCGTGTTTCGGGTTCAAGCCCACGCCATCGATTAAGCTTGCCACAAACTCGCCGATGTTTGAGCGGATGGTAGAAGATATGGACATCAATTGTGGTGCCGTGATCGACGAGAGTTTGAGCATCGAGGAGATGGGGTTGCAGATCTTCGACGTCATTCTTGACGTCGCGTCCGGGAGAAAAACCAAGAGTGAAGCGCTTGGAATTGGCGATCACGAATTTATCCCTTGGCAAATCGGCGCGGTGATGTAGCCAGCCTGCGGCATCACGATTGGCGCCGCAGGACCACATAGCGAGCTCCTTCTCCCCCATCACGCTGACGTGCTGCTGTATGGCCGAGTACGTCGTCCCGCATCTCGCTGCTGTCCAACCAGCGAGGCACCATGGTTCGCAAGACTCCCCCCCTTGCGAGTCCGAGACCGGTAATGACGAGAACGTACTTGTGCCCGTGGCGCCGAGATTGATGAAGGAAGTGCTTGAGCCTGCTGTACGACTCTTCTTGGGTCATGCCGTGCAGATCAAGGCGCGCTGTCACGGCAATCTGGCCCCGCCTCAATCTGCGTAATGTATGCCGATCGATATGTTGGATGCTGGCGTGCGAACCGTGAGGTTCATGGTGGTGGGCTGGTGCGGAAGGATAGACGGAACGCAAGCGGTCGGTTCTGATCTCGGGCGACGGGCCTGTGGTTTGTCTAGGAGAAGGTTCGATTCGTACTGGCTCGATTGGGCGAACGTCACGCGTTGCGCGTTTCCATAGCTCAAGATCCGCGTCGCATAGACTCCGCTTTTGACCCTTGCGGCGATCAATCTTGTCCCGAGTGGGCATCATCGACGAGAATGATTAGCAGTCGCTTGGGCCCATGGGCGCCGAGTTCGATTTTCTGTCCGATGTCTCCCGTTCTCGAAGGTCCGGTTACGAAATTCACCGACCGAGGATGGTTAATAGTGTCGTTCACGATCAATGACCAGGCATCCTCATAGCGAGCGCACACCATTTTGGTCTCGAGGATGACCACGCTATTTTCAGGAAGAAACGCTGCAAGCGTCGGTGTTCCATAGCTGGAAGAAAGAACCAATGTGCCGGTTTCGGCCACGCCCGATTTGGCCGCAGTTATGCCTGTTAGGCACGAACAATCGGTTGACCATAGCTCAACCGATATCAGCTGCGAGTCGCACCACTCAGTCGCGACATTCTCGAGCGCTGGCACGATAGACACTTCGTTCGGGAGATTGTGGGAACGAAGAAACTCGCCAACAAGCTTCGGGATGTTGCCAAATCCGACCGTTCTCCGGCACTCACAACCCACTTTTTCCGCTTTCTCCACAAACTTTCGAACTTGCTCGGCGTGTGAGCTTTGATCCGCCGTGGAAGTCCCCGGAGCAGGCGATATGTTCGGTTTTGGAGACGAAGCTGCGGCAGAACCCAGTTTGGCCAGTATCGCTTCGCGGGCCTCGGTCATGAGTCCGCCGTTTTCCGATTTTTCCACTGAACGGAAAACGTGGCACCTTGAGGAAGAGGCAAGTCTTTTGACACAGTCCAGTTTCCGGCAAACGGAAGGCTCTTGAGACTGCCTTTGCCGCGGCCGAACGCTCGCAGCAAGACGTTGGAGAAATCAAAGAGCGTTCGATAGATGCTTGGACGCGCCGCTACCGCTCCCCAAAGTGCCAGTACGCGCCGACTGATTGGCGCATCAAGTTGTTGCCGGTGCTGGTCCTCACGTAGTCTGCGCAACAGGCCAGGCAGCGGAATGCGTACCGGGCAAACCTCTTCGCATTTTCCGCAGAATGTGGATGCGTTCGGAAGTGTGTGTGCCGATTTCAGCCCAACGATATTTGGGGTGAGGACCGAACCCATAGGCCCGACATAGACCCAACCATAGGCATGACCCCCCGCCGCGAGATAGACCGGGCAGTGGTTCATGCATGCACCGCATCGAATACATCGAAGCATCTCGCGATACTTTCCAGCGATCATGTCGCTGCGGCCATTGTCAACGAGAATGACGTCGAATTCACTAGGTCCGTCGCTGTCGTTCGTTCGGCGCGGCCCATTGAGGACTGTGGTGTAGGAGGAAAATTCTTGCCCAGTCGCCGATCGGGCTAGGAGACGCAAGAGGACGAATGCCTCAGCCATCGAGGGCACGACTTTTTCAAAGCCCGTGACCACAATGTGCCGCTTGGGCAGCCCTTGCGTCAGCTCCGCATTGCCTTCGTTGGTGACGGTGATAATCGAGCCCGTGTCGGCAATCAGGAAGTTTGCGCCGGTAATGCCGATATCCGCTTCCCGATAACGAGCCCGAAGCAGCTCGCGAGCCTCCTCCACCAGAGCCGCACCATCCTCCTTACGTGCAGTGCCGTGGTGCCGCGCGAATAGGTCCGAGACTTGCCCTTTGGTCATATGGATCGCGGGTCCGACGAGATGACTAGGGCGGTCGCCTGCGATTTGGATGATGTACTCGCCAAGGTCCGTCTCGACCGGTGTGATGCCACGATATTGAAGATGATCGTTGAGCTGGATCTCCTCTGCCACCATGCTCTTGCTCTTGGTGACAATCTTGGCATCATCCTCGGTGCAAATGCGCTCGACGATGACCCGCGCCTCATCTGCATTGCGCGCCCAATGGACGCGTCCGCCGGAGCGCATCACATTGGCTTCGAACTGCTCGAGAAGAGCCGCAAGATTGGCGAGCGCATGGTCACGAATGTCGCGTCCGCGATCGCGCAAATCCTCGAAATCCGGAAATGCTTTAGCGGCGCGCGACCGACCCTCGACCCATCCTCCCCGAATGTCCGAAAGGGCTGATTGCAGCTCCTTGTCGCTCAGCGCACTAATTGAATTTTCGCGAAAGGCGAGAGATTGAGGGTCCATCGAATGTCAGCTCGGCTCGCCAATGGCCGGACCAGGATCGCCGCCCGCAAGGATTTCCGCGACGTGCCTTGCTTTGACGGGCGACCCCGTGCGCTTCAAGCGGCCGGCAATATTCAGGAGGCAACCGAGATCACCGGCGATGACGGTGTCGGCACCGCATTGGCTGATGCTCTGAATTTTTCGGTCGACCATTTTGGTCGAGATTTCCGGGTACTTTATGCAGAATGTGCCGCCAAACCCGCAACATTCTTCACAGTCACCCATTTCCAGTAGGCGGACTCCGGGAATCGAATTGAGCAGCCGGCGAGGCTGTTCCTTCGTGCCAAGCTCTCGCAGGCCTGAACAACTATCGTGATAAGTCAATGTTCCGGAGAACGCACTTTCGACCTGGTCAACACCCATTACGTCGACAAGAAAGCTCGTGAGTTCGAAACATTTCGCCGAAAACTCCCCCGCTAAGCCGTGAAGCGGGTCATCTGGACGGAAGATCTCGTGGAGGTGTTTGCGCAGCATTCCAGCGCATGAACCCGAGGGCACGACAAGGTAGTCGTAGTTCCGACATCTCTCCAGAAGCGGCTGAATGACCTTCTTCGCAGCGTTGCTGTCGCCGGAGTTGAAGGCTGGCTGACCACAACATGTCTGAATCTCGGGCACATCGACGTCACATCCGGCGCGCTCGAGAAGCGAGATTGAAGCGAAGGCGACGGAAGGCCGAAAATAGTCGACCAGACAGGTTACGAATAAAGCGACTCTCGGACGAGAATGCGGCATCTCACCGCGCAGACCCTAGGCTACCGATGACTAGGAGGAGGCGGTCCGTGTCTCGACCAGCAACCAATTGGGATCGCTGCTTCGGGTATCACGCTCGAACGTCCAAACATCGACTACCTCATCAGTTGCCGACGCGTCACCTTCAATGACCTCTCCTGCGGAATTGCTCACGGTAATTGTCTGCTCGGTCACGAATTTCACCGCTATTCGCGCTAAGTGACCGACAAGAGACGCTTCGACCACGTCAGCTTTCTGCATCGAGACGATGTTAGTCTGAAGCGTTTCGCCCCGCTGTTCCCGTTCCGCGATCGCACCGTCGAACCCGGAGTAGACCGAGTTCGCCAAGAGCGGCCTAAGCGTGTCGCGGTCACCACGTGCGAAAGCATCGATAATCATCTGGAACGCGGCCTTGGCACCTTCCAAGAACACCGAAAGATCAAATGACCGGTCCACCTCGGAAATCTTTCGAAGACCCTCACGCGCCGCTGCATCCTCGACGTCGATGTGTGTACTGCTCGCTGCCTCGGTCTCGCTATTCTGATTGGGCATGCGCACGACATTGTCGGAAGCGGTTGCGTTGGCGTGCTCAACACGGCTTGGTCGACGGCGCTCATGTCCAGTACGTCGGCCGAGCACGCTGCGCAGCCGGAATGCGATAAAGGCGGCAACCATCGCGAAGAAGAGAATGTCGAGGTATGCGAATCCGTCGGTCATATCGGGCAATCGGTCAGCAAGCAGAACAGAATTAGGGGTCAACCGAGGGACTCTTGGCCGGCTCGATCATCAGCACCCTCATCATATAATCTTGATGCCCAAAAAACAAACATGCGGATCACGCTTGTCCAGGGCTTTTCAAGAACGCCTAATCGTCTCATTAAGGCTTAGCGATGCCCATTGCAATTCGTAGCGCGACACCGCGGCGGGCTAGACGAACGTGGCGAGTGTGATCTAAGTCGGCGGGCAAGTCGACTGTTCCCAAAGGACAGTCCGTTCAATATCGGTGGGCATCGATCGTCCGGGCCACACCGAAACGCCCAAAACATTGGAGATAGAGATGAGTGATTCGCCCGCCCCTTCAGGAGAGAACGGGCAAAATCCGGCTGCCCAGGGTCAACAACCGCCGCGCCTGTCCATCGTCACCCAGTACGTCAAAGATCTCTCTTTTGAAAACCCGGGCTCGTCTCAACAAGGGCAACAACGGCAAGGCCGACCGCAGATCCAGGTTCGCGTCGAAGTAAGAACGGAGGCCCGTCCGGAAAACCAGCACGAAGTCGTCCTCGATCTCAACGTTGATGCGAAGTCCGGGGAGGAAACGGTTTTTCTCATGGAGCTGAGCTATGGTGGGGTGTTTTCACTTGCCAACATTCCAAATGAGAGTTTGCAGCCTCTTCTCTTGATCGAATGCCCGCGCCTGCTTTTCCCCTTCGCTCGTCGTGTCGTCGCTGATATCACGCGGGATGGTGGGTTCCCCCCTCTCATGATCGATCCGATCGATTTCGTCTCGCTCTATCGTCGTCGCGTCCAGCAAGCTCAACAACAGCAGCCGCAGCCACCGCAAGCTGGCTAAATTGACGGGCCAAGGGAGTTTGGGGAGACCTTCTCAAACTGTTCGTTCAGGATAGGGGTAATCTGCTTAACTTCCTGGACGATACTCAAGAGATCTCTGATCGCAGGCGCAGCGAAACCTGCCCTGAACATCGTGTCGAACAAGTCTATGCAGGGCTGCCAATAACCAGCGACGTCCAAGAGAACGATGGGCTGCTTGACGTAGCCGAGCTGCTTGAGGGTGATAACTTCGAGAAACTCGTCCAGCGTGCCATAGCCACCAGGCAAGATAATGAAGGCATCCGCATCTTCGATCATGCGGCTCTTGCGCTCGAACATCGTCTCGGTGACGTGAAGCTTGCGAATTTCACGTTTGCCCACTTCCCGCGCAAAAAGCTCTTGCGGGATGTAGCCGACGACGTCGCCTCCACCTTCAATCGCACCATCGGCAAGACACTTCATGAGGCCCACATTCCCGCCACCGTAAACGAGCGTCCATCCCTCGGACGCGCATAGTCGTCCGGTGTCGCTCGCAACTTTGGCAAACTCTGGATTGGCGCCCTCGCGAGAGCCGCAGAACACACAAACGCTCAGGTTCATCGGCCGAGGACCAGAACGTGACAAGTGGCTCGCAAGCAAAATCGAAAAATCAATGTATTATTGGCTCCTCGTCATATGCATCGACCCGCAACTATGATGGGATCGCTGGAGATATTGAACAAGGATCAATTCCACGGCGGCGCCGAAACGGCATGAACTAGACGTACTGTTGGCGCACTAGCGATGGTTGAATGGGGCGACTTTGGAATGGATGATGTTGAGCATGACTGGCACGAACCCTCTTTTCCTTAAGGATTCAGAGTTGGAGAGGATGCTCGGGCTCATATTCAGCAATTATCATACTATGTTCGCCGAGCTGCGGCAGGCCATGTCGGACGAGCAGCTTGACGAACTTGATCTCCGTATTCTCTACACCCTAATGATCGCGCCAGGCGAGACGATGACAGGTTTGGTGGCCGAGCTTGGATCGACTAAGCAGACCTTATCGAGACGCATTCGAAACCTAGTGAACCGCGGAATTCTCAAGGAAAAGAACGACGATACCGACAAGCGCAGAAAGATTTTCGGTCTTACCGATGAGGGCTCGGAGATGCTGAAAGGTCTCACGGAACAACAGAAGAAGCGATTGCGCAATGCGCTCAAAGGCATAGAGAGCGAAACCGTTAGAGGTTTTGAGAATGTGCTGGATCGGCTCAACAAGAATGCGCAGGCGTCGCTACGCATGAAACTTTGATGCCCGACGACGTTCACATTTTGGTCGTCGACGATGATCCCAAGTTGCGTCGTTTGCTGAACCGATATCTCACGCAGCATGATTACCTTGTTAGCGAAGCATGTGATGCCAATGAGGCGGAAACAAGGATCACGAATTTTCACTACGACCTTATTATTCTGGATGTTATGATGCCCGGTCGCGACGGAATGGAGTTTACGCGTGACCTCCGGGGACGAAGCAGTATTCCCGTTTTGCTGCTCACGGCTCGAGGTGAAACAGGAGACAGAATTTTGGGCTTGGAGGCAGGTGCCGACGATTACATCGCCAAGCCCTTTGAGCCACGGGAACTCCTTCTTCGCGTCCAGACAATCCTCCGACGCACGCAACTCCCGAGCGGCAGCACCGCGGTTAACTTTGGACCCTTCACATTCGATGTGGATCAGGGAGAGCTTTTGCGGGAAGGTGATGTTGTTCACTTGACAACCGCCGAAGTCGCTTTGATGCGAGCGCTTGCCGCACAACCGAGTTCGCCCATAAGTCGCTACGAACTCGGAGCACGAAGCAATGTGGCCGGCTCCGACCGTGCCGTCGACGTGCAGATGGCAAGGCTTCGCCGAAAGATCGAGGAGGACCCAAGGCGCCCACGCTACTTGCTCACCATGCGAGGCGCGGGATACGTCTTGCGTGCGACAAGGTGATTTTTCCTCGAATTATTAAACGGCCGCTCAAACGAACGCTGATCCCTCGATCTCTTTTCGGCCGCTCGCTTCTGATTGTTATTCTGCCCATCATCGTGCTGCAGATCGTCGTCACGACCATCTTTTACAATCGACATTGGGATGTCGTTACAAGGTGGCTCGCTCGAGGTGTTGCAGGCGAGATCGCCATGGTCGTCGATCTTCTCGAGGAGGCAAAAACAATCGAAGAACGTCGCCATCTCTTGGAACTTGCCCGCCGACACAACAATCTTGCGATCTCGTTCCAACCAGACGGCAATCTGCAAGAGGCGGTCGCCTTCGCCAATATCCGCATGGAATCTCTGGGTCATATCGACAGCAAAATCATCCAGGGCTTCGAAGACCAGTTGAGCCTTCCGTTCGCAATCGACCTGCGCTCTGAACAGCCGGGACGGGTTGTTGCCTATGTTCAGTTGCCGAATGGGCTTCTACGGGTCCTTGCTGAACGTCACCGTGTCACAAGCACAACCACGGGGCTTCTATTGGTGTGGATGGTGGGATCGTCAGTCGTCCTGCTCGGCCTCGCCATCTATGTATTGAGGCGACAGGTGGTTCCGATCCGCCGACTCGCCAGAGCCGTGGAAGCCTTTGGAAAGGGTCATGACGTTGGTGATTTCAGACCAGCAGGGGCCATGGAGATCCGCCAGGCCGCCCGCGCCTTCAACGTCATGCGCCATCGAATTCTCAGGCACCTGAGCCAGCGAACGGAGATGCTCGCTGCGGTAAGTCACGACCTACGAACACCGCTCACACGCATGAAACTCGAACTGGAGATGCTTAACGCCAGCCACGATCCCGATATTGGTGATCTCGAGAGCGACGTGGATGAAATGCGCCAACTGGTTGAGGCATATTTGGGATTTGCCCGCGACGAGAGCCAAGAAGCTGTCGAACCGACGCCTTTAGGCCCAATTTTCGAGCAGATGCGTGAGCGAGCCGATCGAACCGGAAAAATGCTCGACATCGATCTTCCCCGTAGCATTACCATTCCGATAAGACCGATGGCATTTCGCCGTTGCCTCTCCAACCTCGTCGACAATGCATGTTGTTTCGGTTCGCTGGTAGTGCTCTCCGCAGGCGATTTCAGAAGCTATGTCGAGGTTCGTGTGGAGGATGACGGGCCTGGCATTCCGATTTCGCAGCGAGAGCGCGCTTTCGAACCCTTTATCCGATTGGAGAACGCGCAACAACGACGGACCGGCGGCACAGGATTGGGCCTGACCATAGCCAGGGACATTGTGTTGGCTCACGGGGGCGAGCTGAGATTGGATGATTCGCGTCTCGGGGGCCTCTTGGCGATCATTCGCATTCCCTATTGACCGGTCGTCAGCGACCCTGGTCATATGGAAAACTTCGCTGCGTGAAGCTGCGCGGTTAGTGGGCGTCGCAGGGCTTGAAATCGTTCTGCTTGGTCAACGCGAAGGCCAGCTCTCGTGTCGGCGCGAGCGCCAATAGACGGCCATCCGGGCTGCATATCGTATAGTAGACGGTTCCCTCGTCTTCCACCGGCCGAACGTAAGCGACATTGCTCGACCACAGGTCGGGCATCATGGATTGGCGTTTTTCGACCGCTTCACGATTTGAATGCACGATGTTTCTTCCAGTCGGATCGAGTTGGCACCCGTCGATCTGGAAAAAGTTGCACAACTGCATTGCCATTTGGTTAAGGAATGGAAACCAATGAAACCTAATAAGGTTGGATCATGGATCATCGGCCTCGCGTGGTTCTGGCATCGACCAGCAGAACACGTTCAAGAATTTTAAGCGCAGCGGGCGTTGCCTTTGAAACGTTGGCACCAACCGTCGACGAAGCTGCAGTGAGGGAAGCACTCTTCGCAGAGCATGTTGCTACGGAGGATGCTGCCGTAGCCCTTGCTGATCTCAAAGTCCGCAGCGTCCTGGCGAAAGTAGATGATAATTGTCTTGTACTAGGCGCCGACCAACTCCTTGAATTCGACGGAGTGTGGCTAGAGAAACCTCGCGACAATGATACCTGCCGGCGGCAGCTAGAGGGCCTCCGAGGTAAGAGACACCGCCTGGTATCCGGCGTTGTTGCCTACCGGGGCTCCACTCGATCATGGCAGCATGTCGGTGTCGTGGAGATCGCATTGCGTGATTTTTCCTCCGAAGCGCTCGATGCCTACATGACGCAAGCAGATCCTTCCGTCCTGAATTCTGTCGGAGGGTACCAATTCGAGGGATTGGGAGCGCAGTTAATGGCGACCGTGAAGGGTGACTATTTCGATGTTCTAGGTCTTCCCCTGCTGCCGGTACTTCAGTTCCTCCGCGATCATCGCGTTATGATTGCTTGAGGTCGGCGCATCAATGCACGTTCTAGGCCTAACGGGCTCGATCGCCATGGGCAAATCCTACACAGCGAAAGCGTTTCAATCCCTTGGTGTGCCCGTCTTCGACTCGGATGCAGAAGTTCACAAGATTTATGGCTGGAATCGGAACGCGGTCGACCAGATCGGCCATGTTTTCCCTGAAGTTGTTGACGACAGGGGACAAATCGATCGTTCAAAGCTTGGCAGAATAGTATTTCCCGATTCATCAAAACGCGCTCTGTTGGAGGACATTATCCATCCCCTTGTGTTGAGCGCTCAGCAGCGCTTTCTGGAAGGCGCCTGCCGCATGGGCTTCTCTGTGGCGATGCTCGATATACCCCTGATTTTCGAGACCGGTGGCAATCGAAGGATGGATGCGACCGTTGTGGTTGCGACCAATGCCGTCATTCAAAGAGATCGCGCTATGATGCGCCCCAGGATGTCGGTAGCGAAGCTGAACCAAATCCGTCGTGGTCAAATGCCGACGGCGGAGAAGCAGCGTCGATCGACTTATTTCATCTCGTCCGGGAGTGATCGTGGTTTGGTGATCGAGCAAGTCTTGCAGATCCTGGAGGACTTACAGCGGCGGCCATACGTGGCATGGCCAAGCCGTTGGCTTAGACATTCGATGAGGAAAACTGCATGAGTGGACGCGAGATTGTTCTCGACACCGAAACCACAGGGCTAGACCCAGAGTTGGGCGATCGTATCGTCGAGATCGGCGCCGTCGAACTCGTCAATTATCTGCCGACGGGCAAAACGTACCATCAATACATTAATCCCGAACGCGACATGCCGATCGACGCGTATCGCGTGCATGGATTGAGTGAGGAATTTCTCGCGGAGTACCCTCTTTTTGACGACATTGCAGAGAAATTCTGCGACTTCATCAAAGATAGTCCGCTCGTCATTCATAACGCCAGCTTCGACTTCAAGTTTATCAACTCCGAGTTCAAAAAACTTGGCCTGCCGAGACTTGAAAGCGAACGGATGGTCGACACACTGTCCATCGCGCAAAAACGCTTTCCCGGAGCTCCGGTCAGTCTCGACGCACTTTGTAGGCGTTTTGGGGTCGATACCTCTGCACGAACGCTTCACGGTGCACTGCTCGACAGCAAACTTCTGGCAGAATGCTACCTGCACCTCGTTGGCGGGCGCCAAACTAATTTTGCACTGGAGGTCAGCAACTGCACAATCGAACAGCGGGAAGAAATCCATCGTGTCTTTCGAGAGCCTCGAATTTTCCCCGCCAAATCCGATGAAATCGAGAGACATCAAACGTTTATCGAATCTATCGACAATCCCATTTGGCTGAGATGACGCACAGCTCAGTCCAACCGGACAAACTTTGAGGAGGGTACCCTAAATGAGCAAACTGACCGTAAAAAGTCCCGTTGTCGAGATCGATGGTGATGAGATGACCCGGATCATGTGGGCCATGATCAAAGAGAAACTCATCCTACCTTACCTCGACATCGATCTCCTCTATTTTGATCTCGGGATCGAGAACCGTGACGCTACAGATGACCAGATTACCGTTGATGCGGCCAATGCGATTAAAGAGCATAGTGTCGGGGTCAAATGCGCGACGATTACGCCTGACGAAGCCCGCGTAAAGGAATTCAACCTTAAGAAAATGTGGCGTTCTCCGAATGGCACGATCCGCAACATTCTAGGCGGCACGGTGTTTCGCGAGCCGATTATCTGCAAGAATGTGCCGCGTCTCGTATCAGGCTGGTCGCAGCCCATGGTCATTGGCCGCCATGCCTTCGGTGATCAATACCGGGCCACGGATTTCGTGGTCGAGGGGCCTGGAAGGCTCACCATGAAGTTCGAACCTGCAGACGGTTCGGACGTCAAAGAGATGGAGATTTTCAACTTCCCCGGCGGTGGCATCGCCATGGGCATGTATAATCTCGACGAAAGCATCAAGGATTTCGCGCGCGCTTCCTTCAATTACGGGCTGCAGCGCAACTATCCCGTCTATCTTTCCACTAAGAACACAATCCTAAAAGCCTATGACGGACGCTTTAAAGACCTTTTCCAGGAGGTCTTCGATAGCGAGTTCAAGAACGAATTCGACAATCGCGGCCTCACCTATGAGCATCGTCTTATTGATGACATGGTAGCCTGTGCCCTCAAATGGAGCGGGGGGTTTGTGTGGGCCTGCAAAAACTATGACGGTGATGTTCAGTCCGATACCGTGGCACAAGGCTTCGGCTCGCTCGGGCTCATGACGTCGGTTCTCCTCACACCCGATGGCCGCACAGTCGAGGCTGAGGCTGCCCACGGCACGGTTACACGCCACTTTCGCCAGCATCAGGAGGGCAAGGCAACGTCAACCAATCCGATCGCGTCGATTTTCGCGTGGAGCCGGGCGCTCAGCTACCGTGCCAAGATCGACGAAACGCCCGAGATCGGGGAATTCGCCTCGACCCTCGAAAAGACCTGCGTGGATCTAGTCGAAAGTGGCAAGATGACCAAAGATTTGGCCCTCTTGATCGGGCCCGATCAGCCGTGGCTTACGACGACGCAGTTTCTCGACGCGCTCGAGGCGAACTTGGCAAGCAACCTGAGATAAGGTTAGAGAATGAACCGGGAGAGATCCGCTCCCGAGACAAGGTCACCGACCTGATCCTGGACATATTTCCGATCGATCATGACCTCCTCCTCTACCATGTCGGAGGCGGAAAAACTCACATTCTCGACGAGCTTCTCCATCACCGTCTGAAGCCGCCTGGCGCCGATGTTCTCCACCTTGGAGTTAATGTCGTGGGCCAAGGTTGCGATCTCGTCGATCGCGTCGTCGGTAAAGACCATGTTGACGCTCTCGGTGCCCATCAAGGCAACATATTGCTTGATCAAGCTTGCCTCGGGTTCCACCAGGATACTGACCAAGTCTGATCTCGAGAGTGCGTTGAGTTCGACCCGGATCGGCAAGCGACCTTGAAGTTCCGGCAATAGATCTGAGGGCTTGCTGAGGTGGAAAGCGCCAGAGGCAATGAACAGCATGTGTTCCGTCCTGACAGCACCATGCTTGGTGGTGACACTGGTGCCTTCAATCAGTGGCAAGAGATCACGCTGAACACCCTCGCGGCTGACATCGCCGCCACGGTTTTCGCGGCCACTGATCTTGTCGATCTCGTCGATGAAGACAATGCCCTCTTGCTCCGCGAGATGGATAGCGTCTCGTACCACCTTATCCTGATCGAGGAGCTTGTCACTCTCCTCAGCCATGAGGACCTCGTAGCTCTCTGAGACGGTCATCTTGCGGCGCTTGGTGCGATTACCAAAGGCTTTACCAAGCATATCACTGAGATTGACCATGCCCATCTGGGCTCCAGGCATACCTGGAATGTCGATCGTCGGCATCCCGGAGCCACTCGTGTCTTGGACTTCGAGTTCGATTTCACGATCAGAGAGGCCGCCGCTTCGTAGCTGCGCTCGAAATTTCTCTCTTGTATCGCGACTGGCGCTGCCGCCGACCAAGGCCTCCAACACCCGCTCTTCCGCGTTGCGCTCGGCTTGTGCCGATACTTCTTCGCGTAAGCGATCTCGCGTGAGTTTGAGCGACACCTCAACAAGATCGCGGACAATGCTTTCGACGTCACGGCCGACATAACCAACTTCGGTAAATTTGGTGGCCTCAACCTTGACGAAGGGTGCTTGCGCCAACTTGGCCAAGCGGCGCGCGATCTCGGTTTTGCCGCATCCGGTCGGTCCAATCATCAAAATGTTCTTGGGAAGAACCTCTTCTCGGAGCCCCCCGTCGAGTTGCTGACGGCGCCAGCGATTGCGGAGTGCTATGGCAACAGCACGCTTCGCTGCATTCTGGCCGACAATGTGGCGGTCGAGTTCGTGAACGATTTCTCTCGGTGTCAGGGCTGACATCAGGTTTCTATCTTTTCCAGAACGATTTCGTGATTGGTATAGATGCAAATCTCGGCAGCGATGCGCATGGCGCGGCGTGCTATCTCTTCTGCGGTAAGTTCGTCGACTGTCGTGAGGGCCCGTGCGGCTGCCAGCGCAAATGTGCCGCCTGATCCGATGCCGATAAGCCCGTCTTCCGGCTCCAAAACATCGCCATTGCCGGTAATCACCAAGGATACATCTCGGTCGGCCACGGCCATCATCGCCTCAAGACGTCGAAGGTAGCGATCTGTTCGCCAATCCTTGGCAAGTTCGACACAAGCCCGCGTGAGCTGTTTGGGATGTCGTTCGAGCTTGCCTTCTAGACGCTCCAACAAAGTAAATGCATCTGCCGTGCTTCCCGCAAAACCGGCGAGTATGTCTCCGTCACCGAGAGTTCGCACCTTCCGTGCGTTCGCTTTCATGACAGTTGTGTTGAAACTGACCTGGCCGTCTCCGGCGATGACAACCTGACCACCGCGGCGAACGGAGAGAATGGTTGTGCCGTGCCAGCCCGTTGACGCATCCGATGGGTGCATATTGTCTGGACCTGCCTTTCGAGGTGCGACGATTTTCGCCGCGTCCCGGTGCATTTGGTCAGACACACGCGCTGGATCAAGGCCGCGGGCCGCCGATGGAGCTGAGAGTGCTTTAGATTATGACGGGCGGAGCCGCCGCCGTAAGGCGACGACACCTTTTCCCCCTAGTTCTATTCGGGAATGCGCGCCCGTGTTCGCATGAAGCTTGAAATGATGGGATGAATGTGTTCTGCGGGAGGCTAAGCGAAAAGAATTTTGTGCGCGTCGACCTGGTTCGAGAGCGCTCTCAGAGAGTCGAGAAGTCCCTTTTCGTCACGCAGGCGAAACGCGGTCGTGACAAGCATAACGGAAGATAAGATCTCATCGATAGCGATGGCTCTTTGAACGTTGTCATCACCATCTACGACACCATCATCCATGCCGCCGATTTCATCTTGATAGCGTCTTGCCAGCCCTTCAGCGGCAAACACTTTGGGCTCGGCTGTCGTTTCAACTTGCATGTCGTTTCCTACTCTTAATTTTCGGGTCGAAACCTCTCGCCAAAAGAGCGCCCCCGAGCGCTGAGCGGTCGAGGGCGCAATAAGGGAGGGAGGCACCGTCTGACTTGACAAAACCATTAGTAGAATAACTTTCTTCACAGGTCAACAAAAAGAAACAAAATCTTGGGCAATTTTTGGATTTGCTCCGGCTTCTCGGTCTTTGCTCGAAAACGAAAAATTTTCCTAGCAATTGAGACAAGTTACACTGACTTATTCCTTTGAGTGATAGCGCGTTGTGATCCGGGTCTCTGATTTCGACGTTTGATTGCGCCCCTCGGATGAGCCGATGAACGATTGACGGGATGCTGCCTAGAGTTGGAAGCTCAGTTGGTTGTCACTTGGAGTATGAGAGAAGAGATCCGTCCGCTGCGGCAATGTTCTAGATCTCAACCCTAGTTTTCTCGAAGCATTGCGAAATCGCTGTGCGATAAGTTCAGCATAGGGCCCAGTTCCCCTCATCCGTCTTCCAAATTCGGCATCGTTGAGTTTGCCACTGCGGATTTGACTAATCAACGACAGGACATGCGCGCGACGTTCTGGATAATGCTCGCGAAGCCACGACGCAAAAAGCTCCTTAACGTCATGCGGCAATCTAATCATGGTATAGGACGCCGTGGTCGCCCCAGCGTCTTTTGCGTGAATCATGATCTGCTCGATCTCTTGATCATTGAGTGCAGGTATCAGGGGGGCGACCATGACGCCTGTGGGAATTCCGGCTTTCGCGAGTGAATCAATCGCTTTCAATCGGAGATGCGGAGCTGATGCGCGCGGCTCGAGCTTGCGTGCAAAATCGCCTTGCAAAGAAGTCACCGATAGGAACACATTGATGAGCTGCTTCTC
>CAYPOV010000067.1:0-17265 GCA_964412385.1 uncultured Geminicoccaceae bacterium
AGGAAAATATCACAAGTCCTCACACAACACAAAGCAATTCCAAGCGGCAGAGCCCCGAACAGTCACGCCGGAGTTCCGCCGCTGGTTTCGCTACTCTTAGAAGATGTCGACACCGGAATTGGCACCGACAATCTCTGTCGAAAGATTGAGCTCGAAAATCGAGCCGTCATTGGTCACAAGATCGGCCTCGATATTGACGGTGTTGACCGCATTCGGATCGAGACCCGTCAGCAGCACCGGGCCGAATTGTGGACCTGTTGGGGTGTCGGTGAAGGCCGTACTGTCCAGGGTCTGCTGGACGACACCGTTCACCGCGATGTCGACGGAGACGATGTCATCAATATCGAGGGAGGATGCGGTAAGTCCCGCTGCCAATTGCGACAGATTGGTGACGACCCGAGCGCCTCCGGTATTGTCGATGACATCGAGTGCTTCCTGGTCGGCATCACTTCCGGCGCCGATTGCATTGATGATGGCATCGATGCCGTTGGCATCGCTGAGCGTGGCAAGTTCGTCCGCAAGCGCCGTGGTCGAGGCTCGGCCATCCGAAAGGAAGTAGATCACATTGGTAGCGGTAGCGACATCGTCTTGACCGCTGAAGAAGCCGATCGCTTCCTGGAGGGGATTCTCGAAGTTAGTGCCGCCACCAGAATGCAGAGCATTGATCGTGTCGATGCCGTCGGCAACGCCATTGCCATCGCTATCACGACCGATTTGCGTGGTGTTCTGGAGCAAGGGCGAGTAGTCGAAGGAAATGACAGCCAAATCGGCATGGCCCAAACCATTGGCTTCGAGTTGGTCATTGAGTTCGGCAAAGGCCGCTTGCTCGACATCCAGCACACGATCCTCCACCCCGTCGAGATCCAGATCGAGCGCGTTGCCGAGATCATCATAAGCGCGGTTGCTGGTGCTGCCGGACTTATCGATGACGTAGGCGATATTGAAGTCGTCCGCCAAAAAGCCGGTGAGCGAGAGCGTGCCCGAGAGTTCGGCTGTGTCGTCATCCGTCACGGTTTCGGTCGTTGCGGAAATCGCGACCTCCTGGCCATCCGGCAATGTCACGGTATTGGAGGATGCGGTTTGTGTCTCGTCGCCGGGGCAGGAGCCCGGATGTGACGATGCCGCAGCCCCGAAAAACGACTCGGTCGAGGTGTAAGTCAGCGTCGCCTGACCCGTAGTTGGATCGAGATCATAGATGCCGCCCGAGGCTCCAAAGCCGATGAGGCCGCCATGGTCAGCAATGCCGAGCCCGAAAACATCCTCGCTCAAGCCCGTTAGATCGACCACCGGCTGCACACCATAGCCATTGTCGATATCGATGGCGATCACTGCATCGACCGAGGTCATATAGAGCTTGCCACTCACCGGATCGAACTGGAGATCACCTGCGGACGCGTGTCCTAGCCGGGCAACTTCATTGGCGGCACCTGTTGATGGATCAACGACGAAAAGCGCATCGCCGTTGGGGCCTGCGGCATAGAGCGTGCCGTCGGGCGTAAAATCCAGCGCGTTCAAGGTCTGTCCGGTCGAACCGATTTGTGTTGCCGCCCCTGTGGTCTGATCAACCGCGTACAAGCCGTTGAAGCTGATCCCGTAGAGCTGGCCGTCAGGTGCGAACGCGATATCCGTCAATTGCGCACTATTGGCCGGGCCGATGATCTGGATGGTGCCGCCATCAATATCGACGATGCCGATCTCGTTGCTGCCGGTGTTGACAAAGATATCGTCGCCGAACGACGGGATCGCAGCCGAAGTGCCCTCGACGGTGATTGCGGCCTGGGCAGTCGCCTGCAGCCCCATGCCGTCGTCGATGGTGTAGGAGAAGCCATCGATCACACTGTTGCATCCCATCAAGCCGTTGATATGGCCGTTGGGATCGTAGGTAACCGTGCCGTCGCCATTGATGCCGACCAAGGCACCGGATGCGAGGCTGACGACGCCACCTACGGTGAGCGGGACACCGTCGATGGCGACGATGCTGATCGCGTCCCCGTCGGGATCGAAATCATTGCCGAGGACATCGAGGATGATGGCATTGGTCTCGGTGGCGACAAAGCACGTGTCATCAACCGAGACGGGCGCGTCATTGACTGCACTGTCGATGCTGGCAAGGCAAGTGAAATTGAAGCCGGCGAAGAAGATGTTGTCATTGTTGGAGGGATTGTAGGTCTCGACCACGACCTCCGTGGCACCATCGGCAATGAAGGGAACGCCGTTCACGGAATTGGCGGCAAGATCATAATACTCGTCGTCATAGCGGGGATCGCCATATTCACGAAGGTAGGGATCGGCCGGGTTGGCGCTATCGTCACCGAGACCGCCGATCGTGATCAGCCCGCCATTGGTGGTGCTTCCGTCATCCTCGCCGCCGGCACTGGAGGTCAGCGTTTGGCCGTTGACGACGACCTGCGAGTCTTGGGTGTCATACTGGTTCTGGAGGCTGAAGCCGATGCCGAGCGAGAGCTGGGCATCAAATCCTGCATGGGCCGTGTCGACCGGCTGGTCGAAGGAAACGGTGAAATTGTCGCCTGTCGCGGCACTGCTGCCATCGGCGAAGGTAATCGTGCGGAAGTCCTGCGTCGGGTTGGAATAAACGACGGCAAGCGCATAACCGTCGACACCGGCCGCGAACTCGCCATCGATATCGGAGAGTGCAAACTGGAAGTTGCTGTCGGCACCGTCATCGACGATCATCTCCACGAACGAGGTGACATCCGCGCGAAACGCCACGAGGTCCTGATAACCGGTGGGCGTGGCATTGTCGAATTCCACGAAATCGCTCGAATCGAGCTGCAGGACCTGGCCTCCTGATTCCATCGTGACATCGACGGCAGGATGGGTCGGCGCCAAGCTGTGGTCATAGGTGGATGCATAGAGAAACGCGGCTTCAACGGTCGAGCCTTCGGGCACGCGCGCCTCGACGATTCCGCCATCGGTGTGGGAACCGCTGGTCGCATCGAGGGACCAATTGCCCCGGCCGACGAAGGTGTAGCTTGCACTGAGTGACATGGGACGAGGATCTCCGGGTCTGAGAATAGGGAAACACCGCCAAGCGGATCTCCCAACCGCCCGGCTCCCTCAGTGCAATGGATGGCCGAGCACGGTTTTACACAAAGTCCCAGATGATCAGCTACTTCGAATCGAGATTGGTGATGGCTTGCCAATCGGCTTCGGGTGTGTTGGCGAGGAGGGTGGTGCATTGTCGCGCGAGCCAGGCCGAGGGACCGTCGATGCCGGCTGCTGGTCGGAGACGTGCCAGGGCCTCGTCGAAGCGGCGTTGGCGGTAGAGGTGAAGGGCCCGGGTGTAGTTTCGGTAAGCCTCGCCCGGAGCGCTGCCCTCGAGGCCGGTAAGTTCGAAAAGCTCGACAGGTTCGGCGCGGCCGTAAACGGTGACGGAATCGATCTCGCGCGTCACGATCAAGGAGGTCGCCCGCTCGCGGGTCATGGCGCTCAGAAGGATCGTTGTCCCATAGATTTTGTTGACCGCTTCGAGCCGGCTCGCGAGATTGACGGTATCGCCGAGGGCCGTGTAGTTGAGCCGCCGCTCGGAGCCGACATTGCCGACAATGGCGGGGCCCGTATGGAGGCCGATGCGCACCTTCAGCTCACCCAGGGGCTCTCCCCGCTCCGCCGCCCTGCGCATACCTGCCTCGATCGCCAGGGCAGCCCGGCAGGCACGCAGGGCCTGGTTGTCGACCGCCGAAGGAGCCCCCCAAAACGCCATCACGGCATCGCCGATATATTTGTCGACCGTGCCGCCCTCGGTCTCGATTGACTGGCTCGCAAGCTCCAGAAAGCTGCCGACAATGGGGACGACTTGATCGCCCAGGCGCTCGGAGAGGCTAGTAAATCCGGCAAGATCCGCGAACATCACCGTCAATTCCCGGTTCTCGCCACCGGGCTCGGCACGCTTGCCGCCGGTGACCAGCGAACGCACCAGTTCCAAGGGGATGAACTTGCCGAAATCGGCAAGTCCCGCCGCCATGCCCCGGATTGTCGAGGAGAGACGATCGAGTTCGGCGAGGATCGAGGGCCGGTGCGGAATATCCTCCAGCTCGAATCGCTCGACATGACGCAGGTCCTCGGCAATCCGCGACACGGGGATAGCAATAAAGCGCCTGGCGATCACTGCCACGATGATCCCGGCGACTACCAAGAAGAACGCCAGCCCTGCCACGACCCAGGCGATGGTGCGGTCGATTTCATCGAGGAATTCCGCTTCAGGAATAATCACAGCGAGCTGCCAGCCCCGGAACCAAAGGGGCGTCATGCCCACAGCATAGCGCTCGCCCTCGACCCAGAGCCGCACGTTCTCGCTGATGTTGAGGGCGTCCCGGTCACGCAACGCAACAAGCTCGCCCGCGCCCAGGGCGACTGCGTCGAGATCCGCCATGGGTTCAGGCCCCTCGCGCGACGAACGGATCACAATCGCACCTTCCGGACCGAGTACATAGGATCGGCCGGTCTTGCCGACGGGAATCGAGCCCAAGAGCTGCGCGAACCGGCCATAGTCGAGCATCGATGCCAAGACACCGCGCTCGGTCGGCCCGGTAAACGCCAACCCCCGCCCTTCCCCGCCCGGTGTCTCGGCGACATCGAGCCATCGAAGACCGTTGAGTTCGCGGCTTTCCTCGAGCCAGCTCTCGCCTTCGATCCGAAGAGTGTCCGGTATTGGCGGAACCGGTTCATCCTCGCCAATTGCAGCACCTGTTCGCATCATGGCATCGACATCGATGACGACTCCTTGGGGATCGGCATGGATCAGCCGCACATGCTCCGAATCGGGCCTCTGCACGGCGACAATTTCACCGTCCGTCCCGACCAGCACCATCCAGGAAAGTCCCTGAGAGTAGCGGCTCGCTGCCAAAATCACCGAATCCAACGCCAAGGGCGAATCGCTCTCGTTCAGGAGATCACTCACGGTTCGCGTGAGCGCCTGCACCCGCAGCACGCGATCCCACCAATCGGTCCGCACTTCCTCCGTAATGCCGAACGACAATGTATCGACGAGATCGTTACTGACCGCGCGGGCGGTGCGCCACCAGGTCAGGTGCACCAAAAGCGAGGACACGATCACACCGGCCAGCACGACCGCGACGATCGCCGTCCCGAGCCCGAGTTTCTTGGGAACCAACCGCATCAAGGTCTCACGACATTCGCACCCTTTGATCTGCTACGCCCTTCCTGCGCCAGCAATCGCGCTAGGTCCATCATCGCGTGACGTCGGAGCCGAAAGAGTAAAAGACAAGACCGGGTGAGTTTGCGAAATCCCCTCTCGCTCCCCCTCACGGCGACTCTATGCTGGTCATAGTCGTGAGGGCTGACCTGCTGTATTGCCTCGACCGCCGCCGAAACCGATTTCTTGTGATAGCTGCGTGGAGTACCCATGAACCCTGAATTTTTCCTGACCGCGCTTGTGGTGATCTTGGTGCCCGGCACCGGCGTCATCTATACGCTGGCCTATGGCTTGAGCCGCGGCTGGCGGGCGAGCGTGCTCGCGGCGTTTGGCTGCACGCTCGGCATCATTCCGCATATCGCAGCAAGCATTATCGGATTGGCCGCCCTGCTCCACACCAGCGCCGTAGCGTTCCAGACGGTCAAGCTCCTAGGTGTCGCCTACCTCCTCTATATGGCGTGGGGGATCTTGCGCGAGGGCGGTGGCTTGGACATCACCGGGCGAACGACCCCGACCGGCGCGCTCAAGATCATCGCCAACGGATTTCTGTTGAACATTCTCAATCCCAAGCTCTCGCTCTTCTTTTTGGCGTTCTTGCCGCAATTCGTGCCGGCGGAGACAGTCGAGCCAACGTCCTTGATGCTTTGGCTCGGGGCGATCTTCATGATCATGACCTTTATCGTCTTTATGGGGTATGGTGGGTTTGCCTCGGCCACGCGCCGTTATGTCATCAGCAAGCCCGCGGTGATGCGCTGGTTGCGCCGAAGCTTTGCGGCAACCTTCGGGCTTTTGGGCCTTCGCCTCGCCTTGTCGGTGCGATGATTTGGCATTAGTGTTGCCGGGCGTTTGAGGGGACAAGAGCATGGTAAAGCGTATCGCTGCGATCGGACTGGCGCTGGCTGTTGCCGGCTGCACCTCGGTGGGGCAAGTTGGCTTGATGACTAATCCCACAGGCGATGCTGGCGAGATCATCCGCGAGGCGCGCAGCTACCGGGAATTGGGGCCGGTCGAAGGCAAGGCCTGCCGCATGTTCATTGTCGGTCTGATCCCGCTCGGCGATTCCACCTCGACCACGGCGATGAAGAACGCCCTCGAAAATGTCCGCGGCGATGCCATCATCAATGCCACCGTCGAAACTTCGCTTTATGGCTTTATTCCTATATACAACGTCTTTGCCATCACTTGCACCACCGTGCGCGGCATTGCCATCCGGTTCGACGAGGAAGAGCCCAGCGCCTAGCCATAACCCTGTCTTCCTATCGGCGCCGATCAGGTGTCGGTGTTGGCCGTCATTGTTTGTGGCTCCTTATCGCGAGAAGAAGGGCGCTCGAGACAATGAGTACTGCACCAAGACTTGCGATCCAATCCGGAATCTCACGATAGAGGACCAGATCGTACAACGCAGCAAAGACCAGCACGAAATAGAATACGGGACTGATGAGGCCGGCCTCGGCGCGCTTCAGTGCCTGTAGGAACATCGCTTGCCCACACAGCATGATCGCGCCCAATGCAGCCAACAGGAACCATTGGGCTTGGGTTGGCCAAACCCAAAAGGCGCTTGAGGCGGTGAGCGACAATGCGGCACCGAACGCGTTATTGATGATCAGGACGCGGGTCGCAGGTTCCGTGTCACCCAGGCGTTTAATGAAGATAGCCTCAAGACCCAAAAAGCCGGCAGCGGCGAGGGCGAAAAGCCCAGCCGTTTGGAAGGCGTCCGTCCCTGGTTTCAGGATAAGTGCGGCACCTGCGAGCGCAAATCCGGCGGCAATGATCCGTAAGAAGCCGAGGCGCTCACCCAACAGCAAGATCGCGAGCCCCATCGTCACGAGGGGACTAAGAAAGCTGATGGCCGTGGCTTCGGCAACGGGCATTCTGGCGACGGCTGCGAACATCGCAGTCACGCCCAGCCAGCCACACAGCAATCTCGACACGTGCCATTTCCAGTTCGCACCTCCAAACCGAGGTCGATATCGAGGCATGACGAGCAAGAAGAGAGCAAGACAGGCAAACGCGAAAGCGAAACGGCCGGCACTCACCTGAAATGGATGGAGTGGGGGTTGTTCGGTGTTGCTCAAACCGAGAGTTTTGGCGATGAGAGACGTTGCTGCGACAAGTGCTGCGGCACCTATCATGAAGGCAATCGCAGAACGTGTGTTGGTTGTCGGGCGATCCGTGGCGCGGTTCATGCCCATGCCCTTATGCTAGTGGTGCGACCCATGACAACTGAAACGACGAGAGAAAGGTCTTCCTTTTGCAGCGCAAGACGTCACGGACTTAACATCTGACAAGAGACGATTCGATGCGCAAGCTTAAAACAAATTAAGAATTATATTTATTATAAATCCAAACTTCTCAATTATTGATGTCGCGTTTTCTAGATTGATTCTTAGTTTCAATGAGTTGACATCTTGCAGCCAGGCGCAATTATTTAGCCACGAACAGCTTTTGGGAAAAGGACACTGCTGTTCCGGAAGAGTTCAGCAGCTTCGACCATACAAGAGGGGTAGAGCATTGAAGCACATTGCTAGACGACGATTTTTTGAACAAGCACTCGGCGCGAGCGCCACCGGTGCTTTGGGCGGAACCGTGCTTGTGTCCTCAGGCACGATGCCGCCTTTGGTCCGGCGTGCACAGGCTAGCGAAGACGGGCTGGAACAGGCGACGCTCGAAGGTGTCAGCTACTTCAGCGAGCGCAATCAAGTACAAATCGAGGCGGTTGAAGCCCTTCGCACTGCGATTGCTTCGGGCGATCTCGCGGCTGCGCGCCAAGCCTATATTGACGCTCGTCCACCCTATGAGGAAATCGAGACACTCGCTGCGTCATTCGAAGACAGTGACGCCGACATTGACGCTCGCCCCTACTCATTTGATGGCGGGGAGACCAGCGAAGATTTTCGCGGATTCCACAAGATCGAATATCTTCTGTTCCGCGATGACGACCTTGATCTCGCAGCCCAGTTTGCCGACACGCTTGCTGAGAGTGCCCAGCGTTTGCAGCAAGAACTCGGTGACCCCGAGCGCTTCCATGCAGCTGGTACCTTCGAAGGCATGATCGGACTTGCAGAGGAAATCGGCAGCAAGAAGATCAGCAGCGAAGAGGAAACCTGGTCGGATCAGAGTATGCTGATCTTCAAGCACAACATTATCGGCATCTTTAGCCAGTATCAGCCTTTTGCACCCCATGTCGCAAAACTTTCCGAGCAGGCCGATAGCGGCGTCTCCGAAGCCTATCAAGCTTTCCGCGCCGTGCTCGAACCATTCGACGAGGGCGAGGGTGCGGCGATGGTGCCCTATAGCCAAATCAAGACCGCTGACCGCAAGGCCATCTCCGATGCTACCTATGGCCTGCGTGATGCGCTCATCGTCGCGGCAGTCCAACTCAAGGTGATCTGATCCATAAGGGGTTCCCTCGGAAACCCTTGGATCTCCGAGGGATATCATGGCGGCATCGTTAAGCAGACGCGTTGATAGCGTGGAGCTCAACGAGCACCACGATCCCTGAAGATTCTGCAGATAGCCCCGTGCGCCCGGCGTTCATGCCAACGGGTTTTTTCTTGCCAGCTACTATCGGCTCGCTAGGCTTCGTCTCGTGATCACGCATCGACCACGGGAGGTATGGATGAAATCATCGCTCATGGCGGCCGTCACGGCCGGCGTATTGGCGGCTGTCGGCACCACGATTAGCTCCGCGGAAGCCCAGGAACGCTACACCTATCTGCACCATTCGACCCCGACCAATGTCTTCTGGCAGGCGGTCAAGCTCGGCATGGACGAGGCTTGCGAGCAGCTCGAGGCCGATTGCCAGATGGTGTTTTTGCAGCAGGACGGCAATTTCCAGGAACAGTTGAACAATCTCGAAGCGGCAATCGCACAGCAGCCGGACGGCATCATCATGACCTTTGCCGGCGGCAATATTTTCGACGAAGCGCTGGCTCGCGCCAATGAGGCCGGCATCCCCTTAATTGCCAGCAATGTCGATCACCCGGACGGCCAACGGCTGTCTTATGTCGGCCAAGACCTCGAGATCGCCGGCTATGAGCTTGCCAAAGCGCTTTCCGAACATTTTCCTGCAGAGGGACCGATCCATGTGCTGATCGGCGTCAATGGCCCGGGCCAGGTTTGGTCAGAACAGCGCGCCGCCGGCATCGAACGTTTCGTCCAGGAAATGGCCGAGGCCAACCCCGATCGCGAGATCACCTATGAGAAGATCGATGCCGGTCTCGATCTTTCCGTCGTCGGCCAGCGCGTGGCGGCCTATGTGCAGTCGCAACCGACGACAGCCTATCTTGACACAGGCTATTGGGCGGCCGGTGCTGCCGTGTCGCTGCGTGATCTCGGGATGGAGCCTGGCGAGGTGGTGATGGGTACCTTCGATCTGGTGCCGGTGGTTCTTGAAGAGATGAACAACGGCTTTATCCAGGTGACGGTTGACCAGCAGCCTTATCTCCAGGGTTATTATCCTGTCCACCAGCTCTATCTCATGAACAATTACGCCTTCCCGCCGTTCGACGTGAATACCGGCAAGGCGTTGATCCTGCCGGAGGATGTCGAGGCACTCATGGAGCTCTCCGCGCAAGGCGTACGCTAGGCACGTCACTGCACACGCAATCGGGGCGGCTTCCGGGCTGCCCCGTCATCCGCTTCAACCACCCGCGAGACGACGCTTTGCCATGCAAGGACTGACCAAAGCTCTTTTGTCCCGCCCCGAAATCAGCGCGTTTGTCATGCTTGTCGTGGTGGTGGTGGGCTTCGCGCTCTATGCCCCGCAATTCGCGAGCTACGGCAATACCCGCGTCATTCTGTTTGCACTGCCCGAATTGGGAATTATGGCGCTCGGCGTCGGAATCTTGATGATCTCGGGCGAGTTCGACCTTTCGGTCGGCTCAGTATTCGCCTTGGTGCCGATGGTGATCGTGGTCGCGGTCGGCCGCTGGGGCTTCGATCCTACCTTGGCAATCTTGCTGGGCCTCTTTGCCGGTATTGTGGTAGGCTATGTCAATGGCTGGATCACCTTGACATTCGGCATACCGAGCTTTGTGACGACGCTTGGCATGTTGTTCATCGCACGGTCTTTGGCGACCGTGCTCTCGGGCGGGTTTCCGCCGCCCTTTCCGCAAGAGATCCCGACCTACCTCTTCGTCTCGGATCTCGGTCTGTTTCGCGGCACCATGCTCTGGTATGTCGGCTTCATCATCATTCTCGCCATCATGCTGCACCGGAGCAATCTCGGGAATTGGATCTATGCCACCGGCGGCGCACGGCAGGCCGCCGACGACATGGGTATCAGTACCCGAAAGGTGAAACTCTTCTGCTTCATGCTGTGCAGCTTTCTGGCAGGCTTTGCCGGCATGGTCACCACCTTCCGGCTGCGCTCCGCCCTCCCCTCCCTGGGCGAAGGTCTCGAGCTTCAGGCGATTGCCGCCTCGGTGATCGGCGGTACCGCACTCACCGGCGGCATCGGCTCGATCGCGGGCTTCGTCATCGGCAACGGCTTGATCCGGGCCATCGATAACGGTCTCGTCATGGCGCGGATCGATGCCAACTGGTTTCGCCTGGCGATCGGCACGCTCACCATTCTCGCCGTCATTCTCAACATCACCCTGCGCCGCCGCGCCCGGCAAATGAGAGGCTAAGCCAATGTCCGAAGCGCTTCAGGAACATTATCAGTCACCTGACACCTTCGTTCGGCCGACCGGCAATGCGCTGGTGCGCTGCGAGGGCCTGGAGAAATGGTACGGCAGCGTTCATGCTCTGATCGATGTCGATTTTCATGCCGAGCCCGGCGAGATTGTGGGTCTCGTCGGCGATAACGGCGCTGGCAAATCGACCCTGATCAAGGTGTTGTCGGGGGCTCATCCCCATGATGCTGGCCGCATTTTCTTCGAGGGTCAGGAGGTCACGCTGAAATCGCCCAAAGATGCCATGAGCCTCGGCATCGAGACGATTTACCAGTACACGGCGATGGTCCCGCAAATGTCGATTGCCCGGAATATTTTCATTGGGCGCGAGGTTCTCAACAAGTGGCAGCTCGGCGGCATTGGCCTCATGGACTCCAAGACCATGGTCGATCACGCGGTCAATTCGCTCACCAATATCGATCTCACCCAGCGTTCACCCAATACGACGGTCGAGGAACTCTCAGGCGGACAGCGGCAAAGCGTGGCGATTGCCCGCGCCATGTATTTCAAATCCAAGCTCTTGATCCTGGATGAGCCGACCAACCATCTTTCCGTCAAGGAGACCAACAAGGTCCTGGATTACGTTATCTCGCTCAAGGAGCAAGGCATCGGCTCGATCTTCATCAGCCACAATCTTCATCACATTTTTCCGATCGCCGACCGCATCGTGGCCATGGCCCGCGGCGAGAAAATCGCCGACATCAAGAAAGCCGACACCTCGATCGATGCGCTCACCGATTTGATCGTTTAGCGGTAAAGAGGCTCAATCATGGAACATAAAGGCCGAACGGCGCTCGTCACCGGGGCGACAGGCGGGCTTGGCGTGGCGCAATGCCAGGCGCTTGCCAATCAAGGGGCCGACGTCTTGATGCTGGACGTCAAAGGCGAGGATGTCATCGATGGGATCAAAAGCCGCCTTGTCCAAGGCGCCGGAGCACTCCGCTATATCGGTTGCGATCTCGCCGATCCCGAAGCCGCCAAGGTCAAGGCCCGAGCGCTCGATCAGGAGGTGGGCGGCATCGATATCCTCATCAATAATGCCGCCATCAATCCCTTGAAGCCGATCGATCAATACGATCTCGAAGAGTGGCACAAGACCCAGAACATCAACGCCACGGCCGCCGTGGCCTTGGCGCAAGCGGTGGTCCCGTCGATGAAGCGCAAAGGATGGGGCCAGATCGTCAATATCTGCTCGGTGACGCTCAATGGCGGCTGGTCGGACTTCACCGCCTATGTCGGCTCCAAGGGGACGCTGATGGGCCTGACCCGCTCGATGGCGCGCGAGCTCGGCAAGTTCAATATCCGGGTCAATGCCGTAAGCCCGGGTGCCATTCCGACCCAACTCGAAAAAGATGTTTGGGCGGATCAGCTCGAAACTTACGAAAAGTTTTTGCTTGAGCATCAGGCTCTCAAATATCGGGGCAGTGTCGAGGATATCGCCGAAGCCATCCTCTACCTCGTCTCGGACAAGGCGCGTTTTGTGACCGGCCACAATCTCAGCGTCGATGGCGGTTGGTGGATGCATTGAGATCATAGGGGGAAAGACGATGCGCATCACCAAGCTCGAGACCATCCGCATTCAGGAATTTCCCAATATTCTTTGGGTGCGAGTGCATGGCGAAGACGGGATTTACGGGCTGGGCGAGACCTTTATGGCCGCTGCCACCGTGGAAACCTATCTACACGAGATCGTGGCACCGCGGATACTCGGAGAGGATGCCTTGGCGATCGATGCCATGGCCAAAAAACTCTATGACTATCTGGGGTTCCGTTCGACAGGTGTGGAAACGCGCGCCGCATCGGCGGTCGATATTGCGCTTTGGGATCTCTGGGGTAAAGCGACAGGGCAGAGCGTGGTGCAGCTCTTGGGCGGCCGCACCCGTGAGACGGTACGCACCTACAATACCTGCGCCGGTTACGGCTATGTCCGGGACACAAGACTTCAGTCCTCGGAGAACTGGGGTCTGGGCCAGCAGGAGGGACCTTATGAGGATCTCGAAGCGTTTTTGACGCGTGCCGACGAGCTTGCTCATTCGCTCTTGGAGCAAGGCATCACGGGCATGAAGATCTGGCCCTTCGACATTCCGGCCGAACGCTGGCGCGGCCATTATATTGCGCCCGAAGAACTCAAGACCGCCCTCGAGCCCTTTGAAAAAATTCGCAAAGCAGTCGGCGACAAGATGGATATCATGGTGGAGTTTCATAGCTTGTGGGACCTCACCACCGCCAAACGCATCGCTAAGGCCCTCGAGTGCTACGACACTTTTTGGCACGAAGATCCCATCAAGATGGATCGCCTCGCCGATCTCAAGGCCTATGCCGAGGCAAGCCGAGCGCCGGTTTGTGCCTCGGAGACCCTCGCCTTTCGCCAGTCCTTCACCGAGCTTTTGGAACTGCAGGCAGCGGGTATCGTCATGCTCGATCTTTCCTGGTGCGGCGGGCTTTCCGAAGCCAAGAAGATCGCCACCATGGCCGAAGCCTATCATCTGCCCGTCGCCCCCCATGACTGCACGGGGCCGATTGTCTACACCGCCTCCTGCCACCTTTCCTGCAATGTGCCGAACGCGCTTGTGCAGGAATCCGTTCGTGCCTTTTATACCGGCTGGTACACCGAACTCGTCACCAACCTGCCGCCCATGGAGAAGGGCTTCGTCCGCCCGACGGAGGGGCCAGGGCTCGGCACAGACCTGCTACCCGATCTCGCCAAGCGCGCCGACTATATGAGCAAGGTGAGTGAATAGGGGACCGCTAGAGAACGTCGATCCTGATGGTCCTGGAGACCGCCGGCCAGACGTGTTCGGGCTTTCGACGAGCCAGAAACCCGGCGCTTCAATGATCAGCCGCCGCGTTTCATGAACGCAAGCGGCTGTCATAGTGTTTTGCTATGAACGGTCTCTTTCGAGATGGCTTTGCGGATCAGGGCGACGACGGCCATGAGCACACCACCGCCGACGCCACCGCTTGCGACCGAGGAGATGATGGCACCGATGTCCAGGCTGCCGGCGGCTGCGGCATCGCCCGCGGCAGTCGGATCGACCGAGCCGCCGAGTACGGCGCTGAGGATCTCGCCGCCGATGCCGCCCCCCAGAATGCCGAGGATCGAGTTAAGCAGGGTCCCTTGACTGATGCTCTTGAAGATGGCACCGGTAATGTTGCCGCCAACAGCACCCGAGACAAGTTGAATGATAAGTGGGACGATATCCATTGCGCTTTCCTCCAGCGACTATTTTTGGACTTGATGGCGGCGCGTATAAACGGGCGGTCGCGATGCGCAACCGTCAAAGACGAGCAGTCGCTAGCACCTTTCGCCTCAGAGTCACAAAGAGATTACAGTCTATGCGCCGAGGGTGTCTCCCACCAAGATCGAAAGAGCGTCACGAAGGGCTCGGAGTTCTCGGTGGTCGCAACCTCGAGAAGACGTAGCATGCCGTGACACGCAAAGACTCGCTCAAGGTTGATCTCGATCGAGGATCCTTCTTGGTAGGTCACGACAACACGAAACGTCAGTTCTGGCGAAATGAAGCACGGATAGCTCAAATCGAGATGAAGTGGCCCAATACCGGCATCGCCAAAATCGAAGATCCCATTGAGTCTGTTGAGGCCATGATCAAAGGCCATATTTCGGCCATGGGTATCGAACTGGCCAAACACCATTATGTCTTCGCTCGCAAAAGCTTCGTAGTATTCGGCAGTGCGCTTAGCATATTGGTGGAGTCCTTGAGGCAACTTCCCTGCCGCCCTGTCGAGAATGTCTTCAACACTCGGCCATCGACCCACCTCGATGGCACCGTATGTGGTGGCTCTCGATCGCGGGACTTGGTGCAGCGATACGTAAAAATGGACAAGCTGATCCGCGAGCGCATGGCGCTGCCACTGATCGAGCCTGTCATAATGCTCGGACGAAAGGGCCGTGCCCGGAATCTTTTCGTGACGTGAAAAGAGTTGCGGCGCTTCAAAGACCTCGATTTTCGGTAGCGGAAGATCCGTCTCGCTATGAATGAGCGTTAGCAGTCCCGCCTCGCGGCGCAACCGCTCGCCAGCTGCCTCATGTCTCGGAAACTTCAGGACCCAATGCTGATCGACTTCAAACGCGGTGCTATCCCAGCTCTCCGCAAGAAGGGTGATCGGCTTTCCCGCAAGATCAGGACATGCGCGACCGATGGAGTCGCGCGCCGTCTCGAGATCGGTCAGACCATGCCCCAGTCGAACATAAGTGCCAGTTTCTGCTGACGCATATGAAGGACGTCCTGATAGGCCTCCTGAGCGTCGTGAGGTGAAACGCGAGTATGCAGATCGCTGAAGTCGAGACGGCCCTCTGTCATCCAGTTTAGGACCCCATTCATATTACCGAACATGCTGCCCTGACGGAACGGCGTCGGATGGGCGGCGACTTGCTGCTCCTTGCCGCTGCGGATGCGGCCGAAGGTTCGAAACAGTTTGTTTAAGACTTCTTGAGCATAGATCTCGGTCTTGCGTGTCATCGGCACACCTGCAACGACAACTTCGCCGCCCTGCTCGATGATGTCTAAGCCATCGAGTATTGCCTGTTCGTGACCCGAAAAGTCGAGCACCAGCGGTACTTTGCCGGTAATGCCAAGGTCGATCCGATCGAGCACCTTGGGAAGGCCTCGGGCTTCTGCAAGTCTGCGGCGATCAGCAACCGGATCGACCGAGATGACATCGAAACCGGAGAGATGAAACACCATGGCTCCTGCCAGACCGACCAAGCCCAGACCGGTTGTGACAACTCGTGCCGGCGGGCGAGCCTCGACGGTGGTCAGGCAACTCATGCCGATATTGGCGAGCCGGGCGAAGGGGCCAAGCTCGGGATCGAGACCGGCAGGAAGGGGCAGAACATCCCGTCTCGCATGACGCTGATGCGAGACGTGCTTGCCCATGCAATAGACCTTGTCCCCCGGCTTGATGTCGTCCACGCCCTCACCAACCGCCTCAACTTCGAAGACCGCAGCATAGCCTGGCACGAAAGGGAGTTGGCCCCAAGCGAGGCCTTGCCGTTGATACTCGCCTTTGTAGAGATTGATCTCCGTGCCGGCGCTAATCAGACTGAAGAGCGTACGTCCGGAGACTTCATCCTCGCCCAAAGGTGCGTGTTCCAAAGGCTCGGTAACAAGCGTTGCTTTCTCGATTTCAGGAAAAAGCACTTTGTAGAGACTATTGCGCATGAAAAATACCAATCAACCAAGTTGCGCCAAATATTCTTTCATCTTATTGACATATTGCGGAAAGCCAACTTCGGGCTCCGGCAAGTAATCCTGCCATGCCTTTTCCCATTCGAGCGTCAGATAGCCGTTATAGCCGCCAGCCTTCAAGACCTTAAGAGTTTCCACGATCGGAATATCGCCGTCACCAAGCAGGCAGTATTCGTAACCATTCTTGCGCTCTTCGGTTAGAAACGAATCCTTAAAATGGGTGTCGACGACATGCGGCCCGACATTTTGCCAGCAAAGCTCAGGTCCTTGTCCATAGACGCGAAAGGGATGATGCGTGTCCCATTGAACCTTGAGGTGGGGATGATCGACACGCGCCAGGGTATCCCGAACCAAGTTGGTGTCGGTGAAGTCGTCATGGGTTTCAATCGCCGCATAGGCACCCACGGTCGCTCCATATTCGGCCACATTGCGCAAGGATTCGGCAACCCATTGATAGGCGTCTTCTTTGTTGACCTCAGGCGCGATTCGCCCGCCATAAACCCGGATTTTGTCCGCACCCAAGTCGAGGGCCAGGTCCATATTGGCTTTGGCATCGTCGATATTGGTCTGGCGCTCTTGAGGATCGGCCGAAGAAAACCGGCAGCCGGTCATCATCATCATGATTTCGAGGCCGGCATCCTTAACCCGTTGCAAGGATTCGGCGCGATTGGCCGGCTGGAACTCGGGAATGCGCAAGAGATCCATTTCGCCTTGAATGCCCCGCACCTCGAACCCATCGAAACCATAGTTCTTGGCGTTGGTTAGGATCTCATCGAACGACCATTTCGGGCATCCGAGCGTCGAAAATCCCAGTTTCATGAAGAATGCACTCCTACTTTGTGTGTTGTGTCTTGGTCATGTCTCATCTCACTCCTGGCCGGGTCGTGAAGCCAGCATTTTGCCTCATGCCCGGGTGAGACCTCGAAGGCTGGCGGATCCTGTTGCCGACAAACCGCCATGGCTTCACTGCAACGCGGTGCGAAGTAACAGCCGCGCGGCAAGTTATGCATGCTGGGCACCACACCGTCGATCGGCGTGAGCCGGGTGCGCCGGCCGATCTGCGGGATCGAATGCAGCAAGCCTTGGGTATAGGGGTGTTTCGGTTCGTAGAAGATTTCGTACGTGGTCCCGCGCTCGACAATACGTCCTGCATACATGACCAGCACCTCATAGGCGACTTCGCCGATCACCCCGAGATCAT
>CAYPOV010000068.1:0-17227 GCA_964412385.1 uncultured Geminicoccaceae bacterium
ATGACACAACCTCGTCGCCTCGCACCGTCAACCATGACGGTCGCATTCATTCAAGTTCGCTTAGATCCGGCATCGGTGATGCCGGATAGATATTTTTTCCACAGGTCCGGCCGCCGCTCACGCGTGATTTCTTCAGCCTTCGCCAAACGCCAAGCACGGATCTTCTCATGATGACCGGAGAGAAGGGTGTCGGGAACCGGATACCCCTCCCAGACCTGAGGGCGTGTATATTGCGGATATTCGAGGAGATCGCCAGAAAAACTTTCTTCAAAAAGCGATTCTCTGGTACCGAGCACGCCCGGCAAGAGCCTGACACACGCATCCAGCAAGACAAATGCCGCAAGTTCCCCACCTGAGACGACGTAGTCGCCGATCGAAATCTCTTCGAAGCCGCAGCGATCGATGGCGCGCTGGTCGATTCCCTCGTAACGGCCGCACAAGATGGTGATGCCTGGTCCAGCACTCAGCGCTTGCACGCGGCTCTGGTCCAGCGGCTTGCCTCGCGGCGAAAGATAGAGACGCGACAGCGTTTGCGCGTCAGGATCGAGGCTTTCAATGCAGCGACCGATGACATCTGGTCGCATCACCATGCCCGCACCGCCACCAAAGGGTGTGTCGTCAACGCTTTGATGACGATCGGTTGTGTGGTCGCGAAGATTATGGGTGACGAGCGTCCATAGCTCTTGGGTCAGTGCGCGTCCGGTAATTGAATGACCGAGAACTCCGGGAAAAAGCTCGGGAAAAATCGTGAGGACATGGGCACTCCAAGACATGGTCTAAGCCCAATCTCACAATTCAAACCCAAGAGGGGCGATCACCGTTGCGCGACCAGCGTCGAGATCCAACTCTGGCACAACGTCCCTGGAGAAAGGTAACAAGACGCTGTCACCTGCCTCCTTCTCAACCTCGATGATGTCCCCGCCGCCAAAATCCAATACGGCTTTGATGGTACCCCAATGGATACCACACAGATCAACTGCGGAAAGACCGATCAGGTCGTCGGCAAAAAACTCATCCTCTTCGGCAGGTGGCAAGCGCGCTTTCGAGACATAAAGTGCCGTGCCGCGAAGCGCATCTGCGGCATTGCGATCGGCAACGCTTGTTGATCGCGCAATGAGTGTGCCGCGCTTGTTGCCGATACATTCGATTGCAAAGAGTTCGATCCCGGCGTCATCAAGCATCGGATTGAGTTCGAAGACAGTCATCGGGTTTTCGGTAAGACTACGAAGCGTGAAAGCGCCCTTGATACCATGGGCACCTGTGACTTCGGCGATCTTAACGAGTTCAGGCCGTGGCTTCTTCGTTGGTAGCGGTTTCGGCATTCTCAGCAGGCGCCTCCGCAGCGGCCTTCTCGGCTGCTGCCGCATCCTCTTCGGCCTTCTTGGCAGCGATAGCCTGTGCTTTCTTGCCCGTTCCGCGCATGCGGTCCTTCGCCATGCCCGGCCGGACCCCGGCATTGTCCAGAAAGCGTGCTACGCGGTCACTCACTTGCGCACCATTACCAAGCCAGTGCTCAATCCGCTCGGTCTTGAGAACGACTCGCCCTTCGTGATCCTTAGGGAGGAGAGGGTCGTAGGTCCCAAGCTTCTCAAGAAAGCGACCGTCACGGGCGCGACGGCTTTCCGCGGCAACGATGCTGTAATAGGGACGCTTCTTGTTACCCCCGCGGGTTAGACGAATTTTTACGGTCATTGAGATCCTTCTTGAAAACCAAAATTGAGTGTGTTGCGAGGGCCTAACGCGGCATCATGCCAGGTGGAAGCCCCGTCGGCATGCCACCCCGGCCCATGAGTTTTTGCAGCCCGCCGGCTTTGGAGACCTTCTTCATCATGTCTTGCATTTGGCGGTGCTGCTTCAAGAGCTTATTGATATCCTGCACGGTTGTGCCGGATCCGACTGCTATTCGTCGTTTGCGTGACGCATTGATGAGCTTGCCATTACGCCGTTCCCATCGCGTCATGGAATCGATGATCGCGACCTGACGCTTCAACATCGTCTCGTCAATATTCGCCTCGCTCATCTGTTTCTTCATCTTGCCGATGCCCGGAAGATTGCCGAGGATGCCGCTCATCCCTCCCATTTTTTTCATTTGGTGGATTTGCTGCCGGTAGTCCTCGAGATCGAAGCGGCCCTTCTGCATTTTGCGGGCCATTTTCTCGGCTTCTTCCTTGTCGACGGTTTCAGCGGCTTTTTCGACAAGGCTGACCACGTCGCCCATGTCCAAAACACGGTTGGCGACGCGTTCCGGATGGAATGTCTCAATAGCGTCAATACGTTCGCCGACACCGATGAGCTTGATTGGCTTGCCTGTGACTGCGCGCATGCTGAGGGCAGCACCGCCACGCGCGTCACCATCCATGCGGGTCAAGACGATGCCGGTGACGCCGATGCGTTCGTTAAATTGTTTGGCGACGTTGACGGCATCCTGGCCGGTGAGACTGTCCGCCACGAGCAATGTTTCTCGAGGGGACGCTAGGTCTCGGACCGACTGCAATTCATCCATGAGATCGTCATCGATGTGAAGACGGCCTGCCGTGTCGAGCATCAAGACGTCATAGGATTGGCGCCGTGCGGCATCCAAGGCGCGGCGTGTGATCTCCAAGGGTTTCTGTCCCTCGATGATCTCGAGGCCATCCACACCAACTTGTTCGGCCAGCACGGCGAGCTGTTTCTGGGCGGCGGGGCGATAGACATCAAGGGAGGCCAAGAGGACACGTTTATGGTTCTTGTCTTTGAAGCGCTTGGCGATCTTACCGGAGGTTGTAGTCTTACCCGAACCCTGGAGCCCTACCATCAGAATGACAGTCGGAGGTGATTCGCCAAGTTGAAGATCACTGGCTTCAACGCCCAAAAGCTCGACAAGGTGATCATGAACAATCTTGACCACCATCTGCCCGGGCGTAACGCTCTTGATGACGTCGTGGCCAACGGCTTTCTCGCGAACTTGCGCGATAAAGTCTTTGACGACAGGAAGTGCAACGTCCGCTTCGAGAAGTGCAATTCGGACTTCGCGCAGAGCCGCTTGCACATCATCTTCACTAAGAGCACCTCTTCCTTTGAGGCGATCGAAGACGTCCGTCAGTTTCGATGACAGATTGTCGAACATGGTATCACTGCAATACTAATGGCCCAGCCAACAATAGCCGAGCTTTCACAGGCTCACACTTAGGCCTATATGCGACGATAACGAGCGCTTGACTTAGGCTTAATGGTATTGCGTCGTCAAGATTGACGTTTGAAAAACGGAGTGACGTTGGCAACATCCCTTGCATTTGCCAAGATGCATGGCTGTGGGAACGATTTTATCGTGATTGATGCGCGTATCCAACGCGTAACGCTCGACCACGGCAGCATCGTTTATTTGGCCGATCGCCATAGGGGCATTGGCTGTGATCAGGTTGTACTCATCGAAGAAAGCACGGCCGCTACCGCGAAGCTGATCTTTTTCAATGGGGACGGCAGCCGTGCCCAGGCTTGCGGAAATGCGACGCGTTGCTGTGCCGCCTACTTCGTTCGCGAGGGCCACTCGTCGACGATGACGTTTGAAACCGATGGCGGTCTGCTACGCGCCACTGTTGTCGATCAGGCTCGAATTACCGTGGAAATGGCGCCGCCGAAGCTCGAGTGGCACGAGATCCCGCTCGCCAAAGCTTGCGATACATTGGAAGTGCCTCTCAAGCAGGACGGATTGCCGAGGCCCGTCGCGGTGAGTATGGGCAATCCGCATCTGGTTTTTTTTGTGGACAATGTCGAGGAGGTGCCGATCGAGGTGCTTGGTCCGAGTTTGGAGCAGCATGAGTTACTCCCCGAATGTGGCAATATCGGTTTTGCAACAGTGCAAGGCAGAAACAAGATGCGTTTGCGTGTTTTCGAGCGAGGTGCAGGTCTGACCCTCGCTTGCGGCAGTGCCGCATGTGCCGCCGTGGTTGCGGGCGTTCGTCGAGGAGCGCTCGATGGCAAAACTAGGGTTCTCCTCGATGGCGGTGAGCTCTGCATAAGCTGGAATGGTGTCGGCGCCGTCGTCATGACAGGGCCTGGGTCATTCGTTTTTGAAGGACGTGTGGAACTCCCCGACTGGAATGAAACGTCTTGAGCAGGTCAGAGATCATAACTTTCGGCTGTCGCCTCAATACATTCGAATCCGAGATCATGCGGAAACATCTTGCGGCGGCACGGATTAATCAGGTGGTGGTAGTCCACACTTGCGCAGTGACCTCGGAGGCCGAGCGTCAGGCCCGGCAAGCCATCCGGCGGGCCCGCCGCGCCAATCCCGGCGCGCGGATTATCGTCACCGGGTGCAGTGCGCAGATCTCCCCCGACCGATACCAGTCGATGGCCGAAGTCGATCATGTAATCGGCAATCGAGAGAAGCTCGACCGGCGACAATGGGCGAAACTGGGGCAGGTGAACGATACTGTCTCTGTCGGCAACATCATGGAGGATCGAGAGGCCAAAGGGAGCCTCGTCAATGGCTTCAAAGGACGGAGCCGAGGGTTTGTCCAGGTGCAGAATGGTTGTGACCATCGCTGTACGTTCTGTGTCATTCCCTACGGGCGGGGCAACAGCCGCAGTATCGAACTTATGGAAGTGGTCCAGCAGGCTGAGGTCTTAAAAAACACTGGATATCAAGAAGTTGTCGTCACCGGCGTTGATATCACCTCATACGGAAAGGATCTCCCGGGCGCGCCGACTTTGGGGCAACTGGTGAAAATGATCTTGGCGCAGGTTCCGACGCTAGCCAGACTGCGACTATCTTCGATCGATCCAGCGGAGGTCGATGTGGATCTTCGGGAACTGATTGCCAATGAGCCACGTCTCATGCCGCATCTTCATTTGAGCGTGCAGTCGGGGGACGACTTAATCCTCAAACGCATGAAACGGCGTCACAGCCGCCAAGACGTTATCGATCTATGTCGCGACTTGAGAGCTCTTAGGTCCGACATCGTCTTCGGTGCCGATATCATTGCCGGATTTCCCACCGAGAACACGACAATGCACCAAAAGAGCCTCGATCTTGTCGATGAGGCCGGGATCACGCATCTGCATGTTTTTCCGTATTCGGAAAGGCCAGGGACGCCCGCTGCGAGAATGCCGTCCGTGCGCAAAGTGATCCGAAAGGAGCGCGCAGCAGAACTTCGAGAGGCGGGGGATCGCGCCCTTCGACGATATCTTGAAACGCGTCTGGGGCAGCGTGAATCGGTTCTTTTGGAGCGCTCAGGTTCAGGACATACGGAAGGTTTTGCGGTTTGTGATTTGGGCGTAACTACAGAAGACATGGCCGGACATATTGTCGAAGCCGAAGTAACTGGCATTGATTCCGGGCGATTGATCGGAAGGATGATGCAGTGAGCGAGACACGTCGCGGTGGTTGGTTCTCGCGGCTGAAGACTGGTCTCGGTCGATCCTCGAATGCGCTCCGCGACAGCATCGGAAGCATCCTCACGAAAAAAGAGCTGGATGACGAAACGCTCGAGGCCCTGGAGGACGCCCTGATCATGGCGGATCTCGGCGTTGACACATCACGCGCGCTGGTTGCCGAGCTCGCTAAGGGTAGATATGGGGCGCAAATAACAGACGAGGAGGTTCGAGCACTTCTTGCCAAGGAGGTCGCCAAGTTTTTGGAGCCGGCCGTGACACCCTTGCCGGTTCGCCCTGAGCGCCAGCCGCAGGTGGTTCTTGTTGCCGGCGTCAACGGTGTTGGGAAAACGACCACGATCGGGAAGTTGGCAGCGCAGCGTCGTCAAGAAGGTGCGCGTGTCATGCTTGCTGCCTGCGACACATTCCGAGCGGCCGCCGTCGAGCAGCTTCAGGTTTGGGGCGAACGCGCGGGGGCGGCCGTGGTATCAGGCCCGCCTGGCTGTGATGCCGCCGGTCTCGCGTTCGAGGCGCTGGAACGGGCCAAGCGCGAGAATATCGATGTTCTGTTCATCGATACGGCTGGAAGGTTGCAAAACAAGGCCACGCTTATGGCCGAGCTCGAGAAGCTCGAGCGGGTTATTCGCAAGCTTGATGACGAGGCTCCTCACGACACTGTCTTGGTTCTCGATGCCACCACCGGGCAGAACGCGCATAATCAAGTCAATATCTTTGACGAGATGCTAATAGTAACCGGATTGGTCGTCACTAAACTCGATGGTACCGCAAAAGGTGGTGTGGTCGTCTCGTTGGCGAAGCGGTTTGGCATTCCCGTGCACGCCATCGGTGTTGGAGAAGGAATTGACGATCTTCGTCCATTCGAGGCATTGGCTTTCAGCCGAGCGCTTCTCGGGCTAGAAGACCACCGCTGACGGTCATTGAAAGGCCGGCGGCGGACACACGGGAGTTCGAATGACACGTAACATAGCCGAGACACTTCTCGGCGCGATCGTCGTGATCGTCGCCATCGTCTTCTTCAGCTGGGCCTATACGCGCTCAAACGTAAGCAACACCGGCGGTTACTCGCTTGTCGCCACGTTTGATCAGATTGGTGGACTCGGCGTTGGTTCCGATGTCCGCATTTCGGGGATCAAGGTCGGATCGGTCACCGACGAATCGCTCGATACTCAGACCTACCGTGCGAAAATCACTTTCTCGGTTGAGAATGGTGTCGAGCTTCCGTCCGATAGTTCGGCTGCGATCAAGAGCACGAGTCTTCTAGGCGGTAATTTCCTGGAGCTCGAGCCGGGCGCCGAAGAGACAATGCTCAAAGATGGCGAAACCGTTCAATTCACGCAATCCGCCATCAACCTCGAAGATTTGCTCGGGCGCTTTATTTTTGGTCAGGCCGGTGGTTCTGGAGCGGGTGGTACTTCGGGTAGCGGAGCCAGCGGAAACTGAACCGGGTAGCTTACCTTATCGGCATCGCCGTTTTGTTGGGAGGCGGTGGTTCTGCGGAAGGCGCGCTCGATGTGCCGCACGGAAGCGTTGTCCTTCGCGGATTGGACAAAGTGACAGCGCGTATCAGTCGGTTGGAAGTTCGAGCCGGCGAAAGCGTGCAGTTCGGGACTCTAAGGATTGAGCCACAGGCGTGCTTTGAGACGCCGCCCACGGAACCTCCCGAGAGTGCGGCGTTTCTATGGATCGACGAAACAGAGGGTGAGTTTGAGGGCGAGAGGATTTTTAGTGGCTGGATGTACGCATCCGATCCCGGCTACTCGGCTCTCGAACATCCTGTTTACGACGTCTGGGTTATCGACTGCAGCGAGATTATTGAAGAGACGAATTAATCAGGCTTCCGGAATACCAACCTGGTTGGCGTGGGAACTTGCGCTCCTCTAAGAGAGCTCCATCCAGTAGTCTCTTGTAGGCGACCCTAGGTATCTCCTGTGCTCCGAATTGCCTGAGATGCTCGGTGACGAATTGCGTGTCCAATAGCATAAAATCAGCTTTCTGCAGCCTCGCCACGAGTTCGACCAAGGCGATCTTGCTGGCATCTCGCTCGCGAGAGAACATGCTTTCGCCGAAAAACGCTGAACCGAGCGACACGCCGTAGAGGCCTCCCACGAGCCTTCCTTCTTGCCAGCATTCGACGCTATGGGCGTGGCCACGTTGGTTCAGTTGGCAATAGGCAGTGATTAATTCGTCGTTGAGCCACGTTCTCGGGCGATCGGGCATCGATTCGGCGCAAGATCGAATGACCCGGGCAAAGGCCGTATCCACCCGGATTTCAAAGGGTCGCTGACGCGCGGTCCGTCTCAGGCGTCTTGGGATCTTGAAATCCGCGATCGGGAGAACGCCGCGCCGAATGGGATCGATCCAGTGTATCGTGGGGTCGTGGCGATCATTCGCCATCGGAAACATGCCGATGCCGTAAGCGCATAACAGAAGTTCGGGCGTAAGGACGAGCACCCCTGACCTCTCAAAATGACCTCTTTGAGCGCCCAAGTGCCTTTCGGGCCAAGGCTTCTGATCTATACTTCCCAGGTTGAAAGGAAACGGGCAAGCCAGCCCGTATCATATTCGCCAATTTTCATGTCTGTTGTCTGAAGGACAGCCCGCAAAAGCGGTATATTGGTGGTGATCCCTTCAACCACGCATTCGCCAAGGCTTCGGTCCATTCGCCCTATGGCAGCTTGACGGTTGGTGTCGTGAACGATGAGCTTACCGATAAGGCTGTCATAGTTTGGAGGGACTCGATAGCCTGCATAGAGTGCCGAATCCATCCTGACACCAGGGCCACCGGGGGCATGATAGGCGTTCACGCGGCCAGGCATGGGAATGTGAGTGCGCGGATCCTCGGCGTTGATTCGACATTCGATTGAGTGGCCATGGAAGGCTATCTCTCGTTGGCGAAAACCAAGGGGTTCGCCGTGGGCTGCCAGGATCTGCTCTCGTACGAGGTCAATCCCCGTAACAAATTCGGTAACCGGGTGTTCGACCTGCAGCCTTGTATTCATCTCGATGAATTGAAAACTGCCTGCGGCGTAGAGGAATTCGATGGTTCCGACACCGACATAACCGAACTCTTCCATGGCGCGTCGGGCCTGCTCGCCGATCGCTTCGCGTTCGCTAGCATTCAATGCGGGAGAAGGGGCTTCCTCCAGGACTTTTTGATGCCGACGCTGCAGAGAACAGTCACGTTCTCCGAGATGCACGACATTGCCATGCTGGTCGGCCAAGATCTGCACTTCGATGTGACGCGGTTGGTCGAGGAACCTCTCAACATAAACCCGATCATCGCCGAAACTGACCGCAGCCTCCCGTCTTGCAATCTTGAACTGCTCCATCAGTTCGCCTAATTCGCGAACAATCGTCATGCCGCGGCCGCCGCCGCCCGCCGCGGCCTTGATCAGCACGGGAAATCCAATCGGCTCGACAGCAGCGCGAAGCGATGTTTCGTCGCTTACCGGCTCAATCGAACCGGTCACACCTGGAAGCCCCAACTCGCTAGCGGTTTTCTTGGCCGCGATCTTGTCGCCCATCGTGCGGATGTGTTGGGGCTTGGGACCGATAAAGGTGAGGCCATGGTCAATGACCATTTGCGCGAAATCGGCATTCTCCGAAAGAAAGCCGTAGCCTGGGTGGATCGCCTGCGCGCCGGTAATGTCCGCGGCCGCGATGATCGAGGCGGCGTTGAGGTATGATTCGCTTGCGATAGCCGGACCGATACACACGCTTTCGTCGGCAAGCCGCACGTGCATGGCGTCCGAATCGGCAGTGGAATGAACCGATACCGTGGCTATGCCCATCTCACGGCATGCGCGAAGAATGCGAAGCGCGATTTCGCCGCGATTGGCAATGAGGACTTTGTCAAACACAGCGGTGCTTATTCTATGATAAGCAGCGGCTCGCCGAATTCGACCGGTTGGCCGTTTTCGATGAAGATTTTGGTAACGCGGCCACTCTTCGGTGCGCGGATCATATTCATCACCTTCATAGCCTCGATGATCAACAGCGTTTCACCTTCCTCGACAATGCTACCTACGGATACAAAGGGAGAAGAATTGGGTTCGGGTGCCGTGTAAACCATACCCACCATCGGCGAGGTCAACGTGCCCGGATGAGAACTATGATCCTCTGTCGACGATGTTGCGGGAGCGACCGGTTCGGCATTTGGGGTAGTTTGGGGTACCTCGGCCCTGACGCTTCCAGAATGCGAATTGAGAGGATAATCGATCAGCGCTTGTACCTGCTTGGCAACGCGGATTTTAGTCTCGCCGTGCGAGACCTCGATTTCCGTCAACCCCGATCGCTGCAAGAGATCGGCGAGACGCTCGATATAGTCGGGATCGAATTCTAGTTTGGGCATGGCTTGCGCAAATTAATGTCTTTGATTCAGATGGTTGACGGAAAGTGCGTGCGCATTGCGTTAAGTGCCAACTCGTAGCCTGTGCTTCCGAACCCGCAGATCACGCCCCAGGCAACGAGGGAGACATACGAATGATGTCTAAACGACTCGCGCTTGAAAATATTCGACAAATGAACCTCAATAATGGGTCCATCAAAGGTACGCAACGCATCGAGGATTGCTACTGACGTGTGAGAATAGGCTCCCGCATTGAGAACAATGCCGCTCGCCGTCTCTCTTGCGGCCTGTATCCAATCAACGATCTTCCCTTCGTCATTGCTCTGACGCCAATCAATCCCGAGCTGCAACTCCCGGCCTAATCCAAGACAACGGTCGCCGATCTCTTGAAGTGTTTCGTGACCATAGAGTTCAGGTTCACGTAAACCGAGAAGATTGAGGTTGGGGCCATTGATAACGAGGATCAATGGTTGCTTCAAAGAAGTGGCTCTCTCTCAACACGGCCTATTCGGCCAGATTTCATTCTATTCATCGCCGTGCGCGCGCTTATAACACGCGTCGATCAGGCTGCAATGCAGCAAAAGATAAGCTTGTCGTAGATTGTCATCGGATGGTCAAGACAAGTGTCGAACCAAGCACGTTGGAGATTGGAGGCAGGGGCCATTGCAAGGATTGTTGGCCATCGCCGAGAAGATCGATTGTTTCAGTGAAACGCTCGGTAAGATCGTATCCCGGATGATCCTTCTCATGGTTGCCATAACCTTCGGGATTGTCGTTCTGAGATACGGGTTCAATTGGGGCCGGATTTGGATGCAGGAGAGCTATGTTTGGATCAATGGCATCGTCTTCATGCTCGGCGCATCCTTCACCATGCTCAAGGATGCCCATGTCCGCGTCGATATTGTCTACAGAGGCGCCACCGGTAGAGCGCAGGCCTTCATCGATCTACTGGGCTCATTGTTTCTGTTGCTTCCGACAATGGCGATCATCGGCTACCTCTCATTTCCTTACATAGCACAGTCTTGGAGGCGTTTTGAGGCGTCGCGTGAAGCCAATGGTCTTCCGGGCTTGTTCCTCTTGAAGAGCGTACTCCTGATTTTTGCAGCCCTTATGTTCCTTCAGGGTCTTTCCTTGGCAATTCGATCGCTTGCGAAGCTCAGCGGAAACAATCTATGCCCGCCTAGTCAAGAACACCCATGAGCGGCGAGCAGCTCAGTATCGCCATGTTGGCGGCTACCTGTGCGGTTTTGCTCACAGGATTTCCCGTCGCGTTTTGCCTTGCCGGTACATCGCTTATGTTCGCCTACTTCGGAGCGGCCATCGGGGTCTTCGATATGCGTCTCCTTGGCAGCCTGCCGTCGAGGTTCTTCGGTGTCATGACCAACGAAGCCCTCGTGGCCGTGCCATTGTTTATCTTTATGGGGGTGATGCTCGAGCGGTCCGGTATCGCTGATCAGTTGCTGGTTTCAATGTCTCGAGTTTTCGGCAGGCTTCGCGGGGGAATCGGCTACTCCGTCACAATTGTTGGCATGTTACTTGCCGCATCGACAGGTATTGTCGGTGCCACAGTGGTGACGATGGGGCTCTTGAGTCTGCCGACGATGTTGCGGGCGGGTTATGATCCGAAGCTGGCAACGGGCGTAATTTGTGCTGCCGGAACACTCGGACAGATCATTCCCCCTTCGATCGTTCTCGTCATTCTAGGCGATATCCTTCAAGGAGCGAATGCCGAGGCGCAACTCGCCCTCGGCAATTTCGCACCCGAACCGGTTTCTGTCGTCGATCTGTTCGCAGGCGCTCTGCTACCGGGTCTCCTGCTTGTCGGGCTCTATCTTTGCTACCAAATCGCCGTTGCTGCCCTGCACCCAGCCTTAAGTCCCGCCATCGAACGTCCCAAAGATGATCAGGTCTGGCAGCAAGCGATGGTCGCCTTGGTGCCGCCGGTTGTTCTGATGATCCTGGTTCTCGGCAGCATCCTATTCGGCTTGGCGACACCAACCGAATCGGCGGCGGTGGGGGCCGTAGGCGCAACGGGTCTCGCATTCCTGCGTCAACGCCTGACTTGGAGAGTGACCGACGACGTCCTCATTCAAACCATGCGCATCAGCGCCATGATTTTTGTGATCTTGCTTGGGGCGTCGGTGTTCTCGTTGGTGTTTCGAGGACTTGGCGGCGACGGCTTGGTGATTCGCACGCTGGAAAATCTCCCGGGTGGCCTTGCAGCCGCGATGCTTCTCGTCATGGCACTTATGTTCGTGCTCGGCTTTTTTCTTGACTTTATCGAGATCGTTTTCGTGGTTGTACCGATCGTGGGCCCGGTGCTGCTCATGATGGGGGCGGATCCCGTCTGGCTGGGCATCATGATTGCCATCAATCTGCAAACCAGCTTTCTTACCCCGCCCTTTGGTTTTGCCTTGTTCTATCTGAGAGGTGTTGCACCTGATACCGTGATGACTATCGACATTTATCGAGGCATCATCCCGTTTGTGGGCATCCAGATCATCGGCCTGTCAATGGTCGCACTATGGCCCGAACTAGCAACATGGCTCCCAGCCGTGCTTCTAGGCTAGGAATTCAGAGGGGAGGCCTCAATGCCACATACTCCAGCCAGCCAAGCGCTTTCGCGCTTCCGTGTCCTCGATTTGACGCGGGTTCGCGCGGGCCCGACATGCGCACGCCAGCTCGCGGACTGGGGTGCTGACGTGATTAAGATTGAGGCGCCTGCAAAACCAGGACAGGAACAATTGGGCGGAGACCGCAATGGACCCGATTTCCAAAACCTTCATCGCAACAAACGCAGTCTGACCCTCAATCTTCGCGATACTAAGGGTCACGCGATATTCATGGAGCTCGTGGATCGTGCTGATGTGGTGATCGAGAACTATCGGCCCGATGTCAAAAATCGTCTCAAGATTGACTATGAGGCGCTCAAATCACGCAATCCTCGCATCATTCTCGCTAGCATTTCAGGTTTTGGACAGGATGGTCCCTACCGAGAGCGTCCCGGTTTCGATCAAATTGCTCAGGGCATGGGAGGCTTGATGTGGATTACAGGCATCCCCGGTCATGGTCCGGTTCGAGCGGGCATTCCCATAGCGGACCTTTCAGCGGGCCTTCTCGCGGCCAATGGTATTCTCACGGCTCTTCTCGAGCGAGAGATATCGGGTGAGGGGCAGTGGGTTCAAAGCTCCTTGCTGCAGGCACAGATCTTCATGCTCGATTTTCAAGCCGCTCGTTGGCTGATGGCCGGTGAGGTCGCTGGCCAGGCGGGAAACAATCACCCAACGAGCATACCCACGGGCGTTTTTGAGACCACTGATGGACTGATCAACATCGCCACAGCGGGGGGTGAGATCTGGGAGCGGTTCGCCCAAGCGATCGAAGCACCGGAGCTTGTCGAGGATCCACGCTTCAAGGATGCCGCGTCCCGTTCGAAAAACCGCGATATCCTCAGCGATGAGATCAACCAGCGCCTTCGCGCCCATAGCAGTGCCGATTGGATCAAACGGCTCAATGCGGCCAGCGTGCCGTGCGGCACCATCAACAAGATGGACGAGGTCTTTGCTGATCCGCAGGTCACGCATTTGAGAATGGCGCGATCAGGCCCTTCTCACCTACAGACACGGGCCGATTACGTATCACAAGGGGTGGAGCTCTCGCGTAGCCAATGGGAAGTCGCGGCGCCGCCACCTCGAGCGGGGGAACATTCCGATGAAGTCTTGCAATGGCTGGGACATGATGCGAGCGAGATAGCACGCCTTCGCGAAGAGGGTGTTATCTGAGAGCAGGTGGCAAGGGGCCGGATCCATGGGTGACAAGATTCTCGTCGAGAGAACCGGCTTTCGTGCCGATATTACCTTCAACAATCCTGAAAAGCACAACGCTGTTTCTCTCGAGATGTGGCAGGCGTTTGCGGAAGCACTCAATACCTTGGCAAATGACCCCGAGTTGCGGGTTTTGGTGCTGAAAGGCGCGGGTGACAAATCCTTCGTTTCCGGCGCGGATATCTCTAAATTTGAAGATGAGCGTGCCAATCAGGAAGCGATTGCCCGCTATGAAGCCACAACCGGGAAGGTCTTCGACAATCTGGAGACCTTCCCAAAGCCGGTTATCTGCCGTGTTCAGGGATATTGTGTTGGCGGCGGCCTCAATCTCGCCGCAACCTCGGACCTGAGGATCGCCAGCACGAACGCCAAGTTTGCCATGCCGGCAGCCAAGCTGGGTTTGGGCTATGGCTTTAAGAGTGTGCGTCGCCTCGCCGACGTCATGGGTGCCACCAATGCACTCGAGATGGCTTACACGGCACGATTGTTCTCCGGCGAAGAGGCGCTTCGTATGGGCTTCGTCAACCAGCTCGTCACCCACGAGGAACTCGATGCGCTTGTCGATGAATATGTCTCACGCATTTGCGTCAACGCGCCATTGACCCTGCAAGCATTCAAGGCGTCGGCGATCGCCCTTCGGACCGGCGCGACGGAACATCAACTTGCTCATATTCAAGGCCTCGTTGAAACCTGTTTTCAAAGCCAAGATTATGTTGAAGGCAGGGCTGCATTCGTCGAAAAACGCCCTCCACAGTTTCGAGGCCAATAGCTCTCGATCAGGGATGACAAAACAAAATGAATGCAATCGGTCGGGGCGTCGCCCTCATTTACGGCCTTAATCGCATCGTCGGTGCAATTGCAGCCATACTCATTCTGGTGAGCGTGCTTGATTGCGCGTTTGTCGCCATCAGTCGCTACGGTTTCGATTTTGGGCGGGTCTGGATCCAAGAAATCTACATCGCGGCCTTCGGATTGTCCTTCATGCTCGTGGCGGCCCACGCCTATGCCAAGAACGCCCATGTCCGAGTCGACATCATCCAGAAAGGGCTGAGCCGGAAGGGCCGGGCCGTTCTCGAAATCATCGGCGTCGTCATCTTTCTTCTGCCTTGGCTCGCGCTCATCGCGTGGGCCTCCTGGCCCTATGTGAGTGCTGCATGGAGGGTTCATGAGCCTTCGCCTTGGCCTGGGGGCTTGCCCGGATTCTATCTGCTCAAATCCGCATTGCTTGTCTTTGTCGCACTGATGGTTCTGCAGGGACTTGCAAAAATCGGTGTCGCGGTACTCGTTCTTGGCGAACGTGACGATCTTCTTCCCAAGGAAGAGAGAGATCTCTTGCATGCCGAGATGACGCCTTGATGGAGCACCTTGGCGAATACATGGCCGTTGGCCTTTTCTTCGGAATTTGCTGCGCACTTCTGATCGGGTATCCGGTCGCTTTCACGCTCGCCGGCGTCTCTTTGATCTTCGCATCCATAGGTTGGGTGCTCGGCATCTTCGATTTCACTTACTTTATCGCGATCGCACCCCGCTATTTCGGCACCATGATGAATGAGGTGCTGGTGGCGGTGCCTCTGTTCATTTTCATGGGCATGATCCTTGAGCGCTCTGGCATTGCCGAAGCGCTTCTCACCACAATGGGGCAATTGTTCGGGCAGGTCAGAGGCGGGCTCGGCTATTCGGTTGTACTCGTTGGCGCAATATTGGCGGCATCCACCGGTGTCGTAGGTGCAACGGTCGTGACGATGGGGCTGATCAGTCTGCCCGCCATGTTGCGCGCGAACTACGATCCCAAGCTTGCCACCGGAACGATTTGCGCCTCCGCTACATTATCGCAGCTGATTCCGCCCTCGACGGTCATCATCTTCATCGCGGACATCTTGCAAGGTGTGAACCAGGCGGCTCAGAACAGGCTTGGCAATCTCGCACCAGATCCCGTATCTGTCGGTGATTTATTCGCAGGTGCGCTGCTCCCGGTAGCACTGCTCGTCGGATTGTATATGCTTTGGACGGCGATCAATGCCGTAATTAAGCCCAAGAGCTGTCCACCACTCGAAATGTCGGCGGAAGAGAAGGCCAGCCTCGCGCGACGCGTCGTCGTCGCTCTCATTTTCCCACTATTGCTCATACTCGGTGTGCTTGGCTCGATCCTGGCGGGCATCGCTACGGCCACTGAATCGGCGTCGATAGGTGCATTGGGTGCGATGCTCTTCGCGGCGATGCGCGGCCGTCTCACTTTCGACGTGGTTCGCCACGCGATGGTTCAGACGGCGACCACCACATCGATGATCTTCATTATTCTTCTGGGTGCTTCGGTATTTTCGCTCGTTTTCCGAGGGTTCGGCGGCGAGGCCCTTGTTGAAGAAGCCTTGACGGCGATGCCCGGCGGCAAGATCGGCGCCATGATCGTCACCATGTTCATCATGTTTCTACTGGGCTTCTTCCTCGATACCTTCGAGATAATTTTCATTATGTTGCCGATTTTCGGTCCGCCTCTGATCATGCTGGGATGGGATCCTGTTTGGGTCGGCGTGATGATCGCGATCAATCTTCAGACGAGTTTTCTGACCCCGCCGTTCGGATTTACCCTGTTTTATTTGCGGAGCATTGCACCCAAGAGTATCAAGACGACGGAGATCTGGCAGGGCGCCATTCCGTTTGTATTGCTGCAGGCTGCCGCGCTCGCACTCTTGTTTTGGCAGCCGGGTATCGCGACATGGTTGCCCTCGGCGCTTTATGATGTCCCACCAGTTTCCGTCGAAACAGATGGCGGCGGCGCTGACACAAGCAGTGACTTCGACAACTTATTCAACGGAGGCGGCGGAGGGTTTGGTGATGATCCTTTCGGGGGATCCGAGGAGGATGAAAGCGGCAACGACCCCTTCGCGCCAGGTGGTGCACTCCAGTAGCGCAAAGACCCAAAAAAATGGGTTCGCCTCGTCAAGTGAGACGAACCCAATTATCAAAACGATCTAATTTACGACTTTGGGAAGTTGTAGTTGAGCTGACGGGCGCTCAGATAACCCCACTCGGAGATCCTCGACCAAGGCGCGATCTCGTTTCTGAACGACAAGAACGCATTCGCGACTTTCGTCAGGATCGCGTCGTCGCTTGCCTTATATTCCTCCATCAACTCACCGGCAGCGTTGCCCAGAGCCTCAATGATCTCGCGTGGCATCTGTCGGAGCTGGACGCCATGCTCATCGACAAGTGAGCGCAACGCCGGGGCTGAGCGGGCGTTGTATTCGGCAAGCATCCGGACGTTTTCTTCAGCAGAGGCGGCTGCGATGATTTGCTGAAGATCAGCGGGCAGACTTTCCCATTTTTCCTTATTGATCACACATTCGAGCACAGGCCCAGGTTCGTGCAGGCCGGGCCAATAGTAGTTCTTGGCGACCTGATAGAACCCCAGTGAAAGGTCGTTGTAGGGACCAACCCACTCAGTTGCATCAATTGCGCCGGATTGGAGATTCTGGAAAATCTCACCGCCTGGCAGGGTCACAACCGTGACACCGACCTTCTCCATCATGCGGCCACCAATGCCGGGGATACGCATCTTGAGACCCTGGAGATCCTCAATCGAGTTGATTTCCTTGCGGAACCAGCCTCCCATTTGATCGCCGGTATTACCCGCCGGAATGCACTTGACATTGAATTGTTCGCCGAGTTCGTCCCAGAGGTC
>CAYPOV010000069.1:0-17143 GCA_964412385.1 uncultured Geminicoccaceae bacterium
GGGTTTCGCTTCGGATTGAGTGGAAAATCGGATGGTCGAGGTAACCGGATTGCCTTTGCAGTCTTTGAGGGATCTTCGTCTCTTCTGTTGCAACGAGAATGCCGACCTCGCTCAGGCTCCAATTTGATTCGGTGATGATCGACAGCAGATCGACCAGATCATCGGGGGTGGATGTTTCGTCGAATGAGACCGCAACATGGTCGTTATCGATTAACCGGAGATCGATCGCACCTTGTGCAGCGTTGTGGTGGATCTCTTGAGCCTTGCCCGGGACAGAGAGAGTAACGGTATCGAAAAACTCATGGAATGCAGGCTCGATCTCCGCCCTTTTGAGGCCGTCAGCGAAACCACAGGCAATGCTGTGGACATCTTCGGCTCGCCTTCGAAGACCATCGGGTCCGTGGTAGACCGCATACATCCCAGCGATCACGGCGAGGAGGACCTGGGCGGTGCAAATGTTGCTCGTCGCCTTCTCCCGGCGAATATGTTGCTCCCGCGTTTGCAGCGCCATTCGAAAGGCGGTTTTTCCCTGCGCATCGACTGCCACACCAATCAGTCTTCCGGGAATGCTGCGGCGATGCTTTTCTTTCGTTGCGAAGAATGCCGCGTGAGGTCCCCCATAGCCCATGGGCACGCCGAACCTCTGGGCCGAGCCGATAGCAATGTCTGCCCCAAACTCACCGGGCGGAGTCAAAAGGCACAGCGCCAACAGATCTGTGGCGACAATGGCGAGACCGCCTCGAGATTTGACTATATCCACACGTTCGCGGATGTCGGAGATCGTGCCGAGCGTGTGAGGGTATTGGACAATGCCCCCGAAAATTTCCTCTTCATCTGCGTCGCGGCTATCGTCGACATGCACAATCTCGATGCCCAGAGATTGCGATCGTGTTTCGAGCACCGCGATCGTCTGGGGATGGCACGAATTCTCGACCAAGAAGCGATTGGAAGATGATTTGTTGACTCGCCGAGCCATCGTCATGGCTTCTGCGGCTGCCGTGGCCTCATCCAAAAGTGACGCGTTTGCGGTGTCGAGGCCCGTCAGGTCGACGACCATCTGCTGGAAATTCAAGAGCGCTTCGAGACGGCCTTGGCTCACTTCCGCCTGATAAGGCGTGTAGGCCGTATACCAGCCCGGGTTCTCCAAGAGATTGCGCTGAATGACGGAAGGTAAATGCGTGCCGTAATAGCCCATCCCAATGAAACTGCGGCTGGGTTGATTTCTTGACGCCAACTCGGCCAACAATTCGAACGCCCTTGGTTCACCCACAGGCTCCGGCAGATCAAGCTCGCGATCGAGACGGATCGATTCGGGAATGATCGCCGAACAAAGTTCGTCCAGTGAGGTGTATCCCAATGACTTCGTCATGGTGGCGATGTCGTGTTCTCTGGGTCCAAGATGGCGCCCAATAAACGACTCGCTGCGACTGCTCAGCATGCACGCGATCCTAATGGAGTTGCTCGAGGGAAGTTCGCTATTCGTCGTTGGAAGCGACGAATGTGTCATATGCGACACGATCCATCAGACCTTCGATCTGATTTGTGTCGAAGGGACTCAGCTTGAAAAACCATGCTGATCCCTCGGCGTCCTCATTGACGGAAGCCGGATTGTTGGTCAGCGCTTCGTTGATTTGCGAGACTGTGCCGGCTATCGGTGCAAAAATATCACTTGCCGCCTTCACGCTCTCGACGACGGCAATGTCCTCGCCTTGCTGAACTTGGGCCCCGAGGTCAGGCAGATCGACAAAGACTATGTCACCAAGTTGCTCTTGAGCGTGATTGGTAATTCCGACGGTTGCCGTGCTGCCCTCGACAGAAATCCACTCATGGTCTTTGGTAAAGTAAATCGTCATTGAGAATTACCTCACTTACGTTTGAAGCGGTGGGGCCAAAACGGCGGTTTTCTGACACGTGTAGCGATGTCTCGATTGCGCAAATGAATCAGGAGTGACGTTCCTTCGGCACTCTGATCAAACGGGATGTAGCCGAGAGCAATTGGTCTTTCGACACTCGGTCCAAAGCCACCGCTTGTAACCGTGCCGATCTTGTTTTCATCCATTGTGCGGATCTCAGCGCCTGCTCGTGGCACGGTGCGACCCTCGGGCTCGAGTCCAACAAGGAGGCGCCCGGGCTTTTCCTGGAGTTGTTTCAGTATTTTGTGATCACCGAGAAATCCGCCTTCCGTGCGACGTCGCTTGCCGATCGTCCAGGAGAGGTTCGCTTCAACCGGCGTGGTATTCTCGTCAAGCTCATGGCCGTAAAGACAAAGTCCTGCTTCGAGTCGCAACGTGTCTCTGGCTCCGAGTCCAGCAAGGTCAACTGCAGGATGTGCCAAAAGCATCTCCGCAAACTGTATCGCTCGGGCGTTCGGCACGGAGACTTCGAAACCATCTTCGCCTGTGTATCCAACACGAGAAATTCGGACTTCGTCTCCATCAATTGCAAAGATACCGGATTCCAGGAAACTCAGTCGGTCGGCACCCGGCACATGTGATGCGAGAATTGTCTCAGCATCTGGTCCCTGGAGCGCTAGAAGCGCCCGGTCATCAAGCGAACGGATTGTGCATTCCGATGGAAGATTTTTTTTCAGATGTTCAATGTCATGCTCGCGCCTTGCAGCATTGAGCACCAGAAAGAAGAGGTCATTCTCTAACCTTGTTGCCATAAGATCATCGAGCACGCCGCCTTTGTCATTGGTTATGAGGGTATATCGCGTGCAATTCGATCTCAGCGCCTGCAGGTCTCCAACGACCAGCCGCTCCAGATGGACGGCTACATTCCGTCCAGAAATCTCGACCTGAACCATATGGGAGACATCGAACAGGGCAGCGCGAGTTCGGCAGGCCTGGTGTTCCTTAATGATCCCGTGCGCATATTGGATAGGCATCGACCACCCGGCAAACTCCACCATTCGTGCGCCATGATGGGCATGAAAGTCGAAAAGGGCCGTTTGCTTCAATACGGTCATAGGAGCCCACAAAGCACTGACGTCTGAACGCCATGATAAAGGCCCCCTCTGTCATTGACCTGAGAGATTCCAGGACGCTGTCCTGTCCCCGTCGGTGGAGCGAAACAAACGTTTGCTCACTTTCCAGAGAGCCAGCTCGCCTACGGTCCCTTCTGCCTGAGAGTTTCCGGGGGTGTTGCTCCTTCGGCGCTATCCAGCGAAAACGCTAAATAGACTCTCCCATAAGCGATCATTGGCTGGTGATAATCGTAGCTTGATTGCCATGAGGGTCAAGCGCTAGCAGGCTCACCGCTGTGCGGCTGGAGAACCCTGTGTTGCGGCCAACCGGCTAGGCGCTAAGCGTTTCATTCATATCGATGATTTGGGCCTGGTATCCGAGCGCTTCGAGAAACTTTGTTAGATCTTCTGACCGAATTGTTGTCGTCTTGGCATTATCCAAGGGATGAAAATTGACGTGGTCATCATCGAACAATTGCATATCGAGAACGGGTAGGACCTGTTTGTCCCGATCATTGATGAGCGCAAAGGGGCTAAGTGAGCCAGGGCGCACTGCCAAGACGTCGATCATCCGTTCCGGCTTGGCAAACGACATCTTGGGAAGACCCAGAAGACGCGTTAATCCATTGATCTTCACGGACTGGCTATCCAAACACGAGAGCATACAAAGAGAGCCGGTCTTGCTCTCGAGAAGTAAGTTCTTCGTGTGGCCTCCGGCGATATGGCTCGTTATCCGCGCGGCATCTTCTACCGTGAAGGCAGGCTCGTGCTCCGTTGTGACGTGCTCAATCCCCAGAGAATCAAGAAAATCAAAGATGAGTGGCATCGAATTCAGACTCTTACTCCCCGGACTGGCGTAGTGATTGGCACACGACCAGACATCCTCGTAACACTTTCTTGACTTCGTGCGCCCTCTTCCAGCGCCTAACCCTCTCGCACCAACGGAAAGAGAAACATTGAGAGTCTCTGACTGAGATCACATGGCCAAACTAGAGACCCCCGACATTTGCATCTTAGGCGCCGGTTCTGCTGGGCTGTCAGTTGCCGCGGGCACGTCACAGATGGGTGCTCCAACAATGCTGGTGGAAAAGGCGCTGATGGGAGGCGACTGCCTGAATTATGGCTGCGTCCCTTCCAAGAGTCTGATCGCGGCATCAAGGGCCCTCGCTTCAAGTGGTGATGTCGACAATTTCGCGGAGGTCCGTAGGGCGATAGATCGGGCAATCCAGACCATTCAACCCCATGACAGTCGAGAGCGCTTTGAGGGTCTGGGCGTACAGGTCGTCAATGGTGAAGCGAAGTTCCTCAACGAAACGGATCTCGAAGTTCTGGGTGATCGCGTAAGGGCCCGCCGATATGTCGTTGCCACGGGAAGCAAACCCGCTGTTCCACTCGTTCCTGGTCTTTCAGATGTTCCTTATCTGACCAACGAAACCATTTTTTCGCTGCAAGAGCGTCCCTCCCACCTGGTGATCATTGGCGGCGGGCCGATCGGTTGTGAACTTGGGCAGGCTTTTCGGAGGCTTGGCGCTAGCGTCACCATCGTGGAGCTCGGTCTTATTCTTGCCAAAGAAGACCCGGAATTGGTCGACGTTGTTCGAAAGCATCTTATCGATGATGGCATTGACCTTCGCGAAAACGTCCAAGTTACTCAACTCAATGGATGTGGTTCCGTCACAATCCGCGATCCTGAAGGTGACGCGACAATCAACGGATCACATGTCCTCGTGGCAGCAGGACGTGTCCCTTCGACCGACGGATTAGGGCTCGATGCGGCCGGGATTCAATATTCGAAAGCCGGTATCGAGGTCGACCGCCGCCTGCGGACAAGCAACCGACGAGTGTTCGCATTGGGTGACGTGATCGGACCACCGCAACTGACACATTCAGCCAGCTATCAGGCTGGTATTGTCATCCGCAACGCGCTGTTTCGGTTGCCTTCCAAAGTGAGCTACCAGGCAATGCCGAGAGTGACCTATACGGATCCCGAATTGGCGGCTGTCGGATTGTCGGAAGAACAGGCTCGTTCGGAGGGTCATATGATCGAAACTCTGAACTGGCGCTTCGATAGTGTCGATCGGGCAATCATTGAAGGGCGAGCCGAGGGCTTCGCCAAAGTTGTCGTCGATAAACGAGGCAGAATCCTGGGCGCTGCCATTGTTGGCCCTCAGGCAGGAGAGCTCATCTTCACCTGGACGATGGCCATCCAGAACCGATTGAAAATACGTTCTGTCGCTGAAACCATCTCTGCTTATCCCACACTATCGGATGTTAATAAGCGTGGTGCCGGAAGTTACTTTGCGCCGCGGTTGTTTAGCCCACGCACGAAAAAACTCGTCAACTTTCTGGCGAGATTTGGGTGATACGATTGCGTCCGTGGACGCATCTGGAGTGGTCAAATTAGTCAGATGACGAAAAACGTTCGCCGACTTGCACCAATAGCCATTCTCGCATGTCTCCTCATTGGCTATCTCGCGTTTGATCTCCAGCGATATTTGAGTTTCGAAGCTCTCCGCGAGCACCAAATTCAGTTGCAGCAATTCGTTGAGCAAAGACCCATCCTATCGGCGGCGGCATTCATTGTCATTTATGCGGTTGTCGTGGCCGCATCGATCCCCGGAGCGGCCGTGCTCTCCGTCTTGGGTGGATTTCTTTTCGGATTTGTCTTCGGTGCGTTCAACAATGTTGCGGGTGCGACGCTAGGCGCGTGCTTGCTTTTTTTGGTTGCTCGCACGGCCCTCGGCGACTCGCTTCATGACCGAGCCGGACCATGGTTGGGACGCATGGAACGCGGATTCAGGAAAAACGGTGTTTTCTATCTCCTCTTCCTTCGTCTCGTCCCGGTGTTTCCGTTTTGGCTCGTGAACCTCGTGCCAGCGTTTCTCGGCATGAGGCTGCTGCCTTTTGCTCTCGCGACATTCGTTGGGATTATTCCTGGAGCGCTCGTTTATACGGGCGCCGGTGTCGGCCTTGGATCCGTCATTGAGGAGGGACAAGATCCAGATCTCTCTATCGTTCTTAAACCTGAAATCTTCCTGCCAATGCTGGGGTTGGGTCTCTTAGCCCTGGTTCCTGCAATCTATCGCCAAATTCGATCGACCTCTCGAGAGCCGACTGAAGCTGCCGACTAATCCGCCAATTCTCTGCCAAGCGCCAAGAATTTCTCTCGGCGTCGTGAGCGGATGATATCCGGATCGATACCCCTTAAAGCAACAGTCTGCAGCTCGATCGAATCGGCGACATGTTCGATCGTGATACTCGGGTCGCGATGGGCACCTCCCAACGGCTCTTCCACGACTTCGTCGACCAGTTGGAGTTCCAAGAGATCCTGAGCTGTAAGCTTCAAGGCTTCCGCGGCCGTCGCCGCTTCGTCGCTGCTTCGCCACAGGATCGCAGCACAGCCTTCGGGTGAAATCACCGAATAGATTGAATGCTCAAGTGCAATCACGCGATCTGCCGAAGCGATGGCGATTGCGCCACCGGAACCACCTTCGCCAATGATGACGCTTATGATTGGAACTCTCAAATCTAGGCAGGTTTCGATCGATCGCGCGATTGCTTCCGCTTGTCCACGCTCTTCGGCGCCGATACCCGGGTGCGCTCCTGGTGTATCGACAAGAGTGATCACCGGTAGTCGAAATCGTTCCGCCATTCGCATGAGACGCACGGCCTTGCGATAGCCTTCGGGTCGCGCCATGCCAAAATTGTGGCGAACGCGATCTTCGGTATCCTCACCCTTTTCTTGACCAATCACCATCACTGAGATGCCACGGAAACGGCCTAGGCCGCCAATGATCGCAAGGTCATCGGAATACTGACGATCGCCAGCGAGCGGCGCGAAGTCCCTGATCAGCGCCTTGATGTAGGCGCTGCAACGTGGCCTGTCGGCGTGCCGCGCCACTTGCGCTTTCTGCCAAGGTGCGAGCCGGCTGTAGGTCTGTTGTAATAGCTTGGTCGCGCGGCCTTCTAGCCGCTCGATCTCCTCGGCGAGATCAAGATCTTGCCCATTAGCGAGATGGCGCAGCTCTTTTACCTTGCCCTCGAGTTCGGCGATGGGCCGCTCAAATTCCAACAGTGTGTTCATTAATGTCGATTTGGTGGTTTTCTCAGTCGAGATCAGTCATTAGTGGCTGATGTCACATGATCTTCATGTGCTTAGTTTGCAAGCGCACGTGTATCACCGAGGGGCACGGGCGGTGGTAGGTCACTTGCCGTAAGTGTCTCTTTTTCCAAGAGAATTTGTGCCAGCCTTTCAATCTCGTCTCGTCTTCTTTGCACGATTGCTTTGGCGTTCTGGTAGGCACGATCAAGTTCGTCACGAACGGCAATATCGATTTCTCGTGCTGTTTCTTCAGAATAGCGGCGGCCCCCGCCTTCGATCGGCTGGCCCAAATAGTTGCCGCGTTCGGCCTCAAGCGCCGCCTGTCCGAGCTTCGGGTCCATGCCGTAGCGTGTGATCATCGACCGTGCGACATCGGTTGCTTTTTGAAGATCGTCACCGGCTCCAGTCGATATTTCATTGAAGAACACATCTTCGGCAGCCCGTCCGGCAAGCAGCACTGCCATTTTTGATTCGAGCTCCTGCTTACTCATGAGAAACCTATCTTCGGTCGGACGTTGCAGCGTGTAACCTAGGGCGCCGATCCCCCGTGGTATGATGGTTACTTTTTGGACGGGATCTTGGCCGGGAAGTGAAAGAGCGACCAATGCATGGCCAAGCTCGTGGTAGGCAACCGTGCGCCGTTCTTTCGGGTTGAGGAGCCGGTTCTTCCTTTCAAGTCCTGCGATCAGTCGCTCAACGGCCTCATTAAAGTCATCGAGAGTAACGGCATCTCGGTCATGCCGTGTCGCAACGAGAGCTGCTTCATTGACCAGATTGGCGAGATCAGCGCCGGTGAAACCTGGCGTCAACGCTGCGACATCTTCGAGTTTGATCTCGGGGGCTAGTTTGATCTTCTTCGTATGGACTTCGAGAATTTGGATCCGCCCAGATTTATCGGGCCGATCGACTAGTATCTGTCGATCAAAACGTCCTGCTCTCAACAATGCCGGATCGAGGACCTCTGGCCGGTTTGTGGCAGCCAGGAGCACGATACCGGCCGACGAGTCGAAGCCGTCCAGCTCGACAAGCAGCTGATTGAGGGTTTGCTCTTTTTCATCATGGCCACCGGCAGCAAATCCACTGGCTCGAGCTCGTCCCAAGGCATCCAACTCATCGATGAAAATGATCGCTGGTGCAAGTTGGCGCGCCTGTTGAAAGAGATCACGCACGCGGGCCGCACCCACGCCCACGAACATTTCGACAAATTCTGAACCCGAAATGGAAAGAAACGTGACCCCGGCCTCGCCGGCAACGGCTCGGGCAAGAAGCGTTTTGCCGGTACCGGGGGGACCCACCAACAAAACGCCTTTGGGCATATGTGCACCGAGCCGACCGTAACGTTGTGGCTCCTTGAGAAACTCGACTATTTCCTGAACTTCGTGCTTGGCTTCATCGCAACCGGCGACATCGGCGAATGTCGTCTTTGTATCTTTCTCGACATAGATCTTGGCGCGGCTTTTGCCGACTTGCATGACGCCGCCAAATCCGCCCATTGACATGCGCCGCATCAAGAAGATCCAAATAACGAAGAAGAGCAGGATCGGTGCAACCCATGATATCAGCGTTCCCAAGAAACTCTCGTCAGAACCGCCTGTGAACTCCACACCAGCTTTTTCGAGCTCGCCCGCGAATTCGGGACTTACGCGCGCCGTTACGAAATAGGTTGGCTCACCTTCTTTCGCGTCTTTGATCTTGCCCGAAATTCTACTCTCGGTGACGGTGAGGTTGTCAATCCGCTTATCCTCCAGCAACGTCTGGAACTTGCTGTAAGGGATCTGCTCGACCTTATAGTAGTTTTCGATAATGCCTTGAATGATAAACCAGGCGCTAATGGCAATGACGACGTACCAGACGTTGAAATTCGTGCGTTTGTCCGTGGGTGACATCAGCTCAAAATGTTTTCGATATCATTCGATGATTGTCGTCTCGATCCGTACGGGACCATCGAGCGTCCGATGGACCGGGCACTTGTTGGCAATCTCCAAGAGCTTGGCCCGCCTATCTTGATCGAGTTCGCCGTCGACACGAATAGTCAGTTTGAACACATGGTGGCGTCGCTCCGTTGCCGCCTTTGACGCAGTGCTCTCTCCCTCGAGTTTTCCGTGTTCAACGTCAACGCCGATAGTTCCGACCTCGATATCCTTGTGCTCGGCGTAAAGCCTCAATGTCATCGCGGTGCAGGCGCCCAATCCGATCGCCACGAAGTCATGTGGTGCGGGCCCGAGATCCTTGCCTCCAACAGACGGTGGCTCATCGGCATAGAGGCAGTGCCGACCGGCCTGAACGTCCTGCGCAAATTTCGACAAGCCTGACTCTCGTAGTCGAATTGCCGATGGATCTTCGTGTTTTTCCTCGTCCTCGGTTGGCAGGTACCGTTTTGACCAAGAGGCGATCATTTCGGCAGCGTACTCGGCGTCAGCTCGTTGGGTAATGAGGTGGTCCGCGTGGTCCAACGAGACAAAGCTTTTCGGGTGTTTGGCTGACTGAAAAATCATCGCCGCATTTTCGATATCGACGGTAGCGTCCGTCGGCGAATGAAGGACCAGAAGGGCGCTGTCGAGATTGCCAAGAGATGTGCTTAAATCTTGCGCCTCGAGATCTTCGAGAAACTGCTTTCTAATGGTGAATTGCCTTCCGGCAATGATCACATTTGCTGAACCTGTTTTCTCGATCGCGTCCAAGTCTGAAGAGAAGAGCTTTTTCACATGGATAGGGCTCGCTGGCGCACCGATCGTGGCCAGTCCTCGAACTTCTGGAATATGCGCTGCGGCTAGCAGCACCGCGGTCCCTCCAAGACTATGTCCCACGAGAAGTCTTGGGGCTTGAAATGATCCTCTGAGAAAGTCGGCGGCCGCGAGAAGGTCATCGACGTTCGAGGAAAAATTGGTATTGGCGAATTCTCCGTCGCTATGACCCAGTCCTGTGAAGTCGAACCTGAGAGTTGCAACGCCTTCGTTTGCTAGGCCCGAGGAAATACGCGATGCCGCGAGGACATCTTTCGAACAGGTGAAGCAATGAGCAAAAATTGCGTAGGCCCTGGGCTTGCCCGCCAATGGAAGATCGAATCGGGCCGCGAGTGTCTCGCCCCTTGATCCGACAAATTCGACCTTTTTGGAATTGACCGTGCCGCCCCTTGATGTCTGTCTCATCGTTGTACCGACGAAGCTCAATGGTGATGGGCTCGTCCTAGCGAAATTCGCAAGCCTGCGATAGGCTAAGGGAAATCGACATGGTTTTGGGCAAGTTGCTTGGTGGTTTGTTTGGCGGCGCATCGCTAGGTTGTGGCGCTGCGGAGGAAGGCGAGTCGATCGAATACAACGGTTTTACGATCACGCCGTTGATTAAGCGAGAAGGGGGTCAGTTTCTCACGGCCGGGATTATCCGCAAAACCGTTAACGGCGAACCGAAAGAGCAGGAATTCATCCGTGCCGATCGCCATACCTCGCCCGACGATGCCAAACAGCTATCGATATCAAAGGGCCGGCAAATTATTGATGAGCAGGGTGATCGCCTCTTTACGACTTAGGACGCTCATTTTTTGGCGACTGCTTCGGCGAGGCAACACATGATCTCAAACATGATATTGGCGCCAACATAGGCTGTGCCGCCAGAAGGATCGAAGGGTGGTGAAATCTCAACCAGATCGGCACCGATAAGATTGGCACCACTGAGCCTTCGGATCATTCGCTGAGCATCCAGCGTTGAGAAACCGCCAATTTCAGGGGTTCCCGTCCCGGGCGCCTGGCTTGGGTCGATGCCGTCTATGTCGAAACTGAGGTAAGTCGGGCCGTCACCAAGGATCGTTCGTGCCTCGCTCATGATGGCGTCGACGCCGCGGTCGACGAGTTCCTCGATCATGACGATACGAATACCCTGTTCGCGCCCCCAAACCACGTCGGCACCGTCATACGCCGTTCCGCGAATGCCTATCTGAACAATACGGTTGGGGTCGAGGATCCCTTCTTCGATGCCACGGCGAAAGGGTGTGCCGTGAGTGTAACGATATCCGCCAAAATACTCGTCATAGAGGTCGGTGTGGGCATCGAAGTGTACCAATCCGAAAGGCCGTTCCTGTTGAAGAGCTCGAAGAACAGCAAGTGATGTTAGGTGATCACCACCTACGACCATGGGGATGGTGTGTTTGCTTGTGATTTGGGCGACGAAACGCTCAATGCGAGCCAGGGAGTCGGCAACATCAGCCGGGTTGACCGGACTATCTCCAAAGTCGGCGAAATTGGCGAGTTCGAAAGGCTTCACGCCGGTCGCTTGGTTCATGAGGCGGATCATCGACGACGCATCGCGAACTTGTCGCGGCCCGTGCCTCGCGCCTGGCCGATTCGTCGTTCCGCCGTCGAAGGGCACGCCGAAGAGAGCGATATCGACGTCTTTTGCGTTGTCGATTGAAATCATCGGTAGGCGCATGAAGCTGGGTATACCCGCATAGCGCGGGATTTCGAGTCCGGAGGCAGGTTGAAATGTCTTGGGCAATTGACTCATCGGCTTGCTCCGCCTCATCTGTGTTAGCAGTTCGACCCGTGTTCCGAACACGCAGCGCATGGCCGGAGGGACTAATGGAAATTCGAAACCTAGGAAAATCCGGTCTGAAAGTATCGAGTTTATGTCTTGGGACGATGACTTACGGCGGAAGAACGGAGTTCGCTGAGGCCAAGCAAATCGTCACTATCGCCAAGGACGCGGGCATCAACTTTCTGGACACCGCGAACGCCTACAATCAGGGGAAGTCTGAGGCGATGGTGAAGGAGTTGGTTCGAGACGTTCCTTCCGATTGGGTGGTCGCCACCAAGGTTTTCAATGCCATGGGTGATGGTCCCAACCAGCGTGGCTTGTCGAGGCGTCATATCATGGAGGCTTGTCGGGCGAGCCTCCGTCGGTTGGGACGCGAGACCATCGACATCTATTACCTCCACAAAGAAGATCATGCCGTTCCCATGGATGAGACGGTGAGTGCGATCGGAGATCTCATTAGAAAAGGCATGATTCAATATTGGGGTCTATCCAACTTTCGAGCGTGGCGAATCGCCGAGATAATTCGCGTTTCCGATGCCTTAGGGGTCCCACGACCGATCGTCCTCCAGCCACATTACAACATCTTGAACCGAATGGCTGAAACTGAGGTCCTGCCGTGTTGCTCCCACTTTGGTATGGGCGTGGTCCCTTACAGCCCGGTGGCACGTGGCGTGCTGACTGGCAAGTACCTGTCTTCGAAAAATCCCGATCCCGAGAGTCGCGCCGGTGCGAAGGACAAAAGAATGATGGAAACGGAGTGGCGCCCAGAGAGTCTCCAAATTGCCCAAAAAATCTCGGATCAAGCGCGTAGCAAGAATACCACACCCACCGCGTTCGCTATCGCTTGGCTCTTGAACAATCAGGTCACGACATCTCCGATTATTGGCCCAAGAACGACCGAGCAGATGAGAGATTATCTCGCGGGTGTCGAATACCAATTGGAGCCTGAGGATGAGGTATTCATCGACAGATTGGTGGCACCCGGACATGCATCGACGCCAAACTTCGTCGATCCAGCTTATCCTATTGAAGGGAGGTATGTGCAGAAACGGCGAGACCAGGACCGCTAGTCCTGCCAGACATAGCAACGGTCTTTCAGATGTCGTCCAGCGATGCGGATATCTTTGGTTCCGGCGAATGTGCCGCCTAGGTGCTCATAGAATCCGGAAGCATCATTGCCTTCGAGTACTCTAACCAAAAGGGGTCCCAAGCCCCTGCGAGCCAGTTCGAAATGGCATGCGTCGAACAGGGCGCGTCCCAGGCCACTACCATGGCATAGGCGGCTGACGTAGAGAATTCGGATTTCGCCAGAGGCGAGATCCACCCACCGGCATTTTCCGGCACTGGCTACACCCGACACTTCTCCTCCGACCTCGGCCTTGAAAATGATGGCCCCTCGTTCGATTGTCTTGCGCCAATGATTGGCGAATGCGCGGTAGGAGAGATTGTCGAGATAGTCTTGAGGAATGAGCCCCTTGTAAGTTAGCCTCCAGCTATCGACGTATATCCGTGCTAAATCGTCAGCGTCGGCGCGTCGCGCTGGTCGCACTTGGAAAGGCAATTGCGTTGATTTTGTGGGGAACCATGCCATCGGAGCGACAACCCGCCTGGATTTGAGAGTCGCGAGATTCGGCGGGTTGAGCAAACATTGCAAACGCAAATTATGGTTCTGAGCAATTATCACGCGAAAGCCCCTTGCCGGGCTATCTACCCACGTGCGCAACACGCTCAGATGGTTTGTCATCTGACAGTCGCTATGTTAGCAAACAGGAAAAATCGGCTCCTTGTTGGTTGGTTGTCGCGTCGATGAATCAGCCCCGAGGATCCCAGTACCTTGGAGGAGCCATGAGGATCATAACTCAGGCCAGCAATCTCGAACTCCTAATCAGTACCGACAAGACGCTATTGGATGCCGCCCAGCTCCTGAGATATCGTGTATTCTATGAAGAGCTCGGCGCGCACCCTGATGAGGAGACGCAAACGTCGCATCGTGATCGAGATCCCTTCGATGAAATCGCCGACCATCTTCTTGTGATCGATCGCGATCGGAGCACGGAAAGCAACCCCTCAGTGGTTGGCTGTTATCGCCTTCTCCGCAAATCTGTCGCGGATCGTCATGGCGGTCTCTACACGGCGCGCGAATTTAACTTATCGACGATCGACAAAGTCGACGGCGAGATCATGGAACTCGGTCGCTCGTGCGTCGATGCCGACTTTCGTGGGGGGGCGGTGATGCAGCTCTTGTGGCGGGGCATCGCCGACTACCTTGATGAACATCACATTGGTCTGATGCTCGGATGCGCCAGTCTTGTCGGCACCAATGTCGAAAAATGCGCCAACGAATTGGCATATCTCTATCATTACCACACTGCACCCGCGGGAATGCAACCGCGGGCGCTCGATGACCGCTATGTTGGCATGGACCTATTGCCCAAGGAGCAGGTCGACCGAAAGAAGGCGCTCAAGGCGCTGCCGCCACTGCTTAAGGCTTATCTGCGTATGGGCGGGATGGTGGGTGACGGGGCGGTCATTGATGAACAATTCAATACCATCGATGTCTGCCTGGTCTTACCGACCGAGACAGTGGTTGAGCGGTATCAGCGTCACTGCCGTCAACATCAAAATCCTGTTGCCGACGTCGCCTGACCATCATGGCAAAAAGGCAATTATCGACATCGCGCGCGTTGCTTCGCGCGGCTGCAATACTTGTCCTTACGCTTCTCGTTGTTAGTTGCTTCTTGATAGTCAATGTCGTTGCGCCGAATGCGCGAAGCAAGGTCCGTCGACTTTGGTGCCGTGGTACCTGCCGCATCATCGGCATTAGCATAGAGCGGTCGGGTGTCATCGCCGAAGGCCACCCAGTCTTATTCGTCGCCAACCACGTCTCCTATATCGACGTCATCGTGTTGGGAGCTCACGTCGACGCGACCTTCATCGCCAAGTCGGAAATCTCGTCCTGGCCATTCTTCGGTCCGCTCGCGCGACTGACGGGAACAATGTTTGTGCGCCGATACTGGCGTTGCGCCAACTTGCAACTGAACCAGATTAAAGAGCGAATGACGCGCGGTGAAGACTTTATTCTTTTCGGTGAAGGTACAAGTTCCAATGGCTTACAGGTGCTGCCGTTCAAGACAAGCCTTTTCGGCGTCGTTGAGCCTTGGCGCATGAGTCAGGCCGCTACGGCGCAGCCCGTGACACTTATCTATCGAAGCCTGATGGATGGCACGCCGTTCGATCACCATAATGCCGACCTCTATGCTTGGTTTGGTGCGCGGCCAATGGTCCCGCACCTTTCGCGCGTCCTAAGGATGAAAGGAGCGAAGGTTCAGGTGATCTTCGGTGCGGCGTGTTATTCTTGGGCCAAACAGGGGCGCAAAGAGTTTGCGACGCGGATGCGTTCCGACATTGTTCGAGAGCTTGAACGTGATCAGGACGGGCTAAATGACCCTGTTGTGCTCATGAGTAGGCGCCGCCGAAAGTTCCCGAAAATTCTCCGCATCCCTCGAAAAAAGAAGGAGGCTGCATAGCCTCCCTCCGAGATCGGACCTGCGTGTGTGGGCTTTTTGCCTCTAATTCAGGAAACCATATCGTCGCAGATCGTGAGGCCAATAGGCCAAATAGTTGAATTTTACGAGTGTCGCTCAGCTATAAGTTGCTTGATTGACCCGATGGCCTTCGCCGGATTAAGATTCTTGGGGCAAGTGTTCGTGCAATTCATTATTGTGTGGCAGCGATACAGTTTGAAAGGATCTTCAAGCTCATCGAGACGATCGCCCGTCGCTTCATCGCGACTGTCGGCAACCCAGCGGTAGGCCTGCAGGAGCGCTGCCGGACCGAGATACTTATCGCCGTTCCACCAGTAGCTCGGGCAACTCGTCGAGCAACATGCACATAATATACATTCGTAGAGTCCGTCCAATTGTTCACGCTCTTCGATCGATTGCGTGCGTTCCTTTTCAGGCGATTCGCCCTCGGCACGTAGCCATGGTTGGATCGATTCGTATTGCGCCCAGAATGTTTCAAACTCGACGACCAGATCCTTGATGACCGCCATATGCGGCAGGGGATAAATATTGACTGCTCCGCCACCTTCTTCGATCGCGTGTGTACATGCCAAAGTATTGTGGCCATCGATATTCATGGCGCAGGAGCCACAAATACCCTCCCGACATGACCGACGAAACGTCAATGTGGAATCGACGTCACTTTTTATTTTGATAAGCGCGTCAAGTACCATCGGCCCACACTGATCCAGGTCGATCTCGTAACTATCGACCCGCGGAGTTTCGTCCTTGTCAGGCTCGTAGCGATAGATTTTGAAGACTTTCGTCCTGGAACCACTCGCATCGCCGTTCGTGTGCACAGTCCCTTTGCGAATCCTTGAATTTCTTGGGAGCCGAAATTGAGCCATTTGTTCTTTCCGTCGGTTTTGATCGATCAGTAGACGCGCTTTGCAGGCGGCACTGGCTCGACATCATTCGTCAGGGTGTGGGAGTGAACGGGCCGATCCGAAATGTCGATCTTGCCGTCGCGCATCCAACAAAGCGTATGTTTCATCCAATTGGCATCGTCGCGTTCCGGAAAGTCCTCACGGGCATGGGCACCCCGGCTCTCGGTTCGGAACGCCGCCGACTGCATCGTTGCGCGCGCTTGGATCATCAGGTTCTGGAGTTCCAAGGCTTCGACAAGATCACTGTTCCAAACACGTGACCGGTCACTAACCCTCATGTGATCAAGCGTCGACGCAACGCCCGAGATTTGTTCGACCCCTTCGTCGAGGAGAGGTCCGTCACGGAACACGCTGGCATGTCGCTGCATGGTCTTTTGCATGTTGAGGCGAATTTCCCCGATATTCACATCACCACTGGCGTGAAGCGCGCGATCCACACGATCGATCGACTGCTGGCCGGCATCTTTGGGAAGGGGCCTATGGGGTGTTCCGCTTTGGATGATTTCCGAACAATGGTGTGCTGCCGACCGGCCAAAGACGACCAAGTCGATGAGCGAATTACCACCGAGCCGATTGGCGCCGTGTACAGAGGCGCAGCCCGCTTCGCCCACCGCCATCAGCCCATTGACGATCTTGTCGGGCTCGCCGGATGTCGGTGCGAGCACTTCCGTGCGGTAGTTCGTTGGAATGCCACCCATGTTGTAGTGACATGTGGGAACGACCGGGATCGGCTGCTTAGTGACATCAACACCTGCGAAAATTCGCGCAGTCTCAGAGATACCAGGCAAACGTTGCTTCAAAACATCCGGATCGAGATGCTCAAGATGCAACTCGATATAGTCCTTACCGGCACCACATCCACGTCCTTCGTTGATCTCGATGGTCATCGCCCGGCTTACAACATCGCGTGACGCAAGGTCCTTGGCCGATGGAGCGTAGCGTTCCATGAATCGCTCACCCTCACTATTCGTGAGATATCCACCTTCACCCCGTGCGCCCTCGGTGATCAAGCGCCCGGCCCCGTTAGCACCTGATGGATGATGTTGGCCGAACTCAAGGTCTTGGAGTGCCAGACCTGCCCGCATGACCTTGGAGTTGC
>CAYPOV010000070.1:0-17108 GCA_964412385.1 uncultured Geminicoccaceae bacterium
CATCACCAACGCTCAAACCATTTGGCAGAGGTCATGATGGGTGTGAATGAAGGGGGAAAAATCGTCGTGCTGACGGGTGCGGGGATATCGGCCGAGAGTGGGTTGGCGACGTTTCGCGGGACCGGTGGCTTGTGGGAGGGTCATCGTTTCGAGGACGTGGCAACACCCGGTGCGTTTGCGCGTGATCCGATTATGGTGCACCGCTTTTATAATATGCGGCGACGGCAGTTGCGTGAGGAATCGGTGCAGCCCAATGCGGCGCATCAGGCGCTGGCGCGCTTGGAGCGGGAATGGCCGGGCGAGGTTTTGGTGATCACGCAGAATGTCGATGATCTCCATGAGCGCGCCGGCAGTTCCCGGATCATCCACATGCATGGCGAGCTTACCCGATGCCGCTGCGGTCAATGCCGTTCGGAATTCCAATGGATCGAGGATGTGACAATAGGAACGCCCTGCCCGTCTTGTGGTGCGGCAGGCGGGGTCCGGCCGGCGATTGTATGGTTCGGCGAGATGCCGATCGAGATGGAGGCGATCGAAGAGGCCCTGCTCGACTGCGATCTATTTGCGGCGATCGGCACCTCCGGGCTCGTCTATCCTGCGGCGGGTTTCGTGGCCCTTGTCAATGCCGCGGGCCGTGCCCACACGGTCGAGATCAATCTTGAGGCGTCGGCGGCGCGGGATGATTTCGTGGAGCATCGTGCCGGAGCGGCGAGCCAGCTCGTGCCGCAGTGGGTCGATGCGTTGCTCGCCGGCTGATCGCGGCGCGATTGTTGTGGATAACTGGGGATAATTGCCGCCGGTCAATCATGACTGAGAGTTTGATGATCGGCCTTGATTACCGATCAACGCGGGCTTGGCGCCTGCCCGCCTAGTGGCTTTGAGACTGCGCGAAGGCGGCCTTTTGCTCAGGCGTCGCCTCGGTTTGGTGTTTGGCTTTCCACTCGCCATAGGGCATGCCGTAGACGATTTCGCGGGCATCCTCGTAGTCGAGATCGAGCCCCTTATCCTTGGCGGCTGCGGTGTACCATTTGGAGAGGCAGTTCCGGCAGAAGCCCGCGAGGTTCATGAGATCGATGTTTTGCACATCGGTGCGCTCGCGGAGATGGGCAACGAGGGTGCGGAATGCCTCGGCTTCAAGCTCGGTGCGGGTTTTTTCGTCGAAGGTGGGTGCGGCCATGATGGTCTCCCGGATGGCATTGTGGTCTAATGCGTGATGTGGGACCATCCTTCGAGACGCGCAAGCTGGTGGCCCTTGAGGAGCGCAAGCTGATGATTGGGTTGGTGGAGATGCGGATGCCGCAGCGGCGGATCGTGAAACGCTTGTCGGTCATTTGGGCGCTTGTCGCCGCTACGGGCTTCGCCGGTTTGGCCGAGGCGCAAACCTACCGGGTTCGCCAGGAGGCCATTCTCGACCGCAACGGGTTCGAACGGCCGATTCCTGTCGGCACCTTGTTGCTGCCGTCTGACTGGGCGTCGCAAGGCTCGCTGTTTTGGCAACAGACAAGCTGCGAGGGCGATAGCTGGCAGGCGGATTGGGTTGCAGCCGGTCCCGATGGCACGGTCATGCAACTCGAGGGCGGCGTCGGCTGGTACATGTCGAGTTATGACATGGGCGGCATGAATGTCTGCCGTCAGGCGGATGTGCGGACCGTCGAGGATTTCTTGAGGGCTTATGTCTCGATCACACGCCCGGGTGCACAGCTCCTGAGTGTCGAGCGCCGCAGCGATCTCGAGCAGGCCCATTGCTACGGCCTGCCGCAGCGTAGCCAGACGGGCGGAGTCTTGATGGTGAATTGGGCGTCCATCGGTCAGGCCGTGATCGGCTACAGCCTCGACGGTCAGCCGATGGAAGAGGCGTTTCGGGTTTCGATCGCCTTTGGCCGCACGGTGATGGCCGATGGCTGGGGCGGACAAATGGAGTTTCTCTCAGGTCGCGCCTACCCCTTCATGGCGATGCGGGCGCCGGCAGGACAGCTCGACCTTGAGCTCTTCGATTTCGTCAATCAGAGCTATCAATCGAACCCCGAATGGGTGCAGCGCATTGTCAAGCACCAGCAGGAAATGGCGCGCATCAACAATCAAGGTGCCATGGAACGGAGCCGTATCACCGCACAGCATGGTGAAGAGATGCGGCAGATCATTCAAGAAGGGTTCGAGAATCGGCAGGCCGCGCAAGACCGCATGCATCAGAATTTCAGCGATGCCATCCGTGAGGTGACACCCTTTCAGGACCCGACCTATGGTGACGTGGTCGAGCTGCCGAGCGGCTATGATCAGGCCTGGCGGATGAATGACGGCAGCTATGTCGTCTCCAACAACCCCAATTTCGATCCCAATGTCGATTGGCAAGAGAACGCGCAGCCGCTCCAGCAAATCCAGCGCTGATGGCTACAGCAATATGAGGCGACGTCGATGAAACGGTTGGTGATGATTGCCGCTGGCTGCGCTTGCTGGCTTGGTGCCGACGAGAGTTGGGCACAGACCTATCCAGCCCTGCAGGACGCGTCAGGTTTGCGGCAACCGCCACCGGTGACACAGCAACAGCCCGTCCAACAGGCTTTTGGCGGCGGCGGTACACCCACGCCATTGAATCCCCCTCCAGCAACACAGCCGCGAAACCCGCCGAACGCCGGCGGAACCGCAGTTAAGCCCGACGACTTCACGATGCCGCAACAAGGATCGGGCGGGACCGCGCCGCAGCAGCCGTCGCAAGGTGGCGGTGATGCCAATGATCCTCTGGCCCAGCTAGCCTAGTACGAGCGGCAGGATATGGGGGTTGCGCCCACCGATCAACTGCATGCCGGGCCGCCGCACGGACCGACACCCAACAGCATTCCGGGAGGTCAGCTGGTCACGACACAGGGGGTGATCGATCTCCAGCAACGACAGATCCCGCATCTGCTCTTCGATGTGCTTGGCGCAGGGCAGCAGATCCCGAATTCGATCCTGGCGGTTCCTGCATCCGCCACAGGCAGCTTCCAGGACGAAGTTCAGCAGGGCTTAGGTCAGTACTTGCAGAATGCGACTGGCGGAAATGCCGAGATGCCGCTCGTCTTTTACTGCCAGGGTATTCAATGCTGGATGTCTTACAACGCTGCCCTTCGGGCGATCAATCTCGGTTACCGCAATGTACTTTGGTATCGCGGCGGCCTCGAAGCCTGGCAGGCCGCGGGTCAGCAACTGGTGACGGCACAGCGTTGAAATGAGTGGCTAGTGGCCGGTGTGACTGCCTCGGCGACTTCCGGTATAGGTCTCGATCTGGCGCACCGCGGCATTGAAGGCGTCACGCAGGGCGACATAGACGTCTTCGTGAGCATGGTCTTTGTTGTGGGCGCGGTCGACGACGAGTTCCTTGCCCGGCATAGAGATATGGATCTTGACCGCGTAGAGGTTGCCTTTGGTGTGCGCCTTGTGGTCTTTTTCGATGACGACGCGGCAGCCGGTAATCCGTCCTCCGAACCGCTCGAGCACCTTGGCCTTCTCACGGATGCGGGCTTCCAGGGCTTCTGAGGCCTCAATCTGATGGAAGGCAATTTCGAGAGGGACAGGACTATTGGATTCGCTCATGCACGCGTTCCTTACTGACTAGTTTATACACCTTCAAGTGTTGTTTCGATCAGCCAGTCGACAATTGCCCGCCTTGCTTCTTCAGGGTCCGCCCCCCGATCGATCGCCGATTGGTAGACTTCGAGCTGATTTTCCGAACTGGTTCCGCGTTCGACAATAGTTCGGGCTTGACCGATGATGAGGCTGGAGCCCAAGCGCTCCGCCTCTTCGCCGATGATACCGACAAGTTCGTCAATTAGTTCGGCCATCGGTACCAGGCTGCGTTTGCCGAGATCGAGCAGCTTGCCCCGCACGCCATAGCGTTGCGCACGCCATTTGTTCTCTTCGAGCAGGAACTTGCGATAGGTCCGCCAAGTCTGATTCTGCGCGCGCAGGCGGTAGAGATAGGCGAGGATCGCCTGGTAGAGCGCTGCAATAACGACGGTATCTTCAAGCCGTGTGCACATATCGCAGATGCGCATCTCGAGCGTCGGGTTCTTGTGGCTCGGGCGAATATCCCACCAGATCTTGGTGCCGTCATCACACACGCCGCATTCTTCGAGAATGTCGAGCAATTCTTGCCAGTCACGGAAATGCTCGAACTGCTCGGGAAAACCAGTGCGCGGCAGATCGCCGAATATGGTCGTGCGGAATGATTTGAGCCCAGTCTCCTGCCCCTCCCAAAAAGGGGATGAGGTACTGAGCGCCAACAGATGGGGAAGAAAGTAAGACATCTGGCCCATCAAATCGATCCGCAGATCGAGATCTTCGATGCCTGCATGGACATGTGTCCCGCAAACCACCATGCGACGTGCGATCGCCTGAAAGTCTTCGCTGAGCAATCGATAGCGGTCGAGATCGACGGTTTCCTGCTGACGCCAACTGGCACTCGGATGGGTCGACGATGCGATCAGGCGCATACCGTGTTCGCGAGCGATCCCGCTGAGTGTGCGCCGCAGTCTCCTGATCTCTTCGCGAACCTCATCGATCGAATCGCAGACCGCGGTGCAGACCTCTACCTGTGCCTGCAGCAATTCGTGAGTAACTTGATCACCCAAAGCCTGCTTGCAGTGATCCATGAACGCCTCAGGCGGGCGCGATACCAGATCACGGCTTTCTGGATCGACGAGGAGGTACTCTTCTTCTACGCCAAGGGTGAGGATCGGCTGGCGTGGCGCCATGAAGGAATCCCTCCGAGCTCGTTGAGAATGTTGCCTGAATAGTGTCGGTAGATCTCGGTCTGCGCCAGCGTTTCCTTCAGGCTGGATGCCAAAACCTCCGCATAACGTTCTGCATTTTCGAGCGTTTCAATTTCATCTTGTCGGATCTCGATCATCAAATGCGGCAGTCTAGTTCGTTGGCCATGAAAAGTGATCGAGTAGCCGAAATCCTTCATGCCCGAATAGGGTTGATTGTCACCAATGATCAGATCCGTATGACCGCGCAACCAGTCAATCGCCGGCGCACTCAGCCGCTGATCACTTCGCCACAAGATACCGATCTGCCACGGCCGGTCCTCCCCGTTCAACCGGCTGGTAAAGCTATGAATAGCGATGAGAACAGGAACCACACCACGACGCCGAAAAGCACCCAAATGACGGGCAACCATCCGGTGATAGGGCAAAAAGTAGTCCCGTATACGCTCCCGCACCTGCTCCGGCGACAGATCGTGATTGCCCGGTATGACACATCCGTCGCTCACAGGTGGGATCGAAGTCTCAATGTAGGGCCTTCGGTTGGCATCGATCACAAGCCTCGACACGTGATTGATGATCGCGACTGCATCCAATCTGAGAGCCAGCGCTCGCGCGGTGTCGGCGGCACCAATGTCCCAGCCGATGTGGAGCCGCAAAAGCTCTTCGCTCACCCCTAGATCACCGACCGGCGCAGGCACCTGGTGGTTGCCATGATCGCATATCACCAAGACAGGTGCCGCACCTCGTGCGTTGAAAATCTCGATTTGCTCACTCAGCGTCGCGTCATTCTGCATGGTCATGCACCACTCATGCCAAGCGCACTCGTGCAGGCCAAGAGGCAAAAACATAATTCTGATATGGCGTGAAGCTCAAAGAGCAAGCAATTATCGGCGTTGCTTGAGTTTGTTGAGTGGCTTTCTTACGTCTCAAAGTGAGCGCTTATGCCCGAGTTGCCTGGAAATATCTCAAGAAAATGTGCGAATCCGCGTCTTCCTTTTTTTTCGCGTTGCGTTAGGAGATCGCACACACATTCGAGGTATAGGATTGCTTATTGGCATTTTGGGGATAGAATACGCGAGATGAGATTGTTAGGTTCTGAATACCACCTCACTCTACTGGTCTTGGTTGCTGCATTCGTGGGATCGTTCAGCACTGCTTCGAGTGCATCGCTCGATGGCGACCGCATCATTGCAGACCGAATTGTTGTCGATAAGAGCGAGCGGCGTCTTTACCTCATGCAGGACGACGAGATTGTTCGTTCGTTTCGCGTCGCACTCGGGCGCACACCTCGGGGCCACAAGCTGTTCCAAGGCGATGGCCGCACCCCTGAGGGCATCTATTATCTGAACGCACGCAATCCTGACAGCAAGTTTCATCGCAGCCTTCGGATCTCCTATCCCAACGTCCAAGACCGCAAGCGTGCCTATGCACTTGGCGAGCGACCAGGGGGTGACATCATGATCCACGGGATCCCCGACGAACTTCGACATTGGGGATCGGATCACTACCTATTCAATTGGACCGAAGGTTGTATTGCCGTCACCAATGCCGAGATCGAAATGATTTGGGACAGCGTCGATATCGGAACTCCTATTGAAATAAGGCCATAAAACGAGGCCGTTATGCGGCATCCATGCTACACTTCGGATACAATCTATGGTTGCAAGCGCTGCGTCGGGATTCTGGACGAGAATGCTACTTCAAGTTGCCGCCAACGTGTCTATAATCCACGGCACCTCAATTTGGGGGTCGCGACCATATTGGTTATCGCCCCGGCTTGAAGGTGCGGCAGGCCTGTTTCCTGCATATTATCACTACGCCCGCATGGAGGGGATGAAGATGAAGAGAATTGTCAGCATTGCATCAAGCTTTGCACTGATCGGTTCAGTTGCCGCACTAAGCGCGTGCGCCAGCAGCTCCGACATCGATGAACTGAGGAATGAAATTGCGTCGGTGCGCACTATTGCCGAAGGCGCGGACAGTAAGTCCACCGAAGCCCTTTCCACAGCCAATCAGGCCTCGGAAGATGCCGCCGGAGCACAGGCGGAAGCCCAGACCGCAAGCGAGAAGGCCGATCGGATCTTCCGTGAGAGCCTTCGCAAATAGCGTCAATCTACAACAAAGAGCCGGGCCACTAACATGCTCGGCTCGTTTAGTATCTTGGTGCATGCCGTGGCCTGTTCAGTGTCGCGGCATAGCCATTTTAGGATAGGATGACTACCTATCATTGTGGGTCATTGAGGCGCGTGGATCGGTCATCGGAACTCGCATTCTCTCGGTTTGACAACCATATCACTGGAGATGGTGCGGGAACCTCGACAATATTGAGGCGAACTGGCGACGGGGCAACACACGAGAGTGTCTTGGAATACGACAGATGAGAGTGACGAAAGTTAGTAATTCTGAGGTAGTCCGACGCCTCGGCAATGTGGGGACGCAGTCGTCGAGGGGTTGGTCGCGTCGCGATCTCCTCGGTGCATGCGCGGTGAGCCTGGTATCGTCATCGGCTGCCTTATCCCTATCACGCGAGGCGATGGCTGCAGTCGGGTACAATGTCGGCGATGACCTCATCGGTATCCCTCAAGTCATAAGCACCCATGGGCGCGAGACACTGCTCGATGTGGCCCTTCAGAATGATCTGGGCATTTTGGAGATCTCTGCCGCCAATCCGGGCGTCGATGTTTGGGTCCCGGGCGAAGGCCGTTCTATCCTACTACCCAGTCAGCATTTGGCACCCATGGCGCCCAAAGAGGGCATCGTCGTCAATATCTCAGAGCTGCGTCTCTATTACTTTCCCGGTGAGGGACAGTTACCCATTACTCACAGCATCGGAATTGGGCGCGAAGGCTTTCACACACCCATCGGTGAAACGACGGTCGTTCGCAAGAACGATAACCCAACATGGTATCCCACCGAGGCGACACGCCTCGACCGCCCCGACCTTCCTGCCGTGGTCCCGCCAGGACCTGAGAATCCTCTTGGCACGCGAGCCATATATCTTGGCTGGCCGACCTATCTCATTCACGGTACCAACAAGCCGCTCGGTGTCGGCCGTCGCGTTAGCCGAGGCTGCATTCGGCTTTATCCCTCGTCCATCGAGGCATTGTTCGACACGGTACCCGTCGGAGCACCCGTTCGCACCGTCGAGCAACCGATCAAAATCGGCCGCCATCGCGGCGAGATCTATCTCGAGGCCCATCCCGATTTCGACCAGCTCGCCGAACTTGAAGCTGCCTACCATTTCAATGCGAAGCCCAATCCCGATATCGGGGATATGTTGCTCGCGGTGGCCGCTGAGGATATCGACCGTGTTGATTGGAACATTGTTCAGGCGGAGCTTTCAGCCAGACGGGGAATACCTGTTCAGATCACACGCCCTAAACTCCGCGATCGCGTGCCGGACGAACAGTTCACACAAAACTACCCGGCAACCAAAGTCCTCGGACTCTATTAGGGCCACCGAAACAGCGGCGCACCGGATGGATCCCCTTCGACATTATTGGGGAATACCCATAGGGCCGGCTTTGCCGCCCCCAACCTGGCCGATGCTCTTGTGAGACGCCAGTTAAAAGGTTCCCAACTAACCCTCACGGAATGTCTCGTCCTTGATTCGAATAATGCGGTCCGTTAGATAGGAAAGAATGGTCCGTTCGCCAATCATAAGTTCGACATCGACTAGCATTCCCGGAAGGACTGCGAACTCACCTGGTTCTGCACCTAGGTAGTCTTTCTTCGTGACGACTTTAACCTCATAGACAAGGTCCTCTCCGTCTGGCGTTGGACGGCTATCGGCGGCGATCGCTTGAACCCTACCTTCAAGTTTGCCATGACGCATAAATTCATAGGCGTGAACCTTCACGCTCGCGCGCATGTCGGGGCGAAGCTTTCCGATATCGTCATTCTCAACTTCCGCGCGAATAACGAGGCCCTCGCCGATCGGGACAAGCTTCATAAGTTTCTCGTGAGCGGCCACCGATTGGCCGACTGCAGCGATTGCCAATTCTTGCACGATACCATCGGCAGGTGCCGTCACTAAGAGATTATCGACGCGAGTTTCCTGGCTCGTGAGTTCATGGCGAAGGCTATCACGAGCCGTCTTGGCGTCTTCGAGATCGGCAAGGAGCGTGCTTTGGTGTTCCGATTCATACTCGACAAGCCGGCTCTTGGCCTCGGCAAGAGCGGCTGTTGCAGCACTTCGGGCTGCGCGTGCTTGTTGCAGATTGCCGCGGGTATCGTTGAGCTCCCGCTCGAGTTCGACGAGCTTGAGCCGAGGATAAAAACCTCGCTCGGTGAGATCACGAACCGCTTCAACCTGCTCGCTCAAAAGCTCAAGACTTCGTTCCAGCTTACGGCTCTCCGCCTCGTTTGAGCGCATCTCGCCTTGCTTGGTCTTGAGTACATCATTCAGTGTTTGCTGCTTGCTGGCGTAGGCTTTTCGGTTGGCATCGATCATTTGCTCTTGCGCGGCCGCAAGATCAGGACGTTCGATCGCCAAGGCTGCAGGAAGATCGAGAGCCTTACCTTCGATTTCCGCGCGCAGCCGTTCCACCTCGAAGACGCTGGCGAGATAGCGCGTCTTGATTTCCTTGGCGTCGCTTTCCTGAATGGCGGGATCAAGCTTCAGCAGAGTATCGCCCGCGCTGACCCTTTGCCCTTCACCAACTGCGATTTCCGCGACACGCCCACCTTGCGGATGATTGATTACCTTAACCCGCCCGGCGGGTTCGACCTGGCCTTGCGCACGGACCACTTCTTCCACCTCGGAAAACGCCATCCAGCCGAAAAGTGCCGCTAAGATGAGGGTGATCGTTAAGAGCGTGGTACGCCAAACGGGTGAACTTTGTTGGCCGATGAAGGCTTGCAGATCGAGATCGGCATCATTGTCGGATGTTGCGGTTGGATTCATGACGTGGCGGCCGAGCGAGGTTCGGTTGCTGGAGCACCATTTCGAGCACGCGACTCCCGAACTGGCGGCGCATTGATGACTGCCTCGGGCCGCCCCTGCGCGATGATCTGACCTTGATCGAATGCCACCGCATGGGTGCAGTGCTTGAGGGCACTTCGTCTGTGGGTCACGAGGATGATGGTGCGGCCGCGACTTGCCCGTTCGAGATTGCCAATGAGAAGGGCTTCGCTCTCGGGATCAAGGGCACTCGTCGCCTCGTCGAGGATCAATACCTTCGGATTGCGTATCAGCGCTCGCGCGATGCTGATCAGCTGGCGCTGGCCGTTCGAGAGCCCGCTGCCGCGCTCGTTCAGAACCGTGTCATATCCTTGCGGAAGCGTTTCAATGAAGTCATGGAGGCCGACAAATCGGGCAGCAGCCGCGATGCGCCTCAAAGATCGATCCACCGAACCCAAGGCGATATTGTCAGCGATTGTACCTGCAAAGAGCTGAACATCCTGAGGCACAAATCCGATCTGGCTTCGCACCATGGCAGGCGGCAACGTCCTGAGATCAACGCCGTCTATTGTAACGACACCCGCGGTCGGCACCTCAAGCCCGAGCATGAGTTTGAGCAGGGTCGATTTTCCCGAGCCTGAGGGGCCTATAATCCCAAGGAACGTCCCGGGCTCGGCCTTGAGTGTGACATCATTGAGCGCGGGCTTGTTCTGTCCGGCATAGGAGAAACACAAACCGTGGAGGCCGAGTGCACCCTTGATCGATTTGTGCGGCGTACGCCGCGCCGAAGCTCCGTCCGGCATCTCCTTGAAGAGCGCATCCAGCCTGCTGAAGGCCTCTCGAGCTTGTTGGAATTGATGCCATGCGAAGGCAATTTGGCGCATCGGCGCAAGCGCTCGCGCGGAAAGAATCGTGGCTGCAATCAAGGCGCCGACGCTGAGCTCGCCTGCGACGATGAGCCTTGCGCCAACATAAACCAGAACCAGGGCTGCGATGTGCTGCAGCGCTTGACCGAGACTGGCGACGACGCTCCCGGTCCGTCCGCTCTTGAGACCGGTCTTGGCACTTTGCGCGAGGCGTGTTTCGAAGCGACGCTCCATGGCAGGCTCGAGGCCCAAGGCCTTGACGGTAAGCGCCTGGGTAATGGCCTCGCTCATCACCCCGCTCTTGGCCGTGGCATCCTTGAAATTCTGCCGGATCAGCCGGGTCTGACGGCCTTGAGCCAGCACCGAAACCAGAATGAACACGGGGATGCTGGTTAGCGTAATCCAACCCAAAGGAGGTGCTAGAAAGAAGACGGCCGCAACGAACAGGCCGACGAAACCCAGATCGACCAGGAGCAGCGGCAGGTTCCCTGTCAAAAACACGCGTAGCTGATCGATTTGGCGCAGCCGCTCCATCATTTGCGAGGACGGCATCGCCTCGAAGACGCGATAGGGCAGCCGTAAAATATGATGCATGACTTCGCTGCCGATGGCCGCGTCGAGCCGAGCCCCCGTAAAGGTCGTAACGAAGCCCCGCAACGCGCGCAGCACCAGCTCAAAGGCAACAAGGCTCAACATCCCGACCATCAGCACGTCGAGCGTCTGCAGAGCCGCGTGGTTGATGACCTTGTTGTAGACGGTCATCATGAAGAGCGGTGTCGCCAGTGCCAGAATGTTGATGACCACTGACGCAAGCCCGATCTCCCAAAGAGCCGGCTTCAGGCGTCGCCAGACAACATCATGCCAAAGGCTCGGCGTTCCCGCCTGTACCGGTGCCCTCACCTGAAGAATCATGTCGGCTTTGGGCGCCAAAATCTTGGCGGGAGCGGTAGTCGAAAGCCCGCGTGCGACGTCGTGATAGACGACGCGGTCGCCCTGTTGCGCCCGAACAATCCAGGCATTTTCACCCTGCGCCGAGGTGACGACGAAAGGCGGCTCGAGTTCAAGCAACCGGCGGCGGCTCGCTCTGAGGAGTGCCGTGCGAAAGCCTTGGCGCTCTGCCAAAGACCTGGCTTCGAATGCCGTGATGGTACGTTCTTCCGGCACACCGGAACTGCGAAGTTCGGCCTCACTCAGAGGCTGCTCGAGCTCCTCGGCGATTCTCAGCATCGCTACGATCAGCGGGTCGCGCTGCGGGCGGCTCTTGCTGGTGGGTTCCTGCGGGCGCCTGGTTGACCCTTCGGCCAAGGCGTATTCCTTTCGGCAAACGCATCGCGCGTATGGCGATCGATGAATTCAACCTATAGGATAATTTCTTGGCCCGCAATTGTCTTTAACCGTTAGTCCAATGCGTAAACCAGAAACTTGAGATAACCAGTCTCCGGAAGCGCTGGATGAAGCGGATGGTCAGGGCCCGCGCCCGCTTCGTGGATCAACCAAGCACCCCTGCCCGCTGAGCGGATGCCTGCATAGGTCTCTTTGAGAAAGACATCGCGGCCGACATTGTGAGAACAACAGGCAATCGCAAGATAGCCACCTTCCATGACCAGCATCGCCGCTGTCGAGGCAAGCTTGCGATAAGCACGCAACCCTTTGGCGAGGTCTTTTTTGCTTGGAACGAAGGCGGGCGGGTCCGCAATCACCAGGCCGAATCGCCGTTTTTCCGCTGCGAGCCGCTCTGCTGCTTCCGGAAGTTTCCCTTCCAAAACGTTGAAATCCCCTGTGTCCTGGAGCAGGTGGCCTTGCCTTGCGAGATCCAATGCTTGAGACGAGCGATCCACGGCAAGCACCGATGTGGCACCTGCGGCCAAGGCCGTAAGCCCAAATCCGCCGCTGTGCGCAAAGAGATCGAGAACCTCTTGGTCTTTGGCGAGACCGGCTGCAAAAGCGCGGTTCCGCCGTTGATCGAAGTACCATCCGGTTTTTTGCCCTGCCATGCAGTTAGCGACGAAGCGAAGACCGTTTTCCTCAACTGTGATAGGACCTTTGAGAGAGCCCTTGGCGATATCGGTATGCTGTCCGAGGCCTTCGAGGCTCCTGGCACTGCTGTCATTGCGAAGGATGATGGTTGCGGGCTTGAGCGTTGCGTCCAGTGCAGCAAGACATTCGTCGCGCATGGCCTCAATGCCGGCTATGTTGAGTTGTGCCACAACAGTATCGCCATAGCGATCAATGACGAGACCCGGAAGGCCGTCGCCTTCGGCATGGACCATGCGGTAGTAAGGCTTCTCGAACAGGCGAGTACGCATCGAGAGCGCTCGCTCGAGGCGACGTAGAAAGAACCTGCGATCAATGGTGGTTTTGTTGCTGCGGCTTAGCAAACGAAAGCAGATCAGCGCTTGAGGATTGTAAAATCCGACTCCCAGAACGTGGCGGCCATCAGAAAGAGCCACCACACTTCCTGGTACCAAGTCTTTGGCCTCACCTTCCGCCTCGACTTCATTGGAGTAGAGCCAGGGCGAGCCGGCTCGAAGACGCTTATCGTGTCCATGCTGGACGCGAATGACGGGATAATTCATGACAGTGGCCAGGCCTCTTCGAGTGCCGGTCCCTTTCGGATCGGCCGGATCGCGCGCGCCAAGCCGGTTGCAGGATCCACCTCAATCATCACTGCACACAAGGTGGCTTCACCCATGGCAGGTGTCAGCCTCGAGCCGGGAACATCCGAGAGCCAGCGTTGCATGGCATGCTCCTTCACCATGCCGATCACACTGTCATAATCGCCGGTCATACCGATATCGGTCATGAAACCGGTTCCTCCGACAAGGATGCGCGCATCCGATGTGGGAACATGGGTGTGCGTTCCAACCACCGCCGTGACCCGGCCATCGAGATAATGTCCGAGCGAGGCCTTCTCACTTGTGGTCTCGGCATGAACATCGACGATGATGGCGTCGGCATTGCCACCCAAGGACCAGCGCTGAAGCTCTTTTTCAAGGGCCTGAAAAGGATCATCATACATGCCTGTAAAAAGCCTGCCGATGACCTGAAGAACTACGACCCGCTTGCCGCGCGCCGTCTTGAACTCGCCGATACCGCGTCCCGGCACCCCAACCATGTTGAGCGGACGGAGAATGCGCGGTTCATTGTCGATGGTCTGGATGAGGTCGCGCTGATCCCAAACATGATTGCCGGTAGTAATAAGATCCGTGCCGGCTTCCAGAAACTCTTCGGCAATAGCCATGGTGATGCCGAATCCGCCGGCCGCATTCTCGCCATTGACGATGACGGCGTCGGCTTTGAGTTCGTCGCGAAATGTGGGCAGGGCCGACAAAAATGCTACGCGGCCGGATCTTCCGACGACGTCGCCAATAAAAACGATGCGCAAGAGACCCTCTACTACTTGACCCGGCGAACCTGGGCGTTGGTCACGATCATATCGACCCGCTCATCTTGGGGCTCGCGCGGCACCTTGTCGACTACCTGACACTCGAAGCCGAAGCCGATCGCCAAGATATGCGGGTCAACGCTACGCAACGAGGCCAAGGTCGCGTCATAGAAGCCGCCGCCATAGCCCAAACGATAGCCATCCGTATCAATGCCGAGAAAGGGCACGATCACGACATCCGGCTGAACAAGCCTTGCGTCCGATCGCGGTTCGGAAAGCCCCATGGGACCGGCTACCAGTTCTTCGCCCGGCGTCCAATGATGGAGGGCGAGAGGCGTTCCGCGACTGATTACTCGGGGCAATGCCAAAGACAAGCCCAATGCGTGGATCACCGTCCGGAGGGCCGCTGTGTCGATCTCATCGCCGATCGACCAGAAGAGTGACACGCACCCCCCTTGTTCAGACGGCAAGAACGGAATCACACGCCAGGCGGCAAGCCTCGACCAATGACCTCGTTCATCGCCGATTGCACGCCGCCGTTCTTTCAAGAGACGGCGCATCTCGATTTTGTCTTGGTTCACATACTGCCCACGAGGATGAGGGGTGCCGCCACCATAGCCGTTGCCATCGGTTACGTCCCTGGGGCCTGCACAGCAGGTGGGCGCCATGATACCGAGGCCAGGACCTCAGCAGGGACAGCTCCCATTGGAACGTATTAGGCCCAGAGCAATGAAGTGATGACTGACGCACCGGGCAGCGGACACCAGTGCGAAACTTAGGTTGCCGAAAGCTGGGCCGCAAGTTGCTCGATGCGGGCAGCGATCTTTTCGATCGCCTGTGCGGTCTCCTGATCGTCATCCTGAACCGGTACGTCGCCTTCCTGAGCCTTCCTCAAGCGTTTGATTTCCGCATAAGCATCGTCGAGTTCATCAGCGATCAACAGGCTTGTGAGGATCAAGAGTCGACTAAAGCCGATCTCGCCATGCGCCTTGGTAAGCTCGTTGACCCTGCCGTCGACATAGGCTGCGAGATTGCGGACACGTGTTTCCTGTCCCGGATCACAGGTCACGAGATGTTCGCGATTGTTAATCGATATCTTGACCTCAGGCACCGTCTTCAGCCTTTCCGTCGATGACCGCGATCACGGCAATTAGGTGCCCATCAGATCATCGATTTCGGCGATCGTCGAGCCCAATCGCCGGTGAATCTCGTCGACCACACGATCCAATTCGCGATTACGGTTCTGCTCTAATTTCAAGGCGTCGGTAAGCTTTGCGCACTCTGTACGCAATTCCGCGACGTCGTCGTGCAAGGGTGAGTCTTCGACGGATTTACCATCCGCCTTCTGTCGAGAATCGACCGCTTGAACCAGCACATCAACGGCCTGTTCAAGACGTTGGCACGCCCTTAGGACACTTGACATAAACTTGTCACTAGACCTTCTAGGTCATTGTCATTACTTCCTTTCTTTTCCATAGGCTCACGATCGCGTCAACAATTTCCAACGTTCTTCGCCAATTACGCGAACTCTTGCAAAACTGTTGATTTTTGGCAGGTTCCCGCCAGTCTTGGATGGCATTAGATTTTTGGAACGCAACAAAGCGTCACCTCCCTTCCCATATATCCCGGCAAAGCGCGTAATGGCCCAGCAATCCCCGTCCTACACCGATCTTGCAAACGCCATTCGGGCGCTCGCCATGGATGCGGTACAGAAAGCGAAATCGGGCCATCCCGGCATGCCAATGGGTGCCGCCGATGTCGCTACGGTTCTCTTCATGGATTATCTCAAATTCGATCCCAACCATCCGGATTGGCCCGACCGCGATCGATTCGTGCTTTCGGCCGGACACGGCTCAATGCTGCTCTATGCGCTGCTGCACCTTACCGGCTATCCCGAGATGACGATGCAGGAGCTGGAAAATTTCCGCCAGCTTGGCTCGAGGACAGCAGGTCATCCGGAATACGGCCACGCCCAGGGGATTGAGACGACGACAGGGCCCCTTGGCCAAGGATTGGCGACAGCCGTCGGCATGGCGATCGCCGAACGGCACCTTGCAGCACGCTTTGGCGCCGATCTCGTCGACCACCATACTTATGTCTTTGCAGGTGACGGTGATCTCATGGAGGGCGTGAGCCATGAAACCGCCTCCATGGCGGGTCATATGGGTTTAGGCCGGCTCATCGTTCTCTACGATGACAACAACATCACCATCGACGGTGCCATGGATCTTTCCTGCAGCGACGATTCGCTGATGCGGTTCCAGTCATATGGCTGGCACACTGCCCGGATCGACGGCCATGATCATCAAGCCATTTCCATGGCACTCGAGGCGGCGAAATCGGATCCGAGGCCGAGCCTGATCACCTGCCGTACGGTCATCGGCAAAGGCTCTCCCAATATTGGCGGCACGGCCAAGGCGCATGGCGCCCCGCTCGGCCCCGAGGAGATCGCCCTCACCCGACAAAGCCTGGGCTGGCAAGATGAACCTTTCGTCATCCCAACCGCTATCGCCGAGAGCTGGCGCCAGGCCGGCAAACGCGGTGCCGCTGCGCATCAGGCCTGGCACGATCGCGTGGCCGCCATGCCGGAAGAGCGCACGCGAGAATTCCAATCAGCACTGACGGGTCACCTGCCCGAGACGCTCGAACAAGAAATCATCCGCTACAATCAGGGCTTGGCCGACGACAGACCTAACTGGGCAACCCGAAAAGCCAGCCAAGAGGTTCTCAAGATCCTGACCGAGTTGGTTCCCGAGCTTGTCGGCGGCTCGGCTGATCTCACGGGCTCCAATCTTACGCAGACCGAGCAAACTGGCGTGCTCGCCGCGAAATCCTATGGCGGCAGACACATCCACTACGGTATTCGCGAACATGCCATGGTCGCGGCCATGAACGGCATGGCGCTGCATGGCGGCATCATTCCCTATGGCGGCACCTTCCTCATCTTCACCGACTACGCGCGTCCCGCCATCCGTCTAGCGGCATTGATGCGGCAGCGTATCATCGTCGTCGCAACCCATGACTCGATTGGCCTTGGCGAGGACGGCCCGACGCATCAACCCGTCGAACATTTGGCATCGTTGCGCGCCATGCCCAACTGCATGGTGTTGCGGCCGGCCGATCCCATCGAAACCGCCGAATGTTGGCTCGCAGCGCTCGAACATGCGACAGGCCCTTCGATCATTTCACTATCCCGTCAAAACACACCAACG
>CAYPOV010000071.1:0-17007 GCA_964412385.1 uncultured Geminicoccaceae bacterium
TCGGGAAAGACTTCTTCGAGTGTCGCATCGAGGCATTGGTAGGAAGAATGGTCGGTCGGAGAAACCTCCGAGGCGGGATGGGATCTGAGGACTTCCAGCCGGATCGATGAATCGTTCACGACATTCCTCAAATGATGCGCGAGATCGGCCACCGAATGACCAGGCTTGAGCCGGCAATCCAGGATACATGAGGCGGTCTGTGGCACAGCGTTCTGAGCCACGCCACCCTCGATCGTCGTGACCACCGAGGTGCAGCGCGATGCGGCGTCGAGTTCCGGAAAAAAGGGCAACACCCAACGCATCACAAGCCCCAGTGAGCGGCTGCCGCGATAAAACCAGCTGACCGGCCAGGCACAGGTTTCCGCCATGCGGTCGAACAGATCGGCTGTCGGACCGTCAAGCCGCGCGGGCATCGGGCTGTCGCCGATTTTTTTAATCGCCCGCGCCAACCTGTCGATGGCACCTCGATCGACAGGAACGGCGCCATGTCCACCCTTGGCATGGGCGGTCATGCGGATCGTGGCAAAGCCTTTTTGAGCCGTGCCGATCAGGGCGACTGGCTGGCCAACGCCAGGCAGGCAGTTTCGCACAATCAACCCGCCCTCATCGAGCGAAAACGAAAAACGGATCTCTCGCGAACGTAGCAGCGCTGCAATCGCCGCGGCTCCTCCATAGCCACCGACTTCCTCGTCACCACCGAACGCCAGATAGACGCTTCGCTTCGGTGCAAATCCAGACGCGATCAAGTTTTCAATGGCCTCAAGAATAGCCACCATGGTGACTTTGAGATCGAGGGCGCCGCGGCCCCAAACATGCCCTTCAGCAAAGGTTCCGGAAAAGGGTGGGTAGCGCCACAAGGTCTCGTCGTCTGCAGGAACAACATCCTGGTGTGAAATAAACAGCCAAGGTAGGACTGTGCTTTCCTGTGCCTTGCCTTGCCAAGTCATTAAGAGCGCATTGGCGTCACCAACTTGCTCTTTGACGAGCGTTCGATGCGATCGCGGGAACTTTTCGGCAAGATAGTTGTGAAGGCCCGCGAAGGCGTCATGTTGCTGGTTGCCACTACCGTTCAGGTAGTTGATCGTTCGAAACCGTAGCGCTCCCGCGAGCCGCTCGGCCAAGGCATCTGATTGCTCTCGCAGTTCCATCATACTAACGGGCTACCGCGCCAAAGTCAGCGATATCGAACTCGCGATCGCCAAGTCGCTGTCGAAGCCGCGCATCATGAAAAACGGCGAGGATCGAGGTTCCGTGAGCATGCCGCTCCTTCAGCAATTCGAGCACAAGCTCCCTATTGTGTTCGTCAAGCGAGGCCGTCGGTTCATCGAGAAGCAAGAGCGGGTGATCTGCAATCAAACCCCGCGCGATATTGACACGCTGTTGTTCGCCGCCGGAGAAAGTGGCCGGCGGCAATTGCTGAAGTCGCTTGGATAGACCCAATCTCGTCATAAGCTGTGCTGCACTCTTGCGGGCAGTCTGCTCCTCAATCCCCATCTGCCGCAGCGGTCCGGCGACAATGTCTAATGCGGAAATACGAGGAAGGCAGCGCAAGAATTGGCTGACGTAGCTCATGGTATGTCGTCTGATTGCGGTTACGGTCCTCGGCGCAGCCGTGGCGATGTCGATCATCTCGCAACGGTGTTTGACCTTGATGGACCCGAATTCCGTTCTGTAATTGCCATAGATCATGCGCAACAAAGTCGACTTGCCGCGCCCCGAATCACCTTTGATCATCAGGCATTCGCCTTTGAAAAGATCGAACGACGCGTTGTCGAGAACGGGGATCGTCAAGCCACCTTGAAGTTGGAGGCAAAAACTCTTCCCAAGGTTTTCCACGCGCAAGAGTAGCTCGTCGTTCATCGCTCAACCTCTCAAGATCGAGGCGACAAGGAGTTGCGTGTAGGCATGTTGCGGATCGTCCAAAACTTGATCCGTCAATCCATGCTCGACGACCTTACCATGGCGCAACACGATCATGCGCTCCGACACCAACCGTGCCACGGCGAGATCATGCGTCACCACGACAAGGGCGAGCGCATGACGTTCCACAAGGCTGCGTAAGAGATCCAGCAATCGAGCCTGCACCGAAACATCGAGACCGCTCGTCGGCTCATCCATGAACATCAGGCGGGGCCCGGATACGAGGTTCCGAGCGATTTGAAGGCGTTGCAACATGCCGCCCGAAAAGACGCGTGGCCTGTCGTCAATACGATCGTTATCCAATTCGACCTCGCCAAGCCAATGCTTAGCATTCGATCGTATGTCGCCATAATGGCGGGCACCGATGGCCATCAGCCGTTCGCCGATATTGCCTCCGGCACTGACATTCATGCGAAGACCGTCGCGCGGATCTTGATGCACGAACCCCCAATGTGTGCGCATGAGAAATCGGCGCTTCGAAGCCGTGATCGCGTAAACATCAACGACGTCTTCATCCGCCTGCCGATAACGCACATATCCCTGGTCCGGAGGAAGGAGTCCCCCCAAACAGCGAAGCAGCGTGCTCTTTCCCGACCCGCTTTCACCGACGACTGCAATCACCTCTCCGGGCCAGACATCGAAGCTGATGTCGTCGCAAGCCACAATCGTGCCAAACCGTTTCACAAGACCATTAACGTCTAAGATCGGTTTATCGTTCATGGATTCCCGACCCGCTTCGCGCAAAAATCAGTGTCCGAGCAAACGTAAACCCGTTTGCCGCGATCATCGGCGATGATCTCGTCGAGGAAACTTTGCCGCGAACCGCAAATCGAACATGCCTGCGGCCACTGCTGAACCTCGAATGGATAATCGTCGAAGTCGAGACTGCGGACCTCCGTATGGGGAGGCACTGCATAGATCCGTTGCTCGCGTCCGGCGCCAAACAACATCAGTGCCGGCGACCGGTCGAGTTTGGGATTGTCGAATTTTGGTATTGGCGAGGGGGACATCAGGTACCGGCCGTTCACCATGACCGGATAGTTGTAGCTCGTTGTCACCCGGCCCATCCGACTGATGTCTTCGTAAAGCTTCACCTGCGCAATGCCGTATTCTGCAAGGCCATGCATCTTGCGGGTCTCGGTTTCGCGAGGCTCGAGCCAGCGCAAAGGTTCCGGTGTCGGTACCTGAAAGACCATTATTTGCCCGGCGCGAAGCGGTGTTTCCGGAATGCGATGGCGCGTTTGAATAATGCTCGCTTCCTCCGTTCGCGTTGTGGTCGCAACCCCGGCGGTTCGGGCAAAGAAGCGCCGGATCGACACGGCATTGGTGGTATCATCGGCACCCTGGTCGATCACCTTGAGAACATCGTCCTTGCCAATGATCGAAGCCGTGATTTGCACGCCGCCTGTGCCCCAGCCATAAGGCATCGGCATGTCTCGGCTCGCAAAGGGCACCTGATAGCCGGGGATCGCGACCGCCTTGAGCAGCGCACGCCGGATCATGCGTTTCGTCTGTTCATCGAGGTAGGCGAAGTTGTAACCTTCGCTCATGCTGTATCCTTACCGGACCGCAAGCGCCGAAGGATCTCGAGCTCGGCCTGGAAATCGACATGGTGGGGCAGTTTGAGATGCTCGACGAAGCCGGTCGCCTGAACGGAATCACAATGTTTCAGGACAAATTCCTCGTCCTGGGCTGGCGACGACACCTCCTCTGCATAGTCCGCTGCCTGGAGGGTGCGATCAACCAGTGCCATGGCAATCGCCTTGCGCTCGCTGCGGCCGAAGACGAGGCCGTAGCCTCGCGTGAATTGCGGTGGTTCGGTGGTCGAACCTTGGAACTGGTTAACCGTCTGGCACTCGCACACCAGGAGATCGCCAATATCGATAGGGAATCCGAGCTCCGGCGGAATGAATTCGATCATGACCCAGCCAATCCTGAGTTCGGCGACAAAGGGGTGAGTATTGCCGAAGCCGCGCTGGCTCGAATAGCCGAGACCGAGAAGGAAACCCTCATCACCCCGCGCCAATGCCTGAAGACGCCCACTCCTGTCGGCTGGAAGGTGAAGGGGCTCGCGCGTTAGATCGCTTGGTTGGTCCTGACAATCGATGGTCTCGGATCGGATCAGCCTGTCCGCCTCCAGAATTTCGGAAGCGGAAACGGTAGCGACTGCCGTAGGCTCAGCGAGTTCAGGTTCAGATACAGGCCTGTCGGCAAGAAGTTGAAATTCGAGTAGGCGATGGGTATAGTCGAAGGTCGGACCCAGCACTTGCCCACCCGGCAGGTCCTTGAACGTCGCCGAGATGCGTCGCTGGATGAGCATTTCGCCCGTCACCACGGGCTCCGTGTAGCCGAAGCGAGGCAGAGTTGTACGGTAGGCGCGGACGAGAAATGCGGCCTCGGTGACATCGCCCCAGGCCTGCTTGATTGCAAGCGCTGCAAGCTCGGGATCGCCAAGCGAGCCTTCATTCATCACGCGGTCACAGGCGAGCGCCAACTGTTCGCGAATCTGATCGGTTTGGAGTTCGTGCAGATGGTCTGGGCCACGACGAGAGACATCGAGCCATCGATGTGCGTTATCGATGGCCTGTTCTCCTCCTTTTGCGGCCACATACATGATGTGCTCTCTTGCTCCTTCACGATCCGGTCGGAACGATCCGTACGGTCCTCGGAAGACCGATCACACCATCATCAACGACAATGAAGAGATCGAGCCCGGTCGGAAAGCTTTGGTTATTGACGTGCCAAGCAGGCAAAAATTCCGCCGCGAGCCTCGGAAGTGCCAATGGCCGAGCACCATCGATCCCCGGCCCCGATAACTCCATGGTTGGCCCCATCTCTTCACGCCCGATGTCCCAGATGATGGTCGAGGATTGGTGCGGCATCTCGCCTGTGCCGTGGTCGAATGCCGTGAGCGACGGGAATTGCTCCGCGCCAATGAAAAACGCAAACGCCGCAGATTTGCAATCGTCGATGATTGGACAGCCGCAGTGAAAAGCGAGGCTGGCGCAAAGATCCTCGGTTTGGCGACATTTGTCGATCCAGACCGGTGTGTCATGGTCGAAGAGTGTGAGCGCGATGGCCCAGCTCGACCGCGACAAGGGCGGTGGCGGCAAGGGTCCGTCAATGTTATGAATGGTGCCAGGCTCGGCCGTGGCGTTGAGCAGGGAGCGAAAGACGCGTTGAGCGTCTTGCGCCGGATCGACGAAGCCATCGGCAATTGTGGCCATCAGGAAGTTTCGCGCGCCACCGTAGTGAAATCGACTTTGGTCGCGGCCGCTCGTTCGGCACGCTGCCGATTTTCCTCGTCTTGCTGCCGCCGCAACGGCTCAATCAGCGAGCTCGCAATGACGTCAAATTGCGCCTTATCTTGCAGCAAGGCATCCATGATCGCGATGAGGCGTGCCTTGTCGCGGTCGCGACCCAAGCAATAGCCATGGCCGATCAAGCCGTTCTCGAGGCGAACGCTGGCACGTGTAACCGTGAGCTCGCCGAAATTGAACGGATTGCCGGTCCCTCCCATTCGCCCCCGCGCCATCACCAGACCGATCTCGGGTGCACGCAATTCCTCGATCGTCGGCTTATGGTCGAAGCCGTTCCAGAAACTCGCTAGTTCTTCTGCCGGCGCGCGTGCCAAGACTGCAAGCCAGGTTTTGCGCCGATCCGACGGCTTTGCCTCGCCGGAGAATTCACCTACCAACGGATCTGCTGAAACTTGGGAGTGGGGCATGAACCAAAAGCCTTGGCCGAAACTCGAGGCTTTCATCCTCGATCTCGATGGCGTCGTCTACCGCGGCGAAACGCCCATCGCGTCCGCTGTGGAGGCCATCCGCCATTGGCACGAACGCGGCATCCCGTTCCGATTTGTCACCAACAATGCCAGCCGCTCGCGCCGAGATCTGGCGGCCAAGCTTAGCGGGATGGGAATACCGGCTGAAGAACATCATGTCGTGGGTTCGGCCTATGCGGCTGCGGGTTTTTTGGCGCGGTCATATCCGCCCTCGATCACGGTCCATGCGGTAGGCGGGCCGGGTCTGCACACGGAAATCGAAGCGCAGGGCTTCACATTGGTCAACCAGGGCGCCGATGTCGTGGTCGCCGGGCTCGATCGCGATTTCACTTACGAGAAACTCCGCCGAGCGGTACGTGACATTCTCGATGGCGCTGGTTTTGTTGCCACCAATACAGATCCCCTCTTTCCAGTCGAGGACGGCTTCGACCCGGGTGGTGGTGCACTCGTTGCCGCGATCGCCAAAGCCGTCGAAAACAAGACTATGCCGACTGTGATCGGCAAGCCCGAGCCGCACATGCTGGTTATCGCAGCCGAGGATATGGGTGTCGCGCTCGACCGCACGGCCATGATCGGCGACCAGGTCATCACCGATATCGAGGCGGCACGCCGCGCGGGCATCTATCGCATTCTGGTCACGACCGGTGTGCCGTTGAGGCCGGGCGACGAGAACCACGCCGATCAAATCATCGATAGCCTGTTGGCCATACCATCCTGAAGGGAGCGCAAGATGACAAAGACCGTGGGCGTTACTGTCATGCCCGAATGGTTTCAATCCGAAGGCATCGAGACCGTCCTCGACCGCCTATCGGCCATCGGTGTTACGGCGATCACCACATCGCCCTGTGTGCTGGCGCCTTGCTCGGAATCGGAGGGCACGCGTGAGCCGCCATTCGATGCCGGTGCCGGCAAGGTGCGGGAGCTCGATCGCCCGCTTTGGGGCAAGCGCGAGCTTTTCATGAAAGTCGCCCCGTCGTTTGCAGCCGATCTCAGCCTTTATCGTGGCTTACGATATCAGCCTGCAGCACCAACGGAACTGACAGAGGCAGAAGGGCCCATCATTTTCGACGTTATCAAGACAGCCAAGGCGCGCGGCTTTCATGTCGAACTTCAAGTCCAGGCCGCCATCCCGCCCGGCTACAAGGTGCAGTTCGGCGGGCCTGAGGAGCATGACCAGCCGCGCCTGCCCGATGGCTGCGCTTCAGGAGAACGCGTCGACAAGAACGGCAGTCTCGCTAGCTCTCACATCGTCGACTATGGCTGTGCGCTGCTGCGCGATATCGTCCGGGTCTATCCCGACATCGATGCCATCAGATTGGACTGGCCCGAATACCCGCCCTATTCGCTCGATAGCTGGTTCTTTGATTTCTCAGATCACGCCATGGCGCGCGGTCAAGCCATAGGCTTCGCCATGCCGGCAATTCGTGAAGAATGTGCGGCAGCCCACAGAGCACTCCTAGGCGAGCTTACTAATCTCCATCTCGAAACAGCGCTCGCCGGCGATGGCGGGCTTCATGCCTTGGGAGCGATCTTGACCGCATATCCGGCCATGGCCGAGCTGATGAAGCTCAAAGCCAAGCTCGCAAGCGAGCTCTTAAGTACCTTCGGCACTACGGTCGACGAGGCTTCCGGCGGCAATATCGCGCTGGTTGCCCATGCGTTCCCGCCGCCCTGGAACCTCTTATCCGGTCTCGATCCGAGCCAGTTGCATCCCGCCGTCAAAACCGTCGGCGTCAAGCTCTACACCATGCACTGGGCGATGATGCTGAAAGGCTATCACGATGCCCTTATGGCCACCAATAACGGCCTCGACGGCGAGCTTCTGGCCAAGGCGCTTATCCATTTGTTCGACATCGCCGATTCCGGCAGCGATCCAAGCCTTGGTGATCTCCACTATCCCGAACCCCACGAGCCTCATCTAGCGGGCAGGGCGGCGATGCAACGCAAGATCGCGATGTTTCGCAATCTTGCGCCCGAACGCGTTGCCGTTTCGACGATGCATCATGCCTATGGCCCGCTCGATGATGTGGCCGAGCGGTTCAAGCTGGCACTCGCAACACCGGCAAGCTCGGTCTGGATCAACCGCTACGGCTATTTGAGCGATCCTAAACTCGCGGCGATAGGAGACGCAATCAAAGCTCAATAGGAACTCAACAATAGAAACAAGACAGCATGCCCTAAACGTGTTATAGGCTTTTATTCAAACAATAGGAGAAACGCATGTCAATCTACCAGGAAATCTGGGATTCCGACCAGGAAGGAAGCGGTATTCCCGCCATCACGACCGTCAATCAAGGTAACCAGGCAACAGGTTACGTCTTGGTCGATGAGCGCGGCAATGGCCGCACCCACAAGATCCTGCCGCAAGCCGAAATCCCGGCCGCCAAACGCGAAACTTACGAGCTCGCCAAGGCCCTCTTCAACAATTACGAGCTGAGCCAATTCAAATCTGAGACCACCACCTCAGAAGAAGAGAGCGAAATCGATGCTTTGATGGCGGAGGTCATCGCCTCCGAGCCGATGAAACTGGCCCGTCAATTCGTCGAGGTCCAGACCGGCGACAACTTCACCGATATGGGCTGGTTCGCCAAGGTGAAGACGATCTGGTTCAAGGAGTTCAGCTCGCGCAGCGGTATCGATCTCTCGGGCTTCGAGCACGTCGTTGTCGGCGAGGCCAAAGGGCAAAAGCTCGGCGGCTATCACTGGTGGTACAAATATTTTCTCGACGATCAATTCGAGCGCCGGCCGTTCGAGGATAGTGTCGACTATCTCGGCCCCAAATATGGCGGGGCCGCCGAAGGCCCGACTGTGCCTGATGTCGTCACCATCGCCTACAACATCCGCGCCACCGACTTTACCACGGGCCAGGTTCGCACGCTTAAGAAAAAAATCGGCGGTTTCTGGGTTGGCCCCTCGATCGAAGGGCTGATGGCGCTCGGTACGGTTCGCTTCATCAAAGGTGCCCGCGCACCCAAGGAAGCGATCATCAACGGCCATCGCTACTCGCTCGAGCTCTTCAAGGATTCGAGCGGCGCGATGATGCGCACCTTCTACCCCAAATATCTGGGGCCGGCCGACGGAGCCATCGAAGGCGACATCATCATCCCGGATGACGATGACGACAAAATCGATGACACGAGCTCGAGTGTGCCCCAGACCTCACGTGCGGTTCGTATCCTTGCAGCCAAGGTCAATCCCAAGGGGCACGACGAAGGGCTCGAAACTGTCACCCTGATCAACACTACGCCTGCCATGATCGAGATTGCCGATTGGCAACTCGTCGACCGCAATGGCGGCGCCTTCATCCTCGGCGGCATCCAGCTCGGCTCAGGCCAAACCCATCAGGCGGTGCTGCCTGCCAATACCTGCCAACTCTCCAACAAAGGCGGCACCATCACCCTCAACGACGACAAAGGTCGCAAGGTCGATCACGTCAGCTACACCCACGACGACGCCCGCACCCAAGGGGCTACCGTCGTCTTCAGCTAAAGACTCTGCACGTAGCACTAACTCATTGAAGCTAGTGGATTCTGCGCTGTACCACTTGATCCCCAAGTGTTGCGGCCAATCCACTTGCCCCTTCGAGCATCCCCGGTGGTTGGGCTCAAAGTGCCAAACGCAATCTTCACTTTTTGCCAGGACACGCAGAGACGGGGGGGAATCGATAGGGATGTCCCGAACAGCGAACACGAATCCCTCCGTCGAGGTTAAGGTCCGGCGCGTGACCTTGGTAAACTCACTGCGTTCGTCGCAAACGCCCCCGTGGCGGCAAGAGCTGACCTAGAGGCGCATGCGGTAGAAGATGACGCGTTCCGTCTCCTCGAAGCCTACGGCCTGATGGAAAGCATGGCTTGTGGTGTTCGCAAGGTCCGCGTCTGATCCAAGCTCCGAACAACCGGTTTCGTGCGCCCAAGATCGGACTGCGCGCAACAACCGGCGGCCGAGGCCGCGTCCCCGGTGCTCGGCGCGCACAAAGATCCCCTCCAGAAAAGCAACGGGTGTCGTTTCGCATCCGTTCACATGGTCTCGGCGCAAGGCGGCCTCAGCGAAGCCGCGGAGTCCAGCCCCGCTATCCTCATCCAAAAAGGCGATGTACGCTTCGCGGGGTCGTGCAAGCATCGCCGCGATCTCGTCCTGGTGTTCGTCGAGCGACATATCCCGCCAAAGCTGGACACGAAGGCCAGCCCAGGCCTCGACATCCGCAAAGGTAGCGATCCGTATCGACATTTCTCAACTTTGCCCGCCGTTGCGAACATCCGCAACATGTCTTCAGCAGCCGCCACTTCCAAGAGCGTGAAAGACAGCTTCGTCCGTGCACCGAGCACCCCCATCCAAAACCTCCCGGGAGAAAGGTAGTGTTCGCCAGTGACAGAAACGTTAGAGTTCTGGCACGTTTTGCGTGAGCCCTCGGTCTGCCTGCCTTTGATGACCGACGGTCAGTGTTTATGCTTGTCTCCTGCGAAGGGGCTGGTGTTCAATTACTGGGTCGAAGCCGGACAGTGCGCCGGCCTGCTCAGAAGCGGCAAACCAGGCGGCAGCGGAACGCTGGTAGGGAGGTGTGGTTTAAGGGCTCGCTTTTCTCAAGGCGCAGCTCGCCTGATGTGAGATGGGTGAAGACCTCTTCGCTCGCCGCAATCACCACGTCGGCTCCGGGCTCGATGCCACGCAAGGCTGACTGGATCCGCTCGGCGATGTTCACCGTGTCGCCGACCAGCGTGTAGTCGATGCGACCGGGAAAGCCGACATTGCCGACGATTGCCGGGCCGGCATGCATACCGATGCGCAAGCGCGGCGTCGGGCCGTGTCGGGCGGGGGCGGTCTCCAGGATCTCGGCAGCGGCAGTGATCGCCCGATCGGCATGATCCGGCTGTACGTCTGGGGCGCCCCAGAAGGCGAGGAGCCCGTCGCCCGTGTACTTGTCGATGACGCCGCCCCACGCCTCGATGATGGGGCCGACCCTGGCGAAGACGGCGTTCAGGTAGGCGGCGGCATCCGCGGCGCTACGCTCCCGCGAGAATGCAGTGAAGCCTTCGAGGTCGAGGAACATCACCGTGATCTCACGTGACTGTGCTGTGACGCCGGCGGCATCGGCCTCGAACAGACGGCGGACCAGCGCTTGCGGTAAATAGGTGCGGAACGCCTCGAGCGCGCCGGCGGTGGCCTCCAGCTGGCGGGCCATGGTACGCCATTCGCGCACCCGGCTGCGGGCCAGACCGGGCATCGTCACGCGGCCGAAATCCAGCTCGCCGATGGCGGCGAGCGCCTCGTCGACAACGGCCGTCGGGCGGCTGAGCCGGCGACCGACCCGCCAGGCGAACCACGCAGCACCGAGCATCAGTACGAGTCCGGTGCCGGCGGTCACGGTCGATGCCCAGCGATCACGGCGAGTGTCGGCCGAGGGCAGGGCGACCCCGATTGTGAAAGGCTCGGGCGCGTAGCCGTCGAGCTCGCGGTAGAAATAGCCCCAGGGGACGCCGTCGACGGAACTCCAGTGGCCTTCGCTGCGGCTCATCTCGGCCATCTGGCTCAGCGGGTTGGGATCGTCCCAGATGCGGGCGATCACCGGGTCGCTGACGCTGGCGACAGGGCGCAGCTCGGTCGAATTCTCGGCATTGGTCGGCGCCTGGTGGCCCGGATAGGTGATCACCCGATCGCGGCCTGCGAGCACGAAAGCGGTGCCGCCGAAGGCGCGCGACGCCGTGGCGGCGAAGCCGGCCAGATCTTCGCTACGCACGCCGACCGAGAGCACGCCGAGCAGCTCGCCGCGCCGCTCCAGGGAGACCCGATAGTTGAGGATCGTGTCGCCGAGCGCGAAACTGAAGAACGGCTCGGCCCAGTAGGCGGTGCGGCCGGCGCGTGCCGCGGCGAATGCGTCGGCAGCGAAAGGCAGGCGCTCGGCCGGCTCGATGATTTCGACGAAGCCGGCCCGCTCCCAGCGGCGCATGGTGAGATCGGGGCCGATTAGCCCGACGCCGAATACCTGCGGGGTAGCCGCGAGCATGCCGCGGGTGAAGTCGCGGAAGCGGTCCAACTCGTGCGGGTCGATAGTGCCGGCTGCCACCGCTTGCCGGGCATAGCCGAGCTGGGCGCTGACCGGATCGAGCTTTGCCTGGATCTGGTTTTCCAGCCCATCGAGGATTAGCTCGGCCCGCTGGCTCAAGAGCCGTCCAGCGGTGTCCGTGGCCGAGAGGTAGCCTATGGCAATGACTGGCAGCACGGTCAACACCACGAGGCCGGTCAGCACCAGCGGCAGGAGCGTAGCGAGCGAAACCTGCCAGCGGTCGCTCGCGTCCTGGACGAACCGCGGGTCTTCGGCGGGAACTGCAGGTTCAGGCATCAGCGGCGGCGATCCAATAGCGCGTTGCGCTTCTCAAGATAGAACGGCCGACACTGATTGCTGCTGCGATTTCATTCGCCGTTAAACGCCGCCTCCAATGCCGCCACATCGATCTTGCGCATTGTCATCATCGCCGCCTGCGCCCGCATTACCGGGCGCCGCGTACCGCTATGCTCGTGCCAGCGGCAGTGTGCGCCGCCGTTCACCTGTGGCGGCAAAGACCGCATTGGCGACGGCCGGGGCGAGCGGCGGTACACCAGGTTCTCCCACGCCGCCGATCTCGGCCCCGGTCTCGACGATTTCCATGTCGATCTCGGGTGTTTCATTGATGCGCACGATTTCGTAATCGTCGTAGTTCGACTGCTCGGCCTTTCCGGCGCGCAGTGTGATGGCGCAGCGTAGTGTCGGGCCGAGAGCATCAATCACCGAGCCCTCCATCTGCGCCCGCACCTGACCCGGATTAACCGCCTCGCCGCAGTCGATGGCGAGTGTCACGCGACGCACCAGCGGCTGGCCGGCGACCATCTCAACCTCTGCGACCTGTGCGACGCGGGAGCCGTAGCTCTCGACGATCGCGACGCCGCGACCCCAATTAGGACTTGGCAGCGGTTCATCCCAGCCCGAGCGGCGATGCACGCTATCCAGCACTGCGACGTGGGAGGCGTGCTCGGCCAGCAGCATGCGGCGGTAGTTCAAGGGGTCCTCCCCAGCCGCCTGCGCCACCTCGTCGATGAATGCCTCCATAAAGAAGCCGTTCTGGCTGTTGGAGACGGCTCGCCACGGACACGTCGAGGGCGGCACGTCAACAACATGGTGGTCGAGGTGGTAGTCACCGGGGCAGTATTTCTGATCGGCGAAGGTGGCGTGGGAGAAGAAGTCGAAGTTGTCTCGAATGGTCACATGACTGTATTCTCGGCCCATCATCGGGCCGGACAGCCGCACATGCATCGCTGACAGCTGGCCGTCGGGCTCCAACGCCGCGCGCAACCGCGCCGCCATGGCCGGGCGATACTGGCCCTGGCGCACATCATCCTCGCGCGACCAGAGCACCTTCACCGGACGTCCGCCCACGGCGCGGGAGGCGAGCGCTGACTGCACAGCGACTTCGCCGTGGGTCTTCCGCCCGAACCCGCCGCCCAAATAAGTCGTACGGATGAAAATAGACCCAGCTGGCAGGCCGGTCACGTTCTGCAGCGCTTGGCGCACGACGTCGTGGCCTTGTGTAGAAATCCAGACGTCACAACGCCCATCACGCCACTGGCCGACGCAGGCGATCGGCTCGAGCGCCATATGGGCAAGGAATGGCACCTCGTAGTCCGCCTGCACGACCCGGGATGCGGTGTCTAGACGGCCCAGCGCATCGCCGCGAGCGACCGCCGAGGGCGCCTCTCGCAGCTCCAGCCCGGCGCGCATCGCCGCCGAGAGATCGGCGCTGGAGACGCCGGCGTGCGGTGAACTGGTCCAATGGACATCGAGGCCATCGGCGAGTTGCTTGGCGGTCCACCAGCGATCAGCGACCACGACGGCACCTCCGGGCACCTGCACGACGGCCGTGGCGCCAGGCGCTGAGGCGGTCTCGATCCGAGCAACATCGGCCCCGAATATCGGGGTCAGCCTGACCGCGCCGTAGAGCATGTCCGGCAATCTCACGTCGACTCCGAACACCGCGGAGCCGTCGATCTTCTCAGGCGTATCGATCCGCGGCGTCGGCAATCAATTCGGCAAAGGCGAGGCGGCGACCATCGGTTGAGACGACATGGCCGTCGCCGACGTCGAGAACGGACGCATTCACACCCAAGCGCGCAGCAGCGGCTTCGATCAGCACCGTGCGCGCCTGAGCGGCGGCTGTGCGAAGCGGCGCGATCCAGGCCCGCACGCCGAAGCTACCGACGCTGCGCATCTGGCCGAAGAACAAACGATAGGGTTCGGCAGGCTGCTCTGGCACTGTCAGCCGTACCGAGGCAATATCCACGCCAAGCTCGTCGGCTACGATTGCGGCGTGCCCGGTCCAGGTTCCCTGGCCCATCTCGGCGACAGGCGAGAGCAGCGTTACCATCCCATCGGACTCCACGCGCAGATAGGGATTGAGCTGGGCCGCCATGACAGCATTGGCCCACTTCGGCGCGGCGAGCGGCACTGTCAGCACGGCGGCGGTCGAAGCCAGGAAGGCTCGGCGGTTCATCGACGGGGTCATGGGTCGCTCCCTTATGCGTCGCGGGCGAGTTCGGCGGCGCGCTTCACCGCAATGCGGATGCGCGGATACGTGCCGCAACGGCACAAGTTGCGCTCCAACACTGCGTCGATCTCCGCGTCGGTGGGCTCCGGCGTCTCGGCCAATAGCGCGACCGTCGACATGATCTGGCCGGATTGGCAGTAGCCGCACTGGGGCACATCAATCTCGGCCCATGCCCGTTGAACAGAGTGGCTGCGATCCTCCGACAGCCCCTCGATGGTCGTGACCTCCGCCCCGTCCACCAGTTGAACATTCAGTGTGCAGGCCGGCATCAGCACGCCGTTTACTAGTACACGGCAGGCACCGCAGCGGGCGATGCCGCAGCCGTATTTCGTTCCGGTCATCCCCAGATCGTCTCGCAGAACCCAGAGCAGCGGCGTGTCGGGTGGCGCATCGGTGCTAACGCGCGCGCCATTGAGGTCGAACTCGATTGCCATGTCGCTTTCGTCTCCATCGGCGATAGGTGTTCGCGCCTAAATACTGTCGGCGCGCCCTTGCCGCTTCCAGATTCACGGACATTTTGCTTCGTGGAGGGTCCGATGGACGAGTTTGCGTTTGAGATTGACGGCATCGCCTTCATCCTTGGTTCTGCCTCGGCAGACCGTGACGGCGCGTCGTGGCATACTGACCCCGTACGAAGCTGGCTGATCATCAATTTGTCCTGCGCGATGGATGCCTTCGCCGCGGCTGACGGTCCGCGCCTCTATCTCGGCGCGCCGACGGTGGGCGAGTTTAGTTGGTTTCCGCGCGGTGCGAGTTTCGGCGGCCGTTATGGTCGCGGGGTCATGGCGTTCCTAGAGATCGGCGCGCCACCGAGTTGGCAGGCGCCGCGGTGGCCGCGGCTCGCGGCATTCGAACCGGCCGTCGCGCAATCCGCCTGCTCGATCGCGGCGCAAATACGCGGGGGTCGGACGGCGGGGCTGGCGTTCGAGGCGAAGGCGCTCTGGCGAAGCCTACTCGTCGCAGAGCCCGTGCCGCGCTGTCGCCGTGGGGCGATCCTCTCCGACGCGCGCTTCATCGATGCGCAACGCGCCGTGGCCGTGGAGCCTTCCGCCCTGCGCTCAGCACGCGACCTCGCGGCATGGACCGGCGCCCCGCTCGACGGCCTCGATCGAACCTTCCTGGAAGCCTTCGGTGTGAGCGCGGCGGCCTACATCGAAATTGCGCGTCTCAGGCGGGCGCGCAGGCTCCTAAGTCGCACCAACCGGCCAATCGCCGAGATCGCGCTGTCCAGCGGTTTCGCGTCTCATGCCCACCTGGCAGACCGCATGCGATCGACGCTCGGCCTCTCCCCGTCGTCGCTGCGCGCGCTAAGGCTGTAGGCCGCGGGAGCGTCGAGCAATGGATCAGTAACGCCATGGCCCTGCGATCATAACGACCGCTTCGTCCTGCCCCAGCAGACATAAACCCCCCAAACAAAACCATGCGGCCAAAAACGGTCGTATTAGTCCCATCCTTCCCCTTAACGCTGATCCGGCGCATCGACTGAGACAAGAACCTGGGACAATACCTTCGAGATTTTGGCAGGTTTTTGTCACCATGTTTTACGGCATCGGACCAATCGCATTCCAATCGGAAGCGATGAGCACGATACTGGGATCGGCTCTTCAAGAAGAGAACCACCATGGATCGCCTGCTCTCCGATGAGTTGGCTGGTCGGGCAAAAGCCACCAGCCTGTGCGGCACGGGCCGCTTTGAGCATTCCCGGTTGTTGAGGCTGACGGAGTGTTTTGTTCCAAAAAAAAGAACAAAACTCTACAAAACATGTATTTTTCTTAAGCGTCAGTTTGCGTCACATCCCGGTCTGCAATCTTTCGAGGGATGACCCATGGAATTAGCCAACGACATCGGAGCGATTGTGCTCGCGCAACTCCAGAAACCGACCCTGGCCTTTCTTATCGGCGGGATGGCTCTTGCTGCACTCGGCAGCAGGCTTTCCGTGCCCGAGTCCGTCTACAAGTTCATCGTGATCGTGTTGCTTTTGAAGGTGGGCCTCGGTGCCGGGATTTCGGTACGCGAGGCCGAACTGGCGCAGCTCGCCGTGCCTGCTCTGGCGGCCGCACTGCTTGGCGTTGCGATCGTTGTCCTCGGCGGGCTGACATTGGCACGAAGGCCCGGGGTCTCGCGCATGGACGGGATGGCGACGGCAGGGCTGTTCGGTGCGGTTTCGGCCTCGACGCTTGCTGCCGGGATGGCGATGCTGGATCAAGAGGGAATCGCCTATGAGGGCTTTATCGGCGCCCTCTACCCCTTTATGGATATCGCGGCTTTGGTGACGGCGATCGTGCTGGCGAGGATGAGCGCAGCACGCAGGCTCGCTGCGGCCGTGCCGGGCGGCGGTACGGTGACGATCACCACGGGCGGCGGAGGATCGGAGGGCGACAGCGGCGCCTTCATCCGCGGTATTCTGGTGGATACGGCACGCAGCCCTGCGATCTCGGCCCTGCTACTGGGGCTCTTGATCGGCATCTACGCAGCACCCGAGGCAATCTATGAAAGCTTCTACCAGCAGCTCTTTTATGGGCTCCTGTCGATCCTGATGCTGACCATGGGCATGGAGGCTTGGGCGCGCCTGTCCGAGCTGCGCAAGGTCGCCCACGCCTATATTCTCTATGGCATCGCGGCCCCTTTGATCCATGGCCTGCTTGGCTTTGGCGCCGGAATGATTGTTCACGAGATGACCGGCTTTTCGGCGGGCGGCGTCGTGCTTCTGGCTGTGCTTGCGGCATC
>CAYPOV010000072.1:0-16959 GCA_964412385.1 uncultured Geminicoccaceae bacterium
AGAGCAGGCGGGTTTCTTGAATGTGCATGCCGCGGTCGATGGCTTTGCACATGTCGTAGATCGTCAGCGCAGCGACCGAAGCAGCGGTGAGCGCTTCCATCTCGACGCCGGTCTTGCCCGTTGTCGTGCACGTAGCCTCGATAGCGACACCCGGAAGCGCGCGGTCGACGGTCAATTCAAGCTCGACTTTCTCGAGCGGGATGGGATGACATAGCGGGATCAGCTCCGAGGTTCTCTTGGCAGCCATGATGCCAGCGAGGCGTGCGACACCGAGCACATCACCCTTTTTGGAGGTGCCGCGCTCGATTTGCTCAAGGGTCGCTTCCTCCATGATCACGACCGACCCGGCCACTGCCTTTCGCGCGGTCGCATGTTTGGTCGAAACATCGACCATATGTGCATTGCCGCGCTCGTCGAAATGGGTGAGTTCGCTCATGCTGCGACGTCCAGGCCAAGAAGCGTGCGGGTCGCAGCCGTGACATCGTCCTGACGCATCAATGCCTCGCCTACCAAGAATGCGCGCGCACCTGCGTCTCGCATGCGGCATAGATCGTCAAAGGCAAAAAGACCGCTCTCGGCGATGATCAAGCGATTGTTTGGAACGAGGCGCGCTAGTTCGATCGTCGTTTCAGTGCGCACCTCCAGTGTCTTGAGATTGCGATTGTTGATGACGATCAACTCCACATCGGTTTCGAGCGCACGTTCAAGCTCTTCTCGGTTATGAACCTCCATCAGTACATCAAGATCAAATGTCGCCGAGAGCTCACAAAGCGAGGCAAGTTCTGCGTCACTCAGGGCAGCGACAATAAGAAGAACGGCATCGGCACCGATGGCGCGCGCCTCCACCACTTGATAAGGATCGATCGTGAAGTCTTTGCGTAGCGCGGGCAACGACGCGGCGGCGCGAGCTTGCTTCAGTGCCTCGTCCGATCCCTGAAAATAGTGGGATTCGGTCAACACCGAAAGGCAGGTGGCACCTCCTTCACGATAGGCGACGGCGAGGCTCCGGGGATCGAAGTCGGCACGAATGAGACCTTTGGACGGCGAGGCTTTCTTGATTTCCGCAATCAGTGCAAGTTGGCCTCTGTCGGACTTTTCGCGAAGATGCTGAAGAAAACCGCGAGGTGCGTCCGAACCAAGCTGCGCTTCGAGGGCTGCAATAGGTGTTTGAAGCTTTCTCTGCTCGACTTCTTGCCGCTTGCGATCGCATATCTCTTTGAGCTTGTCGCTCATGATTGGCCTCAGCGTCCCGTCACCGCAACCAGGCGCTCTAAAGCTCCCTTGGCGTGACCTGCATCGAGATGAGAGGCCGCAAGCTCGACCCCTTCGCGCAAGCTCCTGGCTCGATCTGCCACAACCAACACGGCAGCGCTGCCGAAGAGGACAATGTCGCGCAAAGCGCCATGCTCGCCATCGAGAACAGCTCGGATCGCCGCTGCATTGTCTTCCGGCTCGCCACCGAGGAGGTCCTTGAGTTGGCTTCGGGGAAGCCCAGCATCTTCAGGGGTCACCTCGAAGCTTCGGACCTCTTCGCCTGTCCATTCTGACACTGTAGTAGGGCCTGTGGTTGAAAGCTCGTCAAGACCGTCGTGACCATGAACGACCCAGGCGCGCTCGGCGCCGAGCCGACCCAGTACCTCGGCGAGGGGCTCAACCCATTCCGCTGCAAACACACCCATCACCTGCCGCTTAACACCTGCTGGATTGGCGAGCGGTCCGAGCAGATTAAAGATGGTGCGTGTACCGAGCTCAATCCGCGTCGGTCCTACATGGCGCATGGCGCCGTGATGTCGCGGCGCCATCATGAAGCATATCCCAGCCTCGTCGAGTGCGTCCGGGAGACGTTCCAGAGGAGTATCAATGTTGACGCCCAAGGCACCCAATACATCGGCGGCACCGGATCTCGACGAAAGGCCGCGATTACCGTGTTTGGCCACGGGCACACCACAACCCGCCACGACCAACGCCACCGCTGTCGAGATATTGTGCGTGCCCTTGGCATCGCCGCCGGTACCACAGGTATCGACTGAACCTTCCGGTGCCGCAACGACGTGCATGCGTTTGCGCAATGCCCTGGCGCCAGCCGATACTTCGTCGATTGTCTCGCCGCGCACGCGCATCGCCATCAGCAGACCGGCGATTTGCGAAGGCGTCGCTTCACCCTCCATCATGAGATCAAAGGCGTTCTCGGCTTCTTCCGGAGAGAGCGCAGCACCCGTGGCAGCTTTGGCGATCAGGGGTTTGATGCTGGTTTCGGCGATGCTCATGCTTGTCCCTGGGGCTTGCAGCGTTCGAGAAAATTAGCCAGCAATTTGTGGCCGTGCTGAGTCTCAATGCTCTCCGGATGGAATTGCACGCCAAAAATCGGCAGGGTCTTGTGCTGGATACCCATGATGATGCCGTCGGCCGTTTTCGCCGTCACCTCGAGGCTGTCCGGGAGTGTTTCGATGCTGGCGATCAAGGAATGGTATCGCGTGGCCCGAAAGGGTGATGGAAGGCCTTCGAAGATGCCTGCACTGTCGTGATGGATCTCGCTGATCTTCCCATGCATCACCTGAGGGGCTCGTGCAATCGATGCACCCATAGCCTGTGCTATCGACTGATGGCCCAGACAAACGCCCAAGAAAGGCAGATCCGTGGCGCATTGTCGAACTGCCTCGAGAGAAATGCCGGCACGATCGGGATCACAGGGCCCCGGCGAGATGACCACCCCCTGATAGCCGCCACTGCGGATCGCATCGACATCGATTGCGTCATTGCGATGAACGTCGATTTCGGCCCCAAGTTCGCCGAGGAAGTGGTAGAGATTGTAGGTGAAGCTGTCGTAGTTATCGATGAGTAGCAGCATAGACGCACCCCGCGGTCATTCGCTGACAAAAGCTGTGAACCACTTGGACGTCAAGGACGAGTCGATCTAACCTTAGACCCGTCATAAGCTGTGCAGGTAAGTCACACCGGGCTGCGCTCTTTCCAACAACATCTTGATTTTTCTTCATTATTCGCCCGTAGCATGATGCCAGCTCGTTGTAGGGTTCGCCCGAAGGGATTTTATGAAACTTAAACGCCGACTAAGAGGTGCATGCAAGCCGGTTGCGCTCGCAGCGAGTGCCCTCGTCGGTTTTTGGGCCTACTCCCTGTTCGAGCCGTCGGCACCGCCGGCATGGCGTCCCGTTCAAGTCGATGGTGCGTATGTGACTGCTCCAGCACCCGCGGGGGCAGGAGATGAGGCAACGGGTCTTTCTTCCGGCCAGACGCCGATCGAAGGAGCGCTACCGTCCGGTGTCTCGGGGATCGCCGAACATTACAGCCTCGATGCTCGTGAGGCGCGGCGCGTGGATCAGCCGGAGACTTCGAGCTGGGTGGCAACATCGCAAGCAACTAGGTCTGGTCTGACTCCTTCCAGAGGCCGTTTAGGCAAAGCCCCTTTAGATAGCGCAGTCGCATTACAGCCCGCGTTGCAGGTTTCAAAGCTTCACCATTTCGAAACGCGGCAGGGCATTCCGTCTTCCGCTCTTCATCCCAAATTCAGCGCACCGTTCCCGGCTCCCGACAACCGGCCATCCACGCCCAAGAAGCCGCCTGTGTCCAATGATCATCCGCCTGCTTACGTCACGGTCATAATCGATGATCTGGGGCTGAACAGCCGGATAACGCAGGCTTTCGAGACCCTTCAGCCGCCATTGACACTGTCGTTTCTGCCCTATGGCTCGAACCTCCAACGCCAAACGGCGCGAGCCGGTGCCCAGGGGCATGAAATCTTTCTTCATCTGCCTATGGAACCGCAGGGTCCTGAGGACCCTGGCCCGAACGCCATCAAGACCGGAATGACGGAAGACGTTGTCAGAGAGATAACCCAGAAAGCGTTGCTACGGATTTCTGGTGCCATTGGTGTCAACAACCACATGGGAAGCAAAGCGACGGCAGATTATTCGTTGATGAAGCCGGTCATGGAAGTCTTGCGGGACGCTGGTGTCGTCTTCGTCGATAGTGTGACATCACCCTTGTCACTCGCCGCAGAAATTGCCGAAGCGCACGATATTCCCTCCAGCCAGCGCGATCTGTTCCTGGATAACGACCCCACGCTGCCTGCGGTTCGCCGTCAGTTGTCAGCTCTTGAACAGCAGGCGCGCATGACCGGGACGGCGATCGGCATCGGGCACCCCTACAGCGCCACGGCGGAGGCGCTTAAGTCCTGGATTACCGGGTTGGAGGCGAGGGGTATCACTCTGGTATCTGCAAGTGAAATGATCGCGATCCGTGCCTGTTTCAAAACGCCTCGATGCAAGGCGGGCGAAATCCTAGTGGCGCAACGAACCACGCAATAGGCCTCTGAAACATCGGCCGGCTGACGACTACCGCTGGCCTTTGGCGCGGCGAACGGCTTCCTCGGCAGCTCGAATAAGAGCCTGGGCCTTGTTCAGGCTTTCCTGATACTCCGCTTCCGGATCACTGTCCGCCACGACACCACCCCCGGCCTGCACGATCATTTCGCCGTCTTTGACGAGTGCTGTGCGCAGCGCAATGCAGGTATCCATGTTGCCGTCGGCACTGAAATATCCGACGGTTCCAGCATAGAAGCTGCGCCGTTCCGCCTCCAGTTCCTCGATAATCTCCATTGCCCGGATTTTGGGTGCACCGCTGACCGTGCCCGCCGGAAACCCTGCGACGAGCGCATCGAGCGCGTCGAATTCGGGCCTGATCGACCCTTCGACATTGGAGACGATATGCATGACGTGGGAATAATATTCGACCGCCATTTTTGATGTGACGGTGACACTTCCGACTTGAGCGACACGGCCGACATCGTTGCGCCCGAGGTCCAACAGCATGATGTGTTCGGCGACTTCTTTGGGGTCATCCAGCATTTCATCAGCAAGTTTTTTGTCTTCTTGGGCCGATTGCCCGCGGCGACGCGTTCCTGCGAGGGGACGGATGGTCACTTGACTATCGCGAAGCCGAACAAGGATTTCGGGGCTCGATCCGACAAGCGTGAAACCATCGAGATCGAGATAGAAAAGAAAGGGAGAGGGATTGAGACGCCGAAGAGCTCGATAGAGCGAGAAAGCAGGCAAGGTGAAAGGCACGCGAAATCGCTGCGAGGGCACGACTTGAAAAATATCACCTGCGAGAATGTAGTCTTTCGATCGCTCGACCATCTCGTGATAGCGCTCGCGGGTCGTGTTGGAACGAGGCGAGGGGGGCTTATGGTCGAACACCGGCAAGTGATGATCGATCCCGCGCTCGAAATCGGCGACTGCATCAGCCAGTCGCTCGCGGGCGAGGTCATAGGCGCTATGGGAGTCAATGCCGGCTTGGGGCCAGACAGGTGTAACGATAGTGACTCGATCCTCGATGTTGTCGAAGATGACCATCAACGAAGGCCGAATAAACACTGCGTCCGGAATGTTGATCGTGTCACGATTGGTGGACGGAAGCCGCTCCATCTCACGTACCATGTCGTAGGTCATGTAGCCGAAAATGCCTGCGGCCATTGGCGGAAGGTGTTTCGGCAGATCGATACGGCTCTCCTTGATGATGATGCGAAGCGCATCAAGCGAAGGCTGTTCCATCGGTTCGAAACGGTGAGGATCAAGTTTGGCCTTACGGTTGACCTCCGCTTTCGGGCCGCGGCAGCGCCAGATGAGATCCGGTTTCGTGCCGATAATCGAGTAGCGACCCCGAATGGCACCGCCTTCGACGCTTTCCAGGAGAAAGCTTAGGTTTTGACCTCGGGTGATCTTCAGCATTGCGGAGACCGGCGTCTCCAGATCTGCGACGATAGAAGTCCAAACGATCTGCGGCCTGCCCTGCTCGTATTGCCCCGAGAATGTTGAACGATCCGGCAGGAATTGATCGGACATTACTGCACACTCGGTTGGAGAATGACGGCAAGGCCGGCTTGGTTGATATTGACTGGGTAGCGGCGCCTGAGCGCCTGTTCATATTGAGCGAGAAAATCGCCTGCCATCTCGTTTTGGAGTTGCTCCAAGACAACCGGCGCCAGCTCATCGACCTCGGGCTCGTTGATCGCATCCACGCGGATCACGGCAGCAGCGTTGGAGAGAAAGACGACGTCTTCGGCGATGGCACCGTTTTCCGTTTGAAAGATGATCTCAACTGCTTGGGAGCTCAACTCGGCGCCCGCAGCACCGCCGAACCGTTCGACGTCTTCGACTTGGCGAAGTTGGAGGCTTAGGTCGCTCGAGGAAAGGCCTGAGAGCGTTGCCCCCTCGCTGGCTCGATTGCGAAGTTGACCGGCCTTGCTTTGGGCATTGTCTCGCCGTTGCTCGTGTTTCCAGTCTTCAACGAGACGATTGCGAATGTCACCCAGGGTGTAAGGGCGAGGCTCATCGGTACGATCGACACGATAGATGTAATAGGCGCCGTCGGCGGTTTCCTCGAGCAGCGAGACCTGGTTGGACTGCTCACCAAAAAAACTTGCGAGCATTTCAGGCTGCACACTGGGTGGAAGGCTGCGCTCACCGATCTCGTTGAGGCCCGCTTGATCGACCCCATCGATTTCGACGATGCTTAAGGCAAGCGCCTGAGCGGCGTCTTCGAGCGAGTTTCCAGCCGCTATTTCGTCGTCGACGGCGGCCGCGAGATCGGGGAGCTGGTCGATGGCGCGTTCGAGCGCAATTTCGCTTTGGAGAATGTCGCGAACATCCTCGAAAGGTTGAACGACTGCTGGCGTTTCGTCCGTGATATCGAAAATGTGCCATCCAAAATCGGATTCGACCGGCTCGCTGACAGCACCCGGCTCGGTTTGCCAGATCGCCTCATCCAGTACCGCAGGCAAATCGCCAGGTGCGAGTTCGTCAAATGTCGAAGTTGTGATACCGCCATCGCCGATATTGGCCGCCACTGTCCCGAAATCTGCGCCCTCGACGGCCATCTGGCGCGCCTCGTCAATGGCGTCGCGCGACGGTGCTAGCAGTTGCACGACGTTGCGACGTGCTGGCGTGGTGAACTGGTCGATGCGGTCCTCATAGAGATTGCGCAGTTCCTGTTCGTCGACATCAATGTCTTTGGCTATGTCTTCTGGTGACAGAACAAGCATCAGGCCCGATCGATATTCGGGCGCGTTGTAGTCTTCTTGATTGTCGTCGAGATAGGACTGAAGCGTGGTGTCGTCGGGATCATCGACATCGATACTGTCAAAGGGGACTTCGAGAACTGTCACATTGCGTGTCTCGTTACGGTAGCGCTCTAGGATTTCCCCGAGTTGGTCAGGCACCAAGACAGCGTTTTGCAATGTGTCGAGAACGCGATTGCGGGTGATGTCATTCCGCATTTGGGCAAGGAACATTTCTTCCGTCAGCCCAAGGTTCTGCAGCGCGAAATCAAAGTTCGCGCGCGAAAAGGCGCCACCCGATTGAAAGGCCGGAAAGTTGCGCACTTCTTCGGCGACGGTCTGATCGTCGGTGCCAAGGTTGAGATCGCGTGCGTGGACATCCACGAGTTTGCGTGCCACCGAGCGGGCTAGCGCATCGTTTAAGAGTTGCACACCGAGAGGACCTTCCCGGTCGATCGCGGTGCCATACTGCTGCTGGAGCTGACGAAGACTATTGGTGAACTCGCGGTCGACCTCGATCAGTGTCACGGGCTCCCCGTCGACTTCGGCAGCGACATTGCCGCCGGGCGAACCGAGAAACATGTCGCCCACGCCCCAGACGGCAAAACTGAGAACCAAGAGAAGAAGAAAGATGCGGACAACCCAGGAACTTGCCTGATTGCGAATGGCTTGGAGCATGGCGCTTTTCGATCGGTGTGTCTTTTTGGCAAAGATGCTACCTAGACGCTTAGCACTTGGGTGAAAAGGGGCGCAAAAAACTTCCGCTTCTTGGCTCTTTGGAACCACTGGTCCATGATTTTCAGCTATGCTAGGACCTTGAAAACCTGCGCAAAGGATTTTCGAAGCTCATGTCTTTTTCGAGGCCGGTTGTCTTCGGCAATTGGAAAATGAATGGTATCAAGGCGGAGGCGCTCGCACTGGTCGATGGTATACTCGCCAAGAGAGACGCCATGAGCGGCACGCTCGGCATCTTCCCGCCCTAAACGGTCATGGAAACTGTTGCCGAGCGTCTCAGAGGCTCGTCCCTCGTGCTCGGTGGTCAAGACTGTCATGATCAGGAGAAGGGGGCATTCACAGGCTCGATTAGTGCCTCCATGCTCAAAGATGTCGGTGCTCGCGCGGTTTTGGTGGGCCATTCCGAGCGCCGTCATGGTCTTGGAGAGAGCGACGAACTGATCAGTCGCAAAGCCAAATCAGCACTCGATGCCGACCTCGATGTCGTCTTATGCATCGGCGAAACCGAGGCGGAATACTTATCGGGGAAACGGATCGAGCGGCTTTCGATCCAGCTCGAGGCCTCCATTGCGGAAACACTGCCCGCGGAACGTATTGTCGTTGCGTATGAGCCAGTTTGGGCTATAGGGACTGGCCGTACAGCATCTCCTGACGACATTTTCGAAGCGCATGCGTTCATTCGTGGCAAGCTCGAAGAGCTTATGCCGAATGGTATAGACGTAGCGATTCTCTATGGCGGGTCGGTCAAGCCTGACAATGCCGGTGAGATTATGGCGCTTGAGCATGTCGACGGAGTTCTCGTAGGCGGTGCGAGTCTCAAGGCCGATGATTTTTGCGCCATTTCTGAGGCTTGCCTTAGCGCTTAGGCGCATTGTGTCCAACGAATTCGCGATGACGGAATCTGATCGCTCATGACAACTGTGTTGCTGGTCATTCATTTGATGGTTGCGATTGCCCTTGTGGCCATCATTCTGCTCCAGCGAAGCGAGGGGGGCGCCCTTAGCGGACTTGGCGGTGGCGGAGGAAATTTCGGTGGGCTGATGTCGGGTCGCGGCACTGCCAACCTTTTGACACGCACGACCGCCATTCTTGCGACTTGCTTTATCGCAACCAGTCTGGGTTTGGCCATTCTTGCGGGCAATGGCGGCGGGAGCAACTCAATCCTCGATGAGCCCGCGGCCACCGAGCCAGCGCAACCGGCAGAGCCCGCAGGGCCTTCGGCACCGACGGCCAACTAGTCGCGGCCGCTCAAGCTTTCACCTCTCTTGAGAGTGGGAAGCGAATACTGCGCAGAGGAGAAGATCGCTCATGCCGCGCTTTATCTTTGTCACCGGCGGTGTGGTATCCTCGCTTGGCAAGGGCTTGGCAGCCGCGGCTCTAGGCTCGCTGCTGCAGCTCAGAGGATTTCGAGTCCGGCTGCGTAAGCTCGATCCCTACCTCAATGTCGATCCCGGCACGATGTCGCCCTATCAGCACGGCGAAGTCTTCGTCACGGATGACGGTGCAGAGACCGATCTCGATCTCGGACATTACGAACGTTTCACCGGGGTTCCGGCTCGCGCGACCGACAGTGTTTCTGCCGGCAGGATCTACTGGACCCTGCTCTCGCGAGAGCGACAGGGAGCCTATCTCGGGGCCACGGTGCAGGTGATCCCTCACGTCACCAATGCCATCAAGGAGTTTGTCACCAATGATCTCGACGACACCGATATCGCGATCTGTGAAATCGGCGGCACGGTCGGTGACATCGAAAGCCTTCCGTTTCTTGAAGCCATTCGCCAGCTCGCCAACGAGCACGACCCAGGCCACGTCCTCTTCCTCCATGTCACGCTAGTTCCTTTCATCGCTTCGGCCAAAGAACTCAAGACCAAGCCGACGCAGCACTCGGTTCGTGAGCTTCGGGCCATCGGCATTCAGCCGGATATCCTGCTTTGCCGCTCGGAATGGCCCATTCCGCTTGAGGCTCGGCGCAAGATCGCTCTTCAATGCAGTGTCCGCGAGGGGGCTGTCATCCCGGCGCTCGATTGCGATTCGATCTATGTAGTGCCGCTCCGATACAACGCCGAGGGCTTGGACACCGAGATACTCAAAGCCCTCCATCTAAGCGTTTCATCGGCCCCCGATCTTTCCGGCTGGCGAAAGATCGTCGAGCGCATCGAGCGCCCCGAAGGCGAAGTCGTCATAGCCATCGTCGGCAAATATGTCGGTCTGGCCGATGCCTATAAATCGCTCAACGAAGCGCTGGCGCATGGCGGCATTGCCAACAATGTCCGTGTGCGCACCAACTGGATCGATGCCGAGACCCTAAGTCCAGAGGACACCGCTCAGCAACTCCACGACGCCCATGGCATCCTTGTACCGGGTGGTTTCGGTGAGCGCGGTGTCGACGGCAAGGTTGCATCGGTGCGCTATGCGCGTGAGCGGCAAATCCCCTTCTTCGGCATTTGCTTCGGCATGCAGCTCGCCTGCGTCGAGGCGGCGCGCAACCTTGCAGGGATCGAGAATGCAAGTTCGACAGAGTTCGGCCCCAGCAGTGAGCCCGTCGTCGGCCTTCTTACGGAATGGGAGCGCGAAGGCGAGGTCGAACGCCGGGAGGAGGGCGGTGATCTCGGTGGAACAATGCGTTTAGGTGCTTATCCATGCGCACTCGCAGAAGGAACGCTGGCCTCGACGATCTATCATGAGAGCCTGATTCACGAACGGCATCGCCATCGCTATGAGGTCAACATCAACTACGTCCCACGACTTGAGGAAGCGGGGTTGCGCTTTTCCGGCATGTCCCCCGACAAGAGGCTTCCGGAAGTGGTCGAAATCCCCGATCATCCTTGGTTCATCGGCGTCCAATTCCATCCTGAACTGAAATCAAAGCCGTTCGACACGCATCCTCTTTTCGCAGCCTTCGTTCAAGCGGCTGTTGCCCAATCTCGACTGGTCTGAGCATGACAACGCAAAAAACTGTCAACATCGGCTCCACCGCCATTGCAAGCAATCGCCCTTTTGCTTTGATAGCCGGCCCCTGCGCCATCGAGAGTCCTGACCATGCGATGATGATGGCACGCGAACTGAAGGCGCTGTGTTCCGAACTCGATATCCCTTTCATCTTCAAGAGCTCGTATGACAAGGCGAACCGAACCAGTGCTTCGAGCGAACGCGGTGTCGGCATGGAAACCGGTCTTCAAATTTTGGCCGATATTCGCTCAAGCATCGGTGTGCCTGTGTTGACGGATGTTCATGAGAGTTGGCATTGTAAGCCGGCAAGCGAGGCCGTGGACGTCCTGCAAATCCCCGCATTCTTGTGTCGTCAGACCGACTTGCTGCGAGCCGCCGCAGAAACGCCCGCAGCAATCAATGTCAAAAAAGGCCAGTTCCTGGCACCTTGGGACATGGCTAATGTGACCGCCAAACTCGAGGATTTCGGTGCGCAGCGAATCCTTGTGACGGAACGCGGGGCGTCGTTTGGTTACAATACTTTGGTATCGGATATGCGTGCACTGCCTCAGCTTGCCGAGAGCGGTTGGCCCGTCGTCTTCGATGCTACTCACTCGGTTCAGCAACCTGGTGGTCTCGGCGGCAAGAGTGGTGGGCAACGCGAGTTCGTACCAGTCTTGTCACGCGCCGCGGTCGCGATCGGTGTCGCTGCGGTTTTCATGGAAACCCATGACGATCCTGATCGGGCGGTCAGCGACGGTCCGAACATGGTCCCGCTCCACCAAATGCGCGGCTTGCTCAAGCGCCTCAAAGCATTCGACGCGTTAGCCAAGACGGGCTAGCTATTCAACGCGGGCTCATGCTTGCGAGCTCGTTGGGATAGGTGAGGAGGACGTCATGCAGGATACCGAAATCGTCGGCATCGTTGGCCGTGAGATCATGGATAGCCGTGGCAACCCAACAGTCGAAGTCGACATCACGCTCGCCTGCGAGGCCGTTGGTCGAGCTGCGGTACCATCCGGTGCGTCGACCGGCTCTCGCGAGGCGATCGAGCTTCGTGACGGTGATAAGGAACGTTTTGGGGGCAAGGGCGTTCGTAAGGCGGTCGATGCAGTCAATGGTGAGATCGCCGACGCCGTTCTCGGTCTCGACGCCGCCGAGCAACGCAGGCTCGATCGCATACTAATTGAGCTCGATGGAACGCCGAATAAGGCACGCCTAGGTGCCAATGCGATTCTTGGCGTGAGTCTGGCGGCAGCCCATGCGGCGGCTTCAGGGTTTGAACTTCCGCTTCATCGTTACCTGGGTGGCGCCAATGCACGGCTCTTGCCGACACCGATGATGAATGTCGTCAATGGCGGTGCCCATGCGGACAATCCCATCGACATCCAAGAATTCATGATCATGCCTGTCGGTGCCGAAAGTTTCAGTGAAGCATTGAGAATGGGCGCGGAGATTTTCCACAGTCTCAAGAAAACACTCCATGACGCCGGCCATAATACCAATGTGGGTGATGAAGGCGGTTTTGCGCCCAATTTGAAGAGTGCAGAGGAAGCGTTGAGCTTCCTTGAAAAGGCGACGGGATTGGCAGGCTACAAGGTTGGAGACGATATCGTCTTCGCTCTCGATGTGGCGGCATCGGAGTTTTTCAAGAACGGTCGCTATGAGATGGAAGGTGAGGGCAAGTCGCTCGATGCGTCAGAGATGGTGAGCTACCTGGAAGGTCTCATCGGCAAGTTTCCGATCCATTCAATCGAGGATGGCATGGCCGAACAGGATTGGGACGGCTGGGCTGAGCTTACCGAACGCACAGGCAACAAACTTCAATTGGTCGGTGATGACCTGTTCGTAACCAATACGGAAATCCTTCAGCAAGGTATCGACAAGAAGATAGCCAACGCCGTTCTGATCAAGGTCAATCAGATCGGAACCCTAAGTGAAACGCTGGATGCGGTTCAGATGGCAGTCGATGCGGGATACGCGTCGGTGATCTCACACCGCTCCGGCGAAACCGAAGATTCGACGATTGCTGATTTGTCGGTCGCAACAGGCTGTGGACAAATCAAGACAGGAAGCTTGTCTCGATCCGATAGATTGGCCAAATACAATCAGTTATTGAGAATTGAAGAGATGTTGGATGAAACGGCGCGGTATGCGGGACGCGCCAAGCTTGCACGTCGTTGAGGCCCGCTCATGGTTTCGAGGTTAGATGTCGCCGACGATCGGCAATTGGGACACAGCACGGGACAGTCTGCGCGGCTGGTGGCGGCGCAATTGGCTGACGTTTCCCTTGTGCATTGTGCTCTCTTATTTCGGATATCATGCAATCCACGGAAACCGTGGCCTACAGGCGTGGGTCGCTGTTCGTCAGGATATCGTGACGCTTGAGGCTGAACTCGAGGCGAAGCGCGCCGAGCGTTTGCGGCTGGAAAAGCTGATTGAAGGATTGCGTCCCGATCATGTGGACCAGGATCTTCTACAAGAGGAACTGCGGGCTCTAGGCTATATCAAAAAGAATGAAGTCATTGTCTTGACACCCGATCGTGAGCCGTAGGGATTGGAGTCTCGCCATTTCGAGATGACAGGATTTCAGAGGTGAAGCTACTCTAGCCCACATGCCTCGTGTAAAACGCTGCGACGATTTTGGATGAACCCGATAAGGGCTTTGATGATCAAGCAGCAGTTTCGGAGCAGGCACGCGGATCTGGGAGCACAATAACCATGTCATCTTCTCTTTCGGCAGCCATCAAGGAAACTCCGGAGGCCAACGAATCGGCGAACAATGCCGGATTGCCGGACACGGATGAACTTCTCGAACTTTATCGACAAATGTTGCTTATTCGCCGTTTTGAGGAGAAGGCCGGCCAGCTTTATGGCATGGGACTGATCGGCGGCTTTTGTCACCTCTATATCGGCCAGGAGGCTGTGGCCGTCGGCATCCAAGAGGCTCTTACGCCTGCCGATTCAGTGATCACCGGCTATCGCGACCATGGTCATATGCTGGTTATCGGGATGGATCCGCGCCGCGTGATGGCCGAACTGACAGGCAGGGCGACGGGCTATTCCAAGGGCAAGGGCGGCTCCATGCACATGTTTGCCAAGGAGCATGGCTTCTATGGCGGTCATGGTATTGTCGGTGCGTCCGTTCCTTTGGGCACAGGCTTGGCCTTTGCGCATCAATACCGTGAAGATGGCGGGATTTGTGTTTGTTACCTCGGTGATGGTGCTGCCAATCAGGGCCAGGTCTATGAGAGCTTCAATATGGCCGCTCTCTGGCGTTTGCCCGTCCTCTATGTGATTGAAAACAATCGCTACGGTATGGGCACGTCGGTCGAACGCGCCTCCGCACGAACCGATCTCTATCATCGCGGCTGGGCCTATGGCATCCCGGGCGAACAGGTGGATGGCATGGATGTCATCGCGGTTCGCTCTCGGGCTTTCGATCTTGTCGATAAGGTGCGAAGTGGCGAGGGCCCGATGATCCTCGAAGCGATGACCTATCGCTATCGTGGTCACTCGATGTCGGATCCCGCAAAGTACCGGACGCGCGAAGAAGTCCAGGACATCCGTGACCATCATGATCCGATCAATCAGCTGAGAGCCAAGATTACCGATCAGGCAGGTGTCGACGAGAGCCGGCTGAAGGCGATCGACAAGGATGTCCGAAATCTTGTCAATGAAGCGGCGCGGTTTGCGCAGGATAGTCCGGAGCCCGAAATCAGCGAACTCTACACCGACATTCTCAAAGATGGTTGAGGCCGGCTAATCCGCCGCACAAGACGAGGCTAACGTCAATGCCAACAGAAATTTTGATGCCGGCCCTCTCGCCTACGATGACCGAGGGCAATCTGGCTCGATGGCTCAAATCGGAGGGTGATGCCATCGAGCCGGGCGAAGTTATTGCCGAGATCGAGACCGACAAAGCGACCATGGAGGTCGAGGCTGTCGACGAAGGCAAGCTCGGAAAAATCCTGGTGGGGGAAGGTACCGAGAACGTCGCCGTGAATACGCCTATCGCACTCCTTCTAGGCGAGGATGAGGACGCGAGCTCGCTCGACAAAGTCAGTACTGCGAGCCCACGCCAACCTAAAGCCGATCCGTCGAAGAGCGGCAACAGTGCCGAGCCATTCAGTGTTGTGCCTCCCCAGCCAGTCCATGTTCAAGAAGAAGCCGAGTTGCCGGAAGGCACGGAGTTCGAGAAACACACCGTACGCGAAGCGCTTCGCGATGCCATGGCGGAAGAAATGCGCCGCGATTCGGAAGTGTTCTTAATGGGTGAGGAGGTCGCGGAGTATCAGGGAGCCTATAAGGTCAGTCAGGGGCTCTTGGTGGAATTCGGACCCAAGCGGGTCATCGACACGCCGATAACCGAGCATGGGTTTGCCGGGCTCGGGGTCGGTGCCGCCATGGCGGGGCTCAAACCGATTGTCGAGTTCATGACGTGGAATTTCGCGATGCAGGCGATGGATCATTTGATCAATTCTGCGGCCAAGACACTCTACATGTCCGGCGGACAAATGGGATGCCCGATGGTTTTTCGTGGGCCCAACGGTGCTGCTGCACGGGTGGCAGCACAGCATAGCCAAGAATATGGATCCTGGTATGCGCACTGTCCGGGACTTATCGTTGTTTCGCCCTATTCCGCAGCGGATGCCAAAGGACTTTTGAAATCGGCCATTCGCAATCCCAACCCCGTAATCTTTCTTGAGAACGAGGTTCTTTACGGGCGCAGCTTCGAAGTTCCCCAACGCGACGATCATCTTGTGCCCATTGGCAAGGCCAAAGTGGTGCGAGCCGGATCGGACGTCACGATCGCCACCTATTCGCTGATGATGGAGCGCGCCCTTGAAGCGGCGGACAAGCTTGCAGAACAGAACGTTTCTGCGGAAGTGATCGATCTTCGAACCCTCCGGCCCCTCGATACGGCGACGGTGGTGGCTTCGGTGAAGAAGACAAGCCGTCTGGTGACCGTGGAAGAGGGCTGGCCCGTGTGCGGCTTCGGTGCCGAACTTTCCGCGGTCATGATGGAGCAGGCGTTCGACTATCTCGACGCACCGGTCATTCGCGTCACCGGCAAGGATGTGCCGATGCCTTATGCGGCCAATCTCGAGCGAATGTCGGTGCCGCAGACAGAGGACATCGTTCAAGCGGCCCGCGATGTTTGCTATCGTGACGCCTGATATCGTCGACCGACAACAAGAACTACTATGCGTTGAGGGATACGAATGCCGATCCCAGTCCTGATGCCCGCTCTTTCGCCGACCATGACGGAAGGCAATTTGACGCTGTGGCACAAACACGAAGGTGACGACGTTTCGGCCGGTGACGTGATCGCTGAGATCGAGACGGATAAGGCTACGATGGAAGTGGAAGCTGTTGACGAAGGCAAGCTCGGAAAAATTCTGGTCGCCGAAGGCACCGAAAACGTCGCCGTTAACACGCCGATCGCGATGTTGCTTGAAGAAGGCGAGGATGCATCGTCAATCGATGTTTCTGAGGCTTCGGCGCCGGCTGCACCGAAGACGGCACCAGACATCAAGCAAGCCACACGGCCATCGGCGCCATCCGATCCCGCGCCATCATCGGACAAAGAAGCAAATGGACGTATCTTCGCGAGTCCCTTGGCGCGGCGCATTGCCAAGGACACAGGCATTGATCTCGGCAGTGTAACGGGAACCGGGCCGCACGGACGTATTGTCAAGGCCGATGTCGAGCAGGCGATTGCAACACCGGGAGCCGCGCGACCGTCGACACAGACACCATCGCCTGCGACGCGAATTGTCGAATCGCCGCTGGTTCAGCCGACGGGGCAGGTCCAAGAGCTGCCGCTTTCCAACATGCGAAAAGTGATCGCCCGTCGGCTTACGGAGGCGAAGCAGACAATCCCGCATTTTTATCAGACGATCGATTGCGCGCTGGATTCCCTTCTAGGTGTTCGAAAACGGGTCAATGAACGGGATGACGCCGTCAAAATCTCGGTGAATGATTTCATCATCAAGGCTGTAGCCCTGGCGATCGCCAAAAAACCGGCTGTCAATGCGTCCTGGGGGGGCGACAAGCTTTTTCAGTACCACGATATCGACATTTCGGTTGCCGTCGCCATCGATGAGGGTTTGATCACGCCGATCATTCGCTGTGCCGATCAGAAGGGACTCGTGACGATTTCCAGAGAGATGAAAGACTTGGCTGCCCGGGCGCGAGAAAACCGGCTCAAGCCTGAA
>CAYPOV010000073.1:0-16793 GCA_964412385.1 uncultured Geminicoccaceae bacterium
TGCGCATCGTTCTCGCAGCAGATCAGTCCATTCATACCGGTCAAGCGGTGACGTTGGACTAACAGACGGTTGTCGACAATGCCTAAACGGGCCCCTGTCATTTGCTACCCGGCAACGGCCTTGCCGGCTGTTGATTGGGCGTTTTACGACGGGTTACGGAGCAAGCTCGAGCGCATCGATGAGCTTATCGTGCCGCCGCGTGACGCGCGGTGTTTCAACGTGCCGTCTGGGCATATTTTCCGTATCGTGTCCATTGACGGCCCTCAGGTGGGTGATCTCAATTTATGGAATGCCGCCGAAACTTCGGAACGGTTTTATAGCGGCAAAACCAGAGCGCTTCACGGCACGCATTTGACCAAAGGACACCGCATGTGGTCGAACTTTCCGACGCTTCGTCCGATGGCGACGATCATTCATGACACATTGGAGTGGTACGGGTTCGACGAGGATGGCGCAGGTATCCATGATGTCGTCGGCACGCGCTGCGATACCTACACCAACAAATTATTGGGTGGTGAGGACTATCATTATTGCTGCCATTCAAATCTGTCGCGAGCGGTTGCAAGCCATCTCGATATTGCGGTGATTGAAGCCGAAAACCATGTTCATGATGTGCTCAATGTTTTCATGTGCACAGGCTTCACGGGGGACACCCATCAATATTTCATGAAAGCCAGCCCGGTTCGACCGGGTGATTTTATCGAGTTCTTTGCCGAGATCGATTTACTTGGAGCTTTGTCCGCGTGTCCGGGTGGAGACTGCGGCCAATCGCACTCGAGCGATGCGGCGCACTGTTATCCGCTTAAGGTGGAGATCTTTCGGCCCCGAAACGACGTGCTCGAGACCTGGCGACCGCCGCAGCCGAACGGCTATCGCGGCGGTCACGGTGTCTAGAGCTTTAGGTCGTCAGATAGTCAATTGCCGTTGGGGGCGATGAGACCCAGGCTTTCGAGTTTGAGGACCACCTGCTGGGCGCAATGAGCGGGATCGGCATCGGAGGTGTCGATCTCGACCTCGGCTTTCTCAGGGGCTTCATAAGGATCGTCGATACCAGTGAAGTTCTTGATCTTGCCGGCGCGGGCGAGTTTGTAGAGGCCCTTGCGGTCGCGGGTCTCACAAACCGCAAGCGAGGTTGCGACATAGGTTTCAACGAACACGCCATAGGCTTCGATCATCTCGCGGACCTCGCGGCGAGTCGCCTCATAGGGTGCGATCGGTGCGCAAATCGCGACACCACCATTCTTGACGATCTCGGAGGCGACATAGCCGATGCGTTGAATATTGAGATCGCGGTGCTCGCGCGAGAAGCCGAGCTCGGACGAAAGGTGCTTGCGCACGACATCGCCGTCGAGCAGTGTCACGGGCCGTCCGCCGATCTGCATCAGCTTGACAAGTAGCGCATTGGCGATCGTCGATTTGCCGGCGCCTGAAAGCCCTGTGAAGAACACGCAGAAGCCCTGCCTATTGCGCGGCGGATAGCGGCGACGAAGCTCCTTGACGACCTCGGGGAAAGAGAACCATTCAGGGATCTCGATTCCTTCGCGGAGGCGGCGTCGGAACTCTGTGCCCGAGATGTCGAGCGAGCGCTCATCCTGCTTGATCTCGTCCTGCGGGACATACTGGCCGCGATCTTCAACATAGACCAGCTGTCGGAAAGGCACGATTTCGATTTCGACCTCGTCCTTGTGCTCTCGAACGATGTCTTGCGCCGCATATGGATCGTAGAAGGGCTCGCCGGCGCTATTCTTGCCGGGGCCCGCGTGATCGCGGCCGATGATGAAGTGAGTACAGCCGTGGTTTTTGCGGATCAAGGCGTGCCACAAGGCTTCACGCGGACCACCCATGCGCATCGCGAGATTGAGGAGCGAGAGCAGGGTCGTTTGCTCGGGATAGTGGCGAAGCACCGATTCATAGCAGCGAACGCGGGTGAAATGGTCGACGTCGCCCGGCTTGGTGAGGCCCACGACCGGATGGATCAAGAGATTGGCGCCTGCCTCCTGGGCAGCACGGAACGTCAGTTCTTGATGGGCGCGATGCAGGGGGTTGCGCGTTTGAAAGGCAACGACGCGTTGCCATGAGAGCTTTTTGAAGAGTGAGCGGAGCTCATTCGGCGTATGGCGGTGCTGAAGATAGTCGTAATGCACCGGCGCCTGCACGCCGCGGAGCTTGCCGCCCAGATAGATCGGATTCGAGACCTCCAAGAGATGGCGCACGGCGGGGTGCGCACGATCAGTCGAGCCGAAGACCAAAGTCGCTTCGTCAGCCAGTTCGGGGCGCCATTTGTCGGTGACTTCCAAGGTCGCAAGGAGGACGCCTTCATGGTCACGAAGGGCGATTGACTGGCCCACCTCGACGGTCTCGGCAAACTTCTCGGTGACATCCAGTGTGATCGGCATCGGCCATAGCGCACCCGATTGCAGGCGCATCTCTTGGCAGACCGATTCGTAGTCGGCCTGGCCTAGAAAGCCGTCGAGGGGATAAAATCCGCCATTGAGCAAGAGCTCGAGGTCACAAATCTGACGCGGTGTCAGATCCCAGCTCGGCCAATGACCGGCGTCGGCGGCATGGCTCGTGCGCGAAAATTCGTCGATGTAAAGTTCTCGAACCATCTCGTGATTATGCAATGTATCCAACTTGTCCTCCAATTTAACCCTATCACACTGAGAACTGCCAGTATTTAGCCGCCCGACTTATTTTGGGTCCGATTTGCGGCGTTCCGTATTGACAACCAAATCAGGAATGTCGCCAAACCCGCTTCACCTTTAGATTGGCCAAACTCCCCGGACCATGCGCTTCCTGACGCAGCGTGCCTCAGGCGTGGCCCCCCGTCCAGGTCTGACAAACCAGGCCGCTGCGCCCGAATGTTGCCGGGATACTAACGAAATCCTCCGCACCTCCCCTTAACGCCACTCATATCCGGGGATGTCGATTGCAAAAAAATCAGGTCCGGCTGCGGCGACCGTGGGCTTGAGGTAAGCGCGGGGAGGGCGCAAGAGGGGTTGGCGCCACGAGAGTGAGGGAAGCAAGGCCATGAATTGGGAGGTCTTCGACGATCCTGTGATGATCGCACGGCTGATCTTGCAGGTCCTTTTACTTGTGGCATCGGCGATTTTCTCAATGTCCGAGACTACGCTTTTCTCGTTGCGTGACTCCGATATCGAAACGCTCGAGGAATCGGGTGACGCGCAAGGCCGCAGGCTGCGCGCTCTCCTCGATCAGCCGAGGCAGCTCATCGTCTCGATCATTTGCGGCAATGAGCTCATCAATATCGCCGCCACGGTAAATCTTGCAGGCATGTTCCTGGCATTGTTCGGCAATGCGCAAGCCGCTGGTCTCGCCAATACGCTCATCATGTTGCCCCTCTTGCTGATCTTCTGCGAGATCACCCCGAAGACGCTTGCCGTCACGCATCCCGTACCCCTGGCAACCCGGCTGATCGAGCCGATCATCACGGTCTGGGTCCGGCTCGTCATGCCGTTGCGCGTAGTTGTTCATGCGGCAGCCGACCGTGTGACCAGTATCTTTGTCGGCAAATCGCAACATGAGACGAATATTCTGAGCGCCGACGAATTCCGCACCTTTATTCAGGAGATCGAGCGCGAGGGTGTCGTTTCGACGGCAGAACGACGGATCATCAATAATCTGATCGGTGCCGAGTCTACCAGGATCACCGAAATCATGGTGCCGCGCCCGCAGGTCCGCTTCATCGATGCCGATCTCCCTGTTTCCGACATCATTGACGCATTCAGGCGACTTCGCCATCGCCGCGTGCCCCTCTATCGTCAGACCCGCGATCACATTGTCGGTGTTCTGAAGGAAGAGCATGTGCTCGAGATCCTGGCGAGCAAGCCCATGGATCAGCTCAGGGCCGAAGATCTGGTCGATCCACCGACTTTGGTGCCGACGACCCAGACCGTCAGCGAGCTCGCGGAATACTTCAAATACGGTGATCATCACGCCGCAATCGTTGTCAACGAGTTCGGCGGCGTCGAAGGTCTTGTCTCGGCGGATGACGTCTTCGGCTATCTGACGCGAGGCCGCGGCGTGTATCTCGACGCCGTCTCGGAGATCAAGATGCCTGAAGACGGAATCTATGTCGTCGACGGTCTCACACCCTTGCGGACATTGCACAAAGCGACGCGGCTTCCGATCGAAGACGACAGCGACATGACCACGGTGGGCGGTCACATCATGGCGCTGTTGCGGCGTCTGCCTGAGCCGGGTGATCGGGTGGAGGATGCGGGACTGGTATTTGTCGTTCTCTCGCGCGATGGGCTTTTGGTGAAGCAAGTGCTGATTGCACCAAGCGAACACTCGAGCCTCGATCGATGGCAGGAGATGGCCGCATGAGTGTTGGTATTACGTTTGCCTTGATGTTGGCGCTGCTCCTAGTTAAGGGATTTTTTTCTGGTTCCGAGATCGGCATGATCAGCGCCGATCGTGTTCGTTTGAGGCTCAAAGCATCGGAGGGGCATAGCGGCGCCAAGCACGCGGTCCGACTGCTCAACCAACCTGCGCGGTTTTTGACGACGACCCTGCTCGGCACCAACATCTCGAGCATTGCGCTCACCACCGTAGGCACGCTCTTGATAGTGGATCTCTTGGGATCGCAGGGTGAGCTGTTTGCAATCATCATCTTTGCGCCGCTGTTTCTGATCCTTGGGGAGATTGTTCCCAAATCGGTCTATCAGCAGCGAGCCGATGGCATGGCGCCGATCATCGCTTATCCACTCGGCTGGATGCAAACAGTACTCTCACCCTTGATTTGGATGTTTTCAGGTGTTGCGAGTTTGGCGGTGAGATTGACGGGCGGCGGCAAGGATGACGCGACCGCGGCGCGCGAACAGTTCATGGCAACCGTGCAAATGGCTGAAAAGACCGGTGCCATCGAGGCATTCGGCCGTGGGCAGGTGCGTCGCGTGCTCCGCTATGCGCAGATGACCGCAGAACAGGCAATGTGGCCGATATCCAAAATACAGTGCGCTGGCCATAGTTCAGCCATGACGGAACTTGTTCGTATTCGACGATCCGATGATCAACGATTGATCCCGCTGGTTGACACGCAACCCGGCAAGATCAAACAAGTGGTTGTGCTCGAAAGCTGGGATTTGCTCGATCCCCGTATCGAAGCTCGCGATCCGAGCGAATTTTATGGCGCGGTCAGATTCGTTCCCAAGGACCGGCCGACGAGCGAGATCATCGAGGTTTTGCACGACGATCCGAGCCTCACAATAGTTGTCGTCGATGAGGACGAGCAAGCTCTGGGCTTGATCACACTTAATCTGCTCGTACGCCGCACCCTGGGCGCCAAAACCAATCCGCTTATCGATCGTAGTGAAGCGAGCTAGCAAGGCCCATACGAGGGAGGTACACCAAATGGCCCCGCAAACCTTCAACCACGTCCTCTTCCCGACCGATTTTTCAGCGAGGAACGAGCCGGCTTTCGCGATCGCCGCCAAGCTTGCCCTTCATCTCGACTGCCGGCTCTCGATTGTCCATAGCGAGTCCCATCGAGAAGACGATGACAATGTGTTGGCCAAATTCCCAGGCGTTCGCGAGACGTTTCGGCGCTGGGGTCTTGATGCCCAAGGCTCCGAGACCCGACCCGGCGGCCCGGGCTTGGGTCTGAGGATCAACAAAGTGAGCCTTGCGGGCGGCGAGCCCGTCAAAGCGCTTTCGGACTTCGTCGATCATCATTCCTGCGATTTGATGGTCATGGCGACTGAAGCACGTGCAGGTTTGTCACGCTGGCTCCAAGGCTCCGTGGCGGGTCGTGTGGCGCGGCGTGCTGTCATTCCTTGTCTCTTTGTTCCGGATGGTGCCGCGCCATTGGTTGATCCAGAAAGCGGGATGCTCGCGCCGCTGCGTATCGTCGTGCCGGTTGCCCAGGACCCAAGTCCCAAGATCGCGCAGGCCGAGTTGGTTCGCCTACTCAACACGCTCGGGGACGATCCGGTCATGCTGGACTATCTCTATGTCGGATCACAGGACAACGCACCGGCGATACCGAAGGCCGATCTCGCAGGTTCAGGCGATTTGGTCTGCAAGGAAGGGCCGCTGGTCGAGACCATCGTCGCTCATGCTCGCGCGCGCGAGGCATCGCTCATCGCCATGGCGACCCAAGGCCGCCACGGCTTCATCGATGCGCTTCAAGGATCGACAACGGAACAAGTCTTACGTGAGGCCCGCATACCGCTCCTCGCCGTTCCCGAATAGCGGTCCGTTCAGCCCGAGACCAGCGTCCGGATAGCGTCCATCAGCACATCGGCACCTTTCCCGCAGGCCTCCCAAGACGTTAATTCCTCCGGTGCATGGCTGATGCCGTTGCGGCTCGGAACCAGGATCAAACCGGCGCGTGTCAAGGCCGCCATCGACTGCGCATCGTGACCAGCACCGCAGGGCATGCGCTGCGTGCCGAATCCCTGGCGCTGCGATGAGGCATCCAGCATGTCGATGACCCCGGCATCGAGTGCTGTCGGTGAGAGCCAGCTCTCTTGGCGGATGTCGACGGTCAGACCCTGTGCGGCCGACGCCGTCGCAATGGCCTCACGGCAGGCATCGGCCACGGCTTTCATGATCGCTGCGTCGCCATCGCGGCCGATCATCGAAAAGACCGCTTCGCCCGGAATGGTGTGGGCGAAATCTGGTTTGAGCGCCACCTTGCCGATCGTAATGCGTGTCTGATCCGAACCGACAGCGTCGATGATCGAGGGGATCCGGTTCGCGAACGCTGCGAGACCGACGAAAGCGTCTTTTCTGAGGCCCATCGGCGTCGTACCCGAGTGATTGGCAACGCCACCTAGGGTCACAGTCCAATAGAAGACACCGGAAATGCCGGTCGCTATTCCGATATCGAACTCCTTTGTTTCGAGAACGGGACCCTGCTCGATGTGAAGCTCCAGGTACGCTTTGATTTCTTCAGAAGGACGAGCAGCTGAAGCTAGGTTTTGCGGCTCAAGACCTTGGCGGCGCATTGCGTCGTGAAGGTGAAGTCCGGTCTCATCATGGGCATTTTCGTACCAGTCACGATCGACGATGCCGGCCATGGCTTGCGAGCCAAGCATGCCGCCAAAGCGTCCTTCTTCTTCAGCAAAGGCGATGACTTCGATTGGTGAGCCTGGTGCAAACTCGGCATCTTTGAGCGACCGCACGGCTTCGAGAGCAGCACAACAGCCGAGCGCACCGTCAAACTCACCGCCATCGGGGACGCTATCCAGATGCGAGCCTGCCAGCACGGCCGGTCCCTCGCCGACTTCCCAACGTGCGATGACATTGCCGACGACGTCCATGCGCACCTCAAGGCCCGCAGCCTTGCATTGGTCCATAAACCATCGTCGTGCCGCCATGTCTTCATCGGAGAAGCTCACACGGTTGATGCCCGGGCGGTCGGCGATCCGGCCGAAGCGATTGACAGCGTCCATGTCGGCCTTGAGCCTTCGAAGATCGATCGACATTTTCAGGCGGTCCGAATGCGTGGCACGGCACTCAAAAGCGTGCGTGTATAGTCATCATGTGGCTGGTTGAAGACCTGGTTCCGGTCGCCATGCTCGACCGCCTTGCCGCGATACATCACCATCACGTCGTTTGCGAGGGCTTCGACCACGGCAAGATCGTGGCTGATGAAGACATAGGTCAGGCCCAATCGCGCTTGCAGATCGCGCAACAGCTTGAGGACTTGGGCTTGCACCGAAACGTCGAGGGCGGAGACAGGCTCGTCCAAGACGATCAGCGACGGCTCCACCGCAAGAGCCCGGGCAATGCCGATGCGTTGTGCCTGACCGCCCGAAAACTCATGCGGGTAGCGATCGATGAATTCCGGTCTCAAACTCACGAGCTGCATCAATTCCTCGACGCGATCGGCCCGTTCCGATTTGCGCCGATCGGTAAGGGCGATGAGCGGTGCTTCGAGGATTTGCCGCACGGTCTTGCGCGGATTGAGCGAGCTCAACGGATCTTGAAAGACTAACTGAACCGCTTGGTGGATCCTGAGCTTGTCAGCGCCGCGCAGCCCGCGCACCGGCCTTCCCTCGAGCGTGATGATTCCACCACTCGGTTCCATGAGGCCGACAAGCATGCGGGCGAGGGTCGATTTTCCGCAGCCGCTCTCACCGACAATGCCCAGGGTTTCGCCACGGGTGACATTCAAGGAAACGCCATCGACTGCGGTGAAATCGGGTTTCTTTGCACCATACCAGGTACGGCCGCCGGGAAACTGCTTGACCAGCCCTTGTGCTTCGAGGATGGCGCTGTTGCTAGCCACGGCCGACCTCGCTCGTTCGGATGCAGCGTGCTGCATGTTTGGGGCCAACATCAACAAGCTCGATCGGTGCCTCCTGGCACATGGCGATCGCCAGCGGACAGCGGGGTGCGAAGGCGCATCCATGGGGCAGGCGGTTCACCGCAGGCGGAAGGCCAGGAACGGCATCGATCGAGCGCTCGGGCTGCCCGAGCACCGGCACACAGGCCATGAGCCGCTCGGTATAGGGATGACGAGGTGTGCGAAACACCTTGTCGACCGGGCCGTGCTCAACAACCTTGCCCGCATACATCACCATCACACGCTCGCAGAGCTCCTGCACCACGCCGAGATCGTGGGTGATGAAGATCAAAGCGGCCCCGGTTTTTTCTCTGAGTTCAACGAGCATCTCGAGTACGCGGGCTTGGGTCGTAACATCGAGAGCCGTGGTCGGCTCGTCAGCGATGATCAGATCCGGCTCATTGGCAAGAGCCATGGCAATGACAACGCGCTGTCGCTGGCCGCCGGATAGCTCGTGGGGAAATGCGCGCGCTTTCGATGGCGGATCGGGTATCCCTACCTCGTCGAGAAGCTCGACAGCGCGCCTCTTTGCAGAGGAAGCCGACATCTCTTGATGGCGCATGAGTGTTTCGGCGATCTGCTCGCCGGCGCGCATCAAGGGATTGAGCGTGGTCAGCGGATCCAGGAAGATATAAGCGATGCGGCTCCCGCGAATATCCTGGAGCTGACGCAGCGGAAGATCGAGGAGATCGCGGCCGTCGAAGACGATCCGGCCTTCGGTGATCTTGCCTGGCGGTGTCGGCACGAGCCCCAGGATCGACATTGCCGTGACAGACTTACCGGAACCGCTTTCGCCGACGATGCCCAGGCTCTCACTGCGCTTCAGCGAGAAATCGACACCATTGACCGCTCGATAAACCTGGCTGCCGAGGTGAAATTGTGTGTGAAGGTCCGACACCTCCAGCAACGCCGGCTTCTCGGGTGCAATAGCGCTTCTGAATCGTGCCACTTCGGTGCGCGCAACCGGCCGGGTCAAAGCGCCCGAGGCAAGCCGCGGATCGAGCGCATCGCGCAATCCGTCACCCAAGAGATTGATGCCGATCACGAGTATCAGGATCAACACACCGGGGACGATCGAAACATGGGGCGCGTTGATGATCAGGTTACGCCCGTCACCCAGCATCGAGCCCAGATCAGCCTGAGGCGGCTGCGCGCCGAGGCCGAGAAACGACAGACCCGCGGTCTCGAGGATCATCCAGCCCACGGTGGTCGACATGGTGATGATAATGACGGGCAGAACGTTGGGCAGAAGTTCTGAAAGGATGATCTTCTGATTGCTCAGCCCCGAAATCCTGGCGGCTTCGATGAATTCTCGTTGGACGAGATTGAGTGTCGTGCCGCGCACCGAGCGGGCAAAGAAGGGGATGTTGACAATGGCGATGGCAAGAAGCGCGTTCAACAGGCCCGGACCCAGGGCGGCAACAATGGCCAATGCCAGCAAGAGATAAGGAAAAGCCATCAGCATATCGATGCCGCGCATCAAGACTTGGTCGACAATTTTGCCGAAGAAGGCTGCAATCAATCCGATGGCACTGCCGATCAGTGCTGCAACCAAGGTCGCTGCAACGCCGACGGCTATGCTGACACGTGCCCCCCAAATGAGGCGAGAGAGCATATCCCGCCCGAGTTGATCGGTGCCGAGCCAGTAGCCGTCCGTGAAGGGAGGTTTGAGCCGATTGGCCGGTTCGGTGAGGTTGGGATCGGCAAGGGGGAGAATGGGTGCCGCCAAGGCAACGACGACGACCACGACGACAATCACGAGCCCAATCACGGCAAGCGTATTGCGGCGGAGCTTGGACCAGAGGGTCGGACGTGAACTCCGGCGTGGCATTTGGGCGTCACTCGGAGCGCTCGTCGCAGAAACTGCCATCAGCTCCGCCTCAATCTGGGATCAAGCATCACCTGGATGACGTCGGTGACGAGATTGATCAGGACGAAGCTCGCAGCGACCACCAGCACGCCGCCTTGCACCAAAAGGATGTCGCGGGTCGAGATCGCCTGAACCAGCATGCGGCCGATCCCGGGCCACTGAAACACGCTTTCGATGTAGACAGCGCCGCCGAGGACAAAGCCCGCTTGGATACCGATGATCGGGATGATGTTGACGAAGGCGTTCAAGAAGGCGTGGCGGCCAATCACGGCAGGCTCACGCATCCCTTTGGCGCGGGCCGTGCGCACATAGTCCTGGCGCAGAACCTCCAGCATGTTGGAGCGCGTGAGGCGCGCGACCACGCCCGTAGCGACGACGGCCAGTGCGGTTGCCGGCAAGGCGAGATGGTGAAGCAATTCCCAGATGCTGCCGGTGCCGAATAAGGGGTACATGCCACCAGTGGGGAACCAGCCGAGATTCACCGAAAACCAGAGAATCAGCATGATGCCCAAGAAGAATGATGGCGTAGAGATGCCGATCAGGACCAGGACGGTGATGATCTTATCGGTCCAGCCATATTGACGGACGGCCGATGCGACGCCAGCCGCCATGCCAAAAATGGCGCACAATCCGAGGGCGGCACCTGCAAGGATGAGTGTCGGTCCAAATCGCTCGAAAACCTCGTCGACCACCGGACGGTTGAGGGAGTATGAGGTGCCGAGATCTCCCTGCAGCACGCCCGTGAGCCAGGTGACATATTGAATAGGCAGGGGCTTATCGAGACCGAGGTCGCGATTGAGCTTTTCAACATTCTCAGGTGTCGCAAACGAGCCAAGGATGGCCGTTGCGGGATCGCCAGGGATCAGTGAGATCACCAAAAATACGATGATCGAGATCCCGAACAGGACCGGGATCGTCAGGACTAGCCGCTTGATGATGTAAGCCAGCATCGTCGATTTGGCGGCCGCACAAGAGGCGGCCGCGTCATTCAGCTAGTTCTTGGAGACGTCTTTGAGGTGGAGAAGGAAGCTCGGCTGGAGCTTGAAGTTCTCGACATTGGCTCCGGTCGCCGCGTTCTGCTTCCAACTCGCCACAAAAGCCCATGGAGCGTCTTCGTAAACGATCTCCTGCATTTGCTTGTAGAGCTCGGCGCGTTCCGCCTGATCGGTGGATCGCCGCGCCGCTTCGAGCAATTCGTCGACTTCCGGGTTTGAATAGTAACCCGAATTGAACCCGCCATTATCCGGCATGGCTTCCGTCCGCAAGGCGAGGAAGGGCAAGGTATCAGGATCGTTGGTCATCCAGGCCATCTCGGCCATGCCGGCTTTGCCCTCGAGGCCGGGGTTCACACGATCGAGGAAGGTGTTCCACTCATAGGTTTCGATCTTAGCGTCGATACCGACCTCGGCGAGATCAGCCTGGATCGCGGTCCCCATCGGCACGGGGTCGAGCATGCCCGAGCCACCCTCGGTGACGTAGAAAACCACTTCCACGCCCTCGCCATAGCCGGCCTCCTCGATCAATTCCTTGGCTTTCTCCGGATCATGCGGATAAGGTTCGAGGCTTTCGTTGTAGGCCCAACCGAATGCGGCAGGTGTCGGTCCCGTGGCGACGGTTGCCGTCCCCTGAAGCACGTCATTGACGAGCGTTTCCTTGTCGATGGCGAAGTTGACAGCTTGACGCATGCGCACATCGTCAAAGGGCGGCTCTTTGACGTTGAGGATCAGAAACCAGAGATGGGGCCCCGCTTGTTCATACATCTCGAACTGCGGGTCGTCGGCGAAGAGGGCGACATTGTCGGGAGGAACTTCGACCATGAGATCGATACCGCCCGAAAGCATTTCCGAAACCCGCGCATTGGCATCCGTAATGGGCCGGAACACCACACCGCGCAGCGGCGGTTCCCCATCCCAATAGTCTGGATTCTTCTCGAGCGCCACCTGACGGTTGCTTTCCCAGACATTGAACGTGAAAGGTCCCGTGCCCGAAGGATTGCGGCCGAAATTGGCACCATGCTGCTCAACGGCAGCGGGTGAGACGATCAGACCCGTGGGATAGGCGAGATTGGAGAGGAACGGAGCGTAGGGTTCGGAGAGGTGAAAGCGCACCGTGTACTCGTCCACGACTTCGGTCTCGCTTACGGAGCTGAAGAAGAAGGAGAGCGGGAAGGGCCCGGTATCGTGATAGGGGTGGTTCTCGTCGAGCATGCGGTCGAAGGTGAATTTGACCGCATCGGCATTGAATGGCGTGCCGTCGTGGAAGGTGACACCTTCGCGGAGCGTGAAGGTGTAGGTGGTGCCGTCCTCCGAGATTTCCCAGCTCTCTGCGAGCGCCGGTTCGGGCTCGAGCGTGCCGTCTTTGTAGCGGGTGAGGCCATCATAGAGATTGACCAGAATGCGGAAATCGTTGACCGCGGTGACCGCACTCGGATCCAAGGATTTTGGCTCGGCGATTTGGCCGACGACCAGCACATCGGGCGGAATCTGGGATTTTGCCGGCTGCACGAGAACGCCTGCGAAAACTGCAATCGTCGCGAGGGCGGATATACGAGCCGTTCGTGTCCATGAGCGGAGCATACGGTCTCTCCCGTCATTTTGTGTATGGCACTGCCATAGCCTCGTCATTGCGACCGTGCTGTCAACCCTGACCCCTGCGCCAGGCACGGATCGAGTGCTGTTGCCGCTTGAAATTGCGAAAGAAACACGCATCCGCTGAGTTCGGACAGAAAATCCGTGCGCTGCAGGCGGTCCATCACCGGTCCTTTGACTTCGGAGAGGTTGAGTGACACCTCCATGTCTTCGAGCCGTTGGTTGATGGCTTCGAGCGATTCGAGCGCACTGCTGTCGATCTCATTGACTGCCGAACACATCAGAATGACGTGACGCAGGTTCTTGTCCGAGGCGACGCGATCGAAAATGAAGTCTTCGAGATAGCGGGCATTGGCGAAATACAGGCTCTCATCGACCCGAATGGTAAGAAAGTGAGGGCTTGTTCTGACGCGGTGCCGCTTGATGTTTCGAAAATGCTCCGTGCCGGGGACCAGACCGACTTCGGCGATGTGCGGTCTCGAGGTCTTATAGAGATAAAGAACAATCGAGACGGCGACGCCGGCCGAGACGCCAATCTCGACACCGAGCGCGAGTGTCAGAAAGATCGTCACGGCAACGGCTGCGAAATCGGATTTCGAATAGGTCCATGTGCGCTTGAGGACGGAAAAGTCGACGAGCGACAGGACAGCAACAATGATTGTCGCCGCGAGCGTCGCCTTCGGAAGGTTGAAAAGCAAGGGTGTCAGTGCAAGCGTGGCGAGTGCAATGCCGATTGCCGTGAAGGCGCCGGCCGCCGGGGTTTCAGCGCCCGCGTCGAAATTGACGACGGAACGCGCAAATCCACCGGTGACTGGATAGCCGCCCGAGAAGCCGGCCGCGAGATTGGCCGTACCCAAACCGATAAGTTCCTGATCGGGAACAACTCTCTGGCGTTTCTTGGCCGCCAATGTTTGTGCCACGGACACGGATTCGACGAAGCCAATGACCGAGATGAGGACGGCCGAGCCCATAAGGCTGAGCCAGATATCCATATCGAAGCTGGGGACGCTCAAAGGCGGCAGGCCTTGCGGAACCTCGCCGACAATCGCGACGCCACGGTCTTCGAGTGAAAATATCGAGACCAAGAGCGTCGTTGCGGCGACGGCCGCGACCGGTCCCGCCTTGGCGACAACATCGGCCAGGCGCGGCGGCACGCCGATCGATAAAAGTCTGGGCTTAAGGCTCTTTCGTGCCCAAAACAGGAAGACAATCACGCAACTTCCGATCGCAAGTGTGATCGGATTGGTCTCGAGCAGGCGAAACATCAGTGCCTGAAGAAGTTCCAAAAGATTGTGACCTGAGACGTCGATACCGAGGATGTGTTTGAGTTGGCTTGCGGCGATAATGATACCGCTTGCCGTGATGAAGCCCGAGATCACGGGATGGCTCAGGAAATTGGCGAGAAAGCCGAGCCTGAATAGGCCCATGAGCAGGAGGATGGCACCGGATAGGAACGCCAGTGTGATGGCGGCGGCAATGTACTCGTCACTGCCAGCGAGGGCGAGATTGCCGACCGCCGCCGCCGTCATGAGCGAAACCACGGCAACCGGTCCAACCGCCAACACCCGGCTGGTGCCAAAAACGGCATAGGCCACAAGAGGGAGGATCGAGGCGTAAAGTCCCATCTCGGGTGGCAGCCCAGCAAGCATCGCATAGGCCAGAGATTGGGGGATCAGCATGATCGTGACGATGACGGCGGCGATGAGATCGTTGGTGAGTGTCCTCGAGTTGTAGTGGCGTCCCCAATCGAGGATCGGGAAGAAACGCCCGAGCCCCATGGCGCGCGAGTTTGGAACGACAACGCTGGCCATGAGCTTATTTGGTGGAGACTTGGACGCTAATGCGATCAGGCTTCGCCAGCCATTCTCGACCCCGCAGCATGGCGTCCCAATAGATTGGCGGGAGAATGCGTTCCTTCAAAAACCAGGCGAGGCGGCTCGGTTTCTTGGCGTCGATCAACCAGCTCGGGAAGCTCGGCAGGAGCCTGCCTCCATAGCCGAACTCGGCGAGCACGATCTTGCCGCGTTCGACAGTCAGCGGACACGAGCCGTAGCCGTCATAGTGAGCAACCGCATCATGGCCGTTGATATCGCCGATCACGTTCTCAGCCACCACCGGTGCTTGTTTGCGGGCCGCGGCCGCGGTCTTGGCATTCGGCGCATTCATTACGTCGCCGAGGCTCCAAATATTCTGATAGGTTTTGTGACGCAGAGTGTTTTGATCGACATCCACCCATCCTGAAGCATCAGCGAGCGGTGAAACCCGGATAAAATCTGGTGCCGTCTGAGGCGGGCAGACATGGATCATATCGAACTCGGTTTCGATCCGCTCGGGCTCGGTGTCCGGTCTTTTGACATCGAACCAGGCTTTTTTCGCGGGACCATCGATGGCCACAAGATTATGGAAGAAATTGAGCTTTGCGTTGTAGCGCTCGACATACTCCATCAGGGTCGGAACGAAGTCTTTGACCCCGAACAGGACGCCGCCTGCATTGTAGAATTGAACGTCAATATCCTTGAGGCAATTGCCACCGCGCCAATAATCGGCAGAAAGATACATTGCCTTTTGTGGCGCACCGGCGCACTTGATGGGCATAGGTGGTTGGGTGAACAGTGCCCGGCCTTGGCGGAATGTTTTCACAAGTTGCCAAGTGTAGGGTGCAAGATCGAAGCGATAGTTCGAGGTGACACCGTTCTTGCCAAGGGTGTCGACAAGACCTTCGACCGCGTGCCAGTCGAGTTTCAATCCGGGACAGACGATCAAGCGTTTATACTTTACGACCCGACAGCCATCCAGAATAATCGCGTCGTCTTTGGGTTCGAAGGCCGCAACCCCCGCTTTGATCCAATGAACAGCGGCCGGAATGAGCGAACCCATGGTTTTGGCCGTGGCTTTGGGCTCGAAAATCCCGGCGCCGACCATCGTCCAGCCCGGCTGATAGTAATGCACATCGGTCGGCTCGACGATGGCGATGTCGAGGGCGCCATTGCGTGAGATGAGGCTCGAGGCGACCGCCATTCCGGCAGCACCACCGCCAATGACGACGATATCGTGCTCGGCATCGGCGATGCTGGTCGGTGTCTTACCGCCATTGGCGATGCGGCGGACAACACCGCCTATATCGTAGCCGGCAGACTTCGCCTTCTCCAAGATTTCAGGGAGCGGGCGTTTTGTGGCTTCCGACAGAGCCCACAAGGTTACCGATCGTGTGCCCGTGCGGCAATAAGCAAGCGCGGGCTTGGGAAGCTCCTCCATAAGTTTGCCAAAGGACACCGCGTCAGCGTCCTTGACCCTGCCCGATGTGACCGGCAGATAGCGGGCTTCCAAATTCTTGGCCTTCGCCACGGCTTCAATTTCGTCGAAGGTCGGCTGATCGGCACCTTCGCCATCCGGCCGATTGCAGATGATCGATCGAAAGCCATCTGCCGAGATCGTTTCGATATCCGCCGCACCGATTTGTGATCCAACAGACAGACAGGACGTCACCTGTTTGATTTCCATCGAATAACCGTCCCTTAAGTTTAGAGTGTGTTCACAGGTACCTTTAGAAATGTTCGTCCGTCGTTATCCGATGGTGGCATTTGGCCGGCGCGCATATTGACTTGGAGTGAAGGAATGATAAGCCTCGGCATGTCAAGCTTGGCATCGCGGGCTTGGCGCATGGCGACAAACTCCTCCCGTGTTTTTCCTTGACCGACATGGATATTATTATGCTTTTCTTCAGCGACGGTGGACTCCCATTGAATATCCCGTCCATTCGGGCCGTAGTCATGACACATGTAAAGGCGCATCTCGTTGGGCAGGTGCAGAAGCTTTTGAATTGAATCATAGAGTTGGCCCGCGTCACCACCGGGAAAATCGGCCCGCGCGCTGCCGCCGTCGGGCATGAAGAGTGTATCGCCGACAAATGCCGCATTGCCGATTACATGGGTCATGCAAGCTGGCGTATGGCCCGGAGTATGGATGGCGAAAGCGGTCATCATGCCGATTTCATAGGTATCACCGTCATCGAACAGTT
>CAYPOV010000074.1:0-16662 GCA_964412385.1 uncultured Geminicoccaceae bacterium
GGGCAGTATATGGGCGAGCTGACGACAGCCGTGAAGTACGGCATGGACATCACCCATATCCTCTTGAATAACAATCAGCTCGGCAAAATCAGCAAAGAGCAGCGCGCGGGCGAATGGCAAGTTTGGCAAACTTCCCTGCACAATCCGAGTTTCGCCGAATTCGCCAATTCATGCGGCGCGAAGGGAATTCAGGTGACACGTGCCGATCAATTGGACGCGGCACTCAAAGAAGCCATCGGGCATCCAGGCCCGGCCCTTGTCGAGATCATATCGGATCCCGACCTTGTGTAAGAAGGCAGTCTCAGGAGGACAATCCAATGCCAGTTTGGCGACACTTGGGAGGCGTTGATCCAAAAACCCTTCGCGAAGCCCGTGTTCAAGCGCACTACGCGGCCCAGCGGATTGGAGCTCCGGCCGTCGTTCTTCTCAATGCCAAACCGGATTGGAGCCACACGGCGCTCACCTGGAACGACAAGCATCAGGCTTTGGTGAGCGCACCCTTGCCGAGCGGAACCTCTCTCGGTCTCAGGCTCCCGGATCTCGATATGATCGAGCTCAAGGATGATATCGTCGTGCATGACCTCGATCTTGCCGGAAGAAGCAATGAGGACATCAACTACTATCTCGCCAATCACCTCGAGGCGTACGGTGTGACGGCGGAAAAGCTGGCAAACGCCACCTATAGCGGAATGCCGGACCATTCGGTGGCACAAGGCGGCCCCTATGACCCCAACGGCCTCGCCTCGGAGTTTGCGGAAATAGCCCGCTGGTACAGCAACGCCGCTCGGGCGATCGAGATGGTTCGGGAAGAACTGTTAAACGTCTCACCCGGCCCTTCGGCAGTCTATTGTTGGCCGCACCACTTTGACATCGCGTGCCTCGTCACTTTCGAGGAGGGCGACCCCGAAACCGCGCGTGCCATCGGCATCGGCATGTCTCCTGGCGATACCGCCTACGAACAGCCCTATTTTTATGTCAATCCATGGCCTCGTTTGTCGCGCGACGAACTCCTGCCACTGCAACCTCCAGGGCATTGGCACATCGAAGGTTTTGTCGGTGCTATCGCAACTGGCGCGGACATCGTCGAACAAGACGACCAAGAGTCGGCCGTCATGACCTACATTCGCGAAGCCGTCCGCATCGGCCGCAACAAGCTCGGGGTCTGAGATACTTTAGATCCCATCCGTCACCGCGGCGACGTCAGCGCCGGGCGTCTCGTCCCGGTCCTTAACGATAGTGACATTTACTCCGGGATCTTAGCTTGGTGCGACCGAAATCCCCATTCAAATCTGCCAGAATGCGGGCCTTTGTCGATGTTATCATGAAGGCCTCAGGGCGCCGGACGCATGATCGGGGCGGTGCCCGGATTTGAACCCGAATAGATATCGAGATCGACACACTATCCTGCAATGCAATCCATCGAGCACGCGGTGTTAGGCGGGCTGATTCGCACGAAGGCCACGTACGATGCGATCGATCTTTTCGTCCAAGATCGAGGGCGATGTGGCGAAATTCAGGCGAACGCAGTTTTCGAATCCTGGCCCGAACCTGCGGCCGTCACCACCGCCTACGCGAGCGTGGTCGAGCAAGTGCTCGAATGGTACCGTCTTCAATCCGAAAGCCGTTAGGTCGGCCCAAGCAAGATAGGTGGCCTCGGGTTTGTGGATGCGTATTTTTGGCAGTTCGGCTGCGAAACGGCTGATGAGACGATCCCGGTTCGCCTCGAGAAACCGCACCAGTGCGTCGGACCACGTCGAACCGCCTTCCCAGGCGGCGAGCGTTGCCAAGACCCCGGCGATCGACGGCGTACCGAGAAGCGCCGCCGGGACGCGCGCTCCAAAGCGCGCTTGAAGATCCTCAGAGCCAAAGTGCATGATGGCGCAACGCAGACCAGGAATGTTGTAGCTCTTTGTTGCCGAATAGAGTGTCACCGTCCGGTCGGCCGCTTCTGGGAACATCTTGGCAAAAGGCACATGCTGTGTGCCGTCGAACATCAGATCGGCGTGGATCTCATCGGACACGACAACGAGATCGCGCTCGACTGCGATCTCGGCAATCGGCGCAAGTTCTTCAACCGAGAAGACACGTCCGGTCGGGTTATGCGGATGACAGAGAAGGATGATCTTCACACCCGATGCTGTTACGTTGCAAAAATGATCGATATTGAGCTCAAACCGTTCGGCTAGATCGATCATCGGATTGAGCACAGCACGCCTTCCCGACTCATCGAGAACTCTGAGGAACGCGGGATAGGATGGCACTTGCAAGACGACGCCTTGATCAGGTTCTGCAAACGCGACGACCGTCGCCATCACAGCCTGCACGAGATCGTTAAGCACGACGACGCCACTTGGATCTGCATCCCAACGGAATTTGCAACGCATTCGCCGCGCGAAGCTTGAGATGAGCCGTTGCTTGGGATTGCCTTCACTGCGCGGCGTGTAGCCATATTGCTGAAGGTCGACCATGCGCTGCATCGCGCCCTGGATCGCCGGTGCCGTGCCGAAATCCATCTCCGCCGGATTGGACGGGATGACATCGGGCGCAAACGTGCCCCATTTCGAGCTCACGCGTGCACGCAGACTATGCGCGTGAAGCTCTTCGATCATCGGCAATCCTTGTTCGCCGCTCAATAAATCCAGGATCTGCCCTCGTTTGATGCGAGCGATAATGTGACGATGTCAGCAATATTCTCTTCTAGGGCAGTTGGTCTAACCCTTTCTCTGCATTGCCCGAAGGCAAATAACCTTAGGCTGCTCGAGGGCACCTTACGCAGATCCATTATTGGATATCTCTCTATACGAAGAGCCATTCATGCGCTGAGTTCTCACGAGGTCTGGCTACGCCCGATCAGCTTCATTTCCGAAAGTGTCGTCCGAATTATTCCCCGTAGATCGCGCGCGCTTTGCCCCGCTTTGGCCATGACTCGAAGCCCCATGTAAAATGTCGTCAGGGCTCGAGCCGCGGCCCTGCACCGCTCGTGGTCCCATGCTCCGGCAACGCGGCTTTCGGACAAAGCCCTAGCGATTCCGTCTTCGAGTCGCTTGAGCATGGCTTGGACCTTCTTTTCGACATCGGCATCAACGGGTGCCCGTTCGACCGCCGCATTACAAAGAAAACAACCGCGTCGATCATCCATTTGCGCCACAGGCTCCACGGCGGCGTGAAGCAGCCGCTCTACACGTATCATGCCGTCACCGATGGCCCGGTCATCCAACATCACGACCCCGCCCTCGACGACACGTCGGTCATAGCGATCGAGTGCCGCAAGATAGATCGAGCGCTTGTCTTCAAATGCTTTGTAGAGGCTGCCGCGTGCGATCTGCATGGCATCGAGAAGGTCGCTGAGTGACGCACCCTCATAGCCCTTGAGCCAGAAAACATGCATTGCGGCTTCAAGCGCCTGGTCGGTATCGAATGCGCGTGGCCGTGCCATTCACCGTCTCCTTTCGAGGATGAAATAGCAATTTTAGACCATACAGTCAATAACTCGCGTTTTTGTGATAATAATAATTATTGACTGAATGGTTCCTTAATCATACTTGCGGAATGTCAGAACGGCGCGGGGGGATGCTCTCGCCGGACACAACTCAAGGAGACATCGAATGCCTCGCATTGCGTACGTTGAACCCGATCAAGCCCAAGGGCAGGCCAAGGAATTGCTCGACGGTACCAAAAAACAAATCGGCATGGTGCCGAACCTCTTTAAAGTGATGGCCAACCAGCCGGCGGTGCTCGACACCTATTTCAAGCTAAATGGCGCTCTCGATGGCGGCAGCTTCGACAAAGCTACGCGTGAAGCCATCGCCCTCGCCGTTGCAGGCGAGAATGACTGCAATTATTGTGCGTCGGCGCACTCGGCGATCTCCAAGAGCCTCAAGGTCGATCAGGCGGAAATCGAACAACGGCTCGAAGGCCGGTCCTCGGATCCGAAGCTCGAAGCGTTACTCGTCTTCGCCAAGGCCGTCGTCGCCAAAAAAGGCTGGGTGTCTGATGCTGATCTCGACACTGTCCGAGCGGCCGGTCACGATGATGCAATCATCGTTGAGATTGTCGCCAATGTCGTAGCCAACATCTTCACCAATTATCTAAATCACCTCGCCGACACGGACATCGACTTTCCCAAAGTCGAAGTCACCGTCCGCAAGGCTGCCTAGCCAGCCTGATAGCCGATCCACTTATCAATATTCGGAAAGAGGAAACCATGACATCATTTGCCAAAACCCTGGCCCTTGCCGTGATGCTCTTGATCGGTGCTGGTGCGACCAGCTTACAGGCGCAATCGATCACTGGCACGTTCGAGGGCCGCAGCGATCATGAAGTTCGCGGCACAGTCACGATCGAACCAGCGGGTGACCATTACCAGGTCGTGCTGGGCGAGGATTTCTTCCTTGATGGTGCGCCCGATCCCAAGCTCGCCTTCGGCCAGGACGGCATCGCCGAGGACACCATTTTCGAGCCGCTCAAGCAGAACACCGGTTCTCAAACCTACGACCTGCCCGCCTCGATCGATCCGACCAAGTACAACGAGTTCTATATCTGGTGTGAGCAGTTCAGCGTGCCACTCGGACTTGCCAGCATCCAATAAGTCCGCCCCCACTCGGAACATTTCGCCCTGCACTCGTAAGAGTGCGGGGCTCCGGCACTAGGTTTGCGCGCGTCGCGGCCAAAGCACCAAAGCGAGTGCGGTCAGTACGAGAACAAGTGCTGTGAGATCAGCAATCGTAATCGGCTCGCCGATGAGAATGGAGGAGCTTACGACACCGACGATGGGCACACCCAGGACGGAGACGGCGGCAATCGACGCCGGCAGGACGCGCACAAGCCGCGTGAACGATGTGAAGCAAAATCCGAGCGCGACGAAGATAACAAAGCAAACCGAGAGCACACCGCGCCAGTCGACGGCGGATAGATCGAACTTTCCGTCTACCAGGGCCCAAAATATCAAAATTGGGATTGACGATATCGCGAGCTGCCAGCCTGCAAGAGCCACGACCCCGATACCCCAATTGTAAGCCTTGATACCTACCGTCTGAACTGCCCAAACCAAGGCTGCGGCGAGCATGACCAGTCCACCCAGCGGAGTTTTCCCCAAACTGACGAGATCGTAGCCGATCAAGATCGCAAGCCCCGTCATGCCGAGTGCAAGCCCTGCGATATGGCGACGCGTGATCCGCTCGTTGAGAACCAAAGCACTCAGGAGTGCTGCCCAAATCGGCATTGTATAACAAATTATGGCAGCTCTGCCGCCACCAGCGAGCAGGACACCGAAGGCCGATAGAAAATGCCAAGCCGTGCCACAGAATATCGAAATCATAATGAGCGGCATCAGGCGCTGGCGCGGCACCGCCATCTTTTCCTTGAGCAGCCGTGACAGTGACAAGACGAATATGCCAGCAGCAATCACAGTAATGACACGGAACAACCAAGGATTGATCTGCAAGAGACCAATTTTCATGATCGGCCAATTGATGCCCCAAAGCAGCGTGACAAGCGCGATTTGCCCATAGAGCAGGGGGTTGATGCTCGAGACCGCTGAGGATCTGGACATGCTGCCGGTCGCCATGAGGGCTAGTCTTGTTCGATCGAGCCGCTGCTCGACATCAATACGGCAAGGGGTCGTGTCTCGGGGAATTGCGCGAGAATAATCAAAAGTATCACCATCAGTGGCACGCACAGAAACATGCCAGCAATACCCCAAATCGATCCCCAAAGCGACAGCGATAACATCAGCACTAAGGGGCTGAGATTGAGTTGGTTGCCCATGAATCGAGGTTCGACGACGTTGCCGATAATCACTTGAATTGTCACAAGCGGCACCAGCACCGTCAGGAAAGTACCGAACGACGCAAATTGCAGGATCGTCAGAAGAGCCGGGAGGAACACAGCGAGGATCGAGCCCACGGTCGGGATGTAATTGAATAAGAAGACCACGAGGGCCCAGAACTCGGCATAATCGACGCCGACAAAGCGCAACACAACGTAAGAAAGCACAGCCGTTGCCAGGCTCATCAGCGTCTTGATCCAGAGATAGCGCTCAATCTGGGTTTCGATACGTGTGAGCACTTTACGCACATGATCCGCTCGCTCTCGTCTTGGAAACAGCGCTTCGACCTTTTTGTCGAAGCTTTCCTGTTCCATCAGCAAGAACGCTACATAAAGCGCGATCAGACCGACATTGCTGATCATACTGCCGATCGCCGAGGTAAGGTTGGTGACGACGCTGCCAATATCGATGCGCGCCAAGATATCACCCATTTGCGGTGGCTCGCTGATGCCGAGGCTCGCAAAGATCGCGGGCAAGACCGCGCGGACATTTTGCTCATAGAGAGGAGCGGCACCGCTGACATCCGCAACATTGCTGGCGATTAGTGCGGCAACCATCCAACCTGCCAAGATCATAATGATGATCGCCAAGAACATGCGAAACCGACGCGGCAACGCCACCACGCCCATTCCGGCGCGGTCGATCACGCGGGTCAGGGCATTGATCAAGCTCCAAATCAACACCGCAACGGCGAGCGGGATCAAGACAGCCCGCCCGTAAATCAAAATGGCCGCAAGAAGGGCGAAAATTCCGATCCAGGTAATGCCGGCAAGCCCGGGCAACCTCGACAAGGGTGACACGCTGGTCTCTGTCGTTGCAGGGTGTCGTGTTGTTTCATCCATTAATGTGGTCCCGTCACCATGAACACTGCCGTAGGCAGAAAATCGCAGCTATCATCGCTCGCCTCAAATAGGCAGGATCAATTGGCACGAACATCAAAACTGTGGTTCTCGAAAGGGCGTCGATGACTGATCCGATCATTTCCTCAAGCCAGAGCTGGAATCCCGAACATTACGACGAGCATGCGCGATTTGTATCGACCCTCGGAGCAGCGGTCTTCGACCTCCTCGATCCCGAACCTGGTGAGCACATTCTCGATCTTGGCTGCGGCGATGGCGTGCTCACGGAAAAACTCATCGCCGCCGGCGCCACCGTGATTGGTGTCGATGGTGATTCCCATATGGTCGAAGGTGCCAAAGCCCGCGGTATTGACGCACGGCTCATGGATGGGCAAGCGCTCGTCTTCGAGAACGAGTTCGATGCCGTCTTCTCCAATGCAGCCCTGCATTGGATGACCAATCCCGATGCCGTCAGTGCCGGTGTCTTTAGGGCCCTGAAACCAGGGGGGCGTTACGTCGCCGAAGCTGGCGGCCACGGCAATGTCGCAGCAATCAGGACCGCACTCCATGCCGTGTTGATGCGTCGTGGAATCGAGGCGGAACAACACGATCCTTGGTATTTTCCGTCGCCGGACGAGCACGAAGAGCGGCTTAAGAGGGCCGGCTTCGAGGTCGACGACATCGTGCTCATTCCCCGTCCGACGCCGCTTCCCACAGACATGACCGGATGGATTGGGACCTTCGCGAAGCCCTTTCTGCATTCTGCAGGCAGCAACGAGAATTCAAGAATTCTCGAAGAAACTGTTCAGTTACTCGAACCTGCTCTCAAAGATTCGTACGGCCGATGGACGGCTGACTACTGTCGACTTCGTTTCAAAGCCACAAAACCGGCAAGTTAAAGGAACCGAACACAACACAAACAGTTACAATCCGGGTAGATAGTTCATGAGGTCTTCCGGCGTCACTATCGCGTGTGAGCGAATGATCTTGCTTGGAAAATACGTCGTAGTCTAGCAGGGTAGACTTGGTCAGGGGGAGAAGGGTGGCAGTCCTTGGGACTGCCTGAACCGGAGGTGCACTCGATGGCAGCTTACGAACCCACTGACACGCAGCGGGCACATCGCCGACTCATTAGAGAGTCGATGAATGCACCGCTCCTGACGCGTGAGTATGAGCATGAACTCGCCGTGCGTTGGCGGGAAAATAACGACGAAGAAGCATTGCACGAAATCGTAAAGAGCTACATGCGGTTGGTGGTGAGCGCCGCGAGCAAGTTCAAGAACTATGGCTTGCCCGCGAACGACCTGGTCCAAGAAGGTGTGGTCGGACTACTGCAGGCTGCTGAGAGGTTCGAACCTGAGCGGGATGTTCGCTTCTCGACCTATGCGTCATGGTGGATTCGCTCAGCCATGCAAGACTACATATTGCGCAACTGGTCCGTCGTTAGAACCGGAACGACGGCCGCCCAAAAATCACTGTTCTTCAATCTCCGCCGACTTCGGGCACGCATTGATGACGGCAGCGGGGCCAACTTGACAGAGAGTGGGCGGACGCAGATTGCCCAAGAATTATCCGTTGGTGTTCGCGATGTCGAAGCAATGGAAATGCGTTTACTCGGCGGTGATCAATCGCTCAACGCCACCATTAGCGTCGATGGCGAAGATGCGTGGCAAGACTTTCTCGCCGATGAGCGGCCGACTCCGGAAGAGGTGGTTGGCGACGCCCATGATGGCCGTACACGTTCGAAATGGTTAATGGCGTCATTGCGCGAGCTAACCGAACGCGAACAGACGATCATCAAGGAACGGCGTCTGCGCGAGGACGGTCGCACTCTTGAGGAGCTTGGGCGAAGGCTCGGGATCAGCAAAGAACGCGTTCGGCAGATCGAGCATCGAGCGCTGCAAAAGCTCAAGGCCGCTCTTGAAAAGCGCATGAAAGACCCGGCGGATGCAATCTCGCTGACGATCCTCTCAACTCACTGAGGCCAACCAATCATACTTGGCTGAAGAGGCGACGCATCGTAAATTTCACGCTATGATCCGAGATGTGTAGCGTTGAAAGAGATGCTGTCGGTTCATGGTTAACACCATCCTTGTGGGTGTCGCTGGCACACGCGCGCTTCCTTGTAAGATTTTTCACGCGATTGAATTGGCAAAGCTCCATCGCGCCACAATCAGCGTTCTAGCGATCGTCAACACGGAAGCGCTACGTGCCCGCGGTCCCGTACCTATCGGGGCCAGTCTCTTTGCCACAAGGATCACGCAGAAACGGGTCGGAGAAAGCGTGGCCGCCGACGAAAGGGCGGTGGATCGGTTCATTCAGGAAGCCGAGGCGGCAGATGTGCCGGTTGAAGCGCGTTTTGCTGAAGGCGATCCCTTTGAAGAACTGCAGAAACGTTGGCATTATGCCGATACATTGATGATGAGCTTGCGCGGATGGTTCGATCACGGGCTGGTGCCGGAACCGGAAGATGCGCGCGCCGTCGAAGCCGACATGATTGTCATGGGTGGTCGCTATCGCCGATTTTTGCTGGCTCAGCGCTTTGGGCGTGCCATGGTCGACATGATCAAGCGCTCACAACTGCCACTCTTCATTTCGCACTAAGGATACCGGATTTGCTCGACCAAGCGTCCGAGCCTTTGAAAGAACGCAATACCGATCTCGATGGCACGGCCGGTGACGCACGATCAAGGTCGCGCGGTGCCGAGCTCATCAAGAACGAGCTTGCCAACCTGCCCAACTCGCCCGGCGTCTATCGCATGCTCGATGACAAGGGCGTGCTGCTCTATGTCGGCAAGGCCAAATCACTCAAGAAACGGGTCGCTGCGTACACCAAGCCCGGGGCTCTGACTGCACGATTGCAACGCATGGTAGCGCTGACCCGCGCCATGGAATTCGTGACAACAGCGAGCGAGGTCGAGGCCTTGCTGCTCGAAGCCAATCTCATCAAGCGCTACCGGCCGAGCTTCAATATAGTGCTGCGCGACGACAAGAGCTTCCCCTATATCGTCTTGCGCTGGGGCCACGATTTTCCGCTCATCGGCAAGCACCGCGGCCGCAAACGCGAGGGATGCGACTACTACGGACCATTTGCTTCCGCTGGCGCCGTCAATGACACGCTCAACGCCCTCTTGCGCGCCTTCCCCTTGCGCTCATGCTCGGACAGCATCTTTCAGAGCCGCACGCGCCCATGTCTGCAATATCAGATCAAACGCTGCTCTGCCCCCTGCGTCGGCCGCATCGACCAGGATGACTACGCCGGTCTCGTCGACGAGGTTCGCGGGTTTTTAGGCGGCCGCTCGCGTGAGGTCCAAGAACGCCTCAAGGCCGAAATGCACGACGCATCGGAGCGGCTCGACTTCGAGAAAGCCGCCGTCCTCCGAGATCGCATTAAGGCGCTCGCTCATATCGGTGCAAGGCAAGGCATCAATACCACTGCCGTCGAGGATGCCGATGTGATCGCTGCGGCCAGTGAAGGCGGTCAGGTCTGCGTGCAGGTGTTCTTTTATCGAAGCGGCCGGAATTACGGCAATCGCGCCTATTATCCGAGCCACACCAAGGGGCTGGACTTGCCGGAAGTCGTCGAGGCCTTCGCCGCGCAATTTTATCACGAACGCACGCCTCCCTCATGCATTATGCTGGCGGAGGCGCTGCCGCAACAGGGCCTTTTGGCCGAAGCCCTTGCGGTGCGGGCCGAGCGCAAAGTGAAGCTATTGGTGCCCAAGCGGGGTGACAAACGTCAGCTGATCGAGATTGCCGCCGCCAATGCCAAGCAGGCTCTCGCCCGCCGCCTCGCGGAACATGCCTCCCAGGCACATCTTCTGGAAGAGCTCGCCAATCGCTTCGATCTCGACGGACCACCCGAACGCATTGAGGTCTATGACAACAGCCATGTCAGCGGCCAACACGCGATCGGCGCTTTCGTCGTTGTCACACCGGAGGGCTTCGACAAGAAAGCCTACCGCACCTTCAACATCAACCGCACCGAAACCGTGGCCGGCGATGACTATGCGATGATGCGTGAAGTGCTGAGCCGTCGCTTCATGCGCCTCGCCAAGGAAGACCCGGAACGGACCAGCGGCAACTGGCCCGACCTTGTGTTGGTTGATGGCGGCGCCGGCCAACTTTCGGCGGCACGGGAAGCGCTTGACGAGATCGGCGTCGAGAATGTGCAGCTTATCGGTGTCGCAAAGGGGCCTGATCGTGGTGCCGGCCGCGAACGCTTTTTCCGCCAGGAGCGTGGGCCCGTAATGCTTGAGGCCAAAGATCCCGTTCTCTACTTCGTCCAACGAATGAGGGACGAAGCTCATCGCTTCGCCATCCAGACCCATCGAGGCAAACGCTCGAAGGCGATCGGCCGCTCGATGCTCGACAGCATTCCCGGAATCGGGGCGAAACGCAAGCGTGCCCTACTCGATCATTTCGGCTCGGCACGCAAAGTCGAAGAGGCGGGACTACTCGATCTCGAGCAGGTTCAAGGAATCAACAAGGCGGTCGCGCAAACCATCTACGATCACTTCCACGAACGCGGCTGAGGCGGACGACGATGCTGACTTCGCTTCCCAATCTTCTGACGATCGCCCGAGTGGTGATCATTCCCCTTGTGCTGGCCTGCTTTTATGTCGAGGCTGACTGGGCTCGTTGGACCGCATGTGCGCTGTTTGTCCTCGCCTGCATTACCGACTATTTCGACGGGCATCTCGCTCGAGCGTGGGATCAGAGCACACCCTTTGGCCGTTGGCTTGATCCCATCGCCGACAAGCTTCTCGTCGCCGCCGTACTCTTGATGCTGGTGGGATGGGACGCCGCCCCTGTGATACCCTCCGTGATCATCATTCTGCGTGAGCTTTTGATCTCGGGCTTGCGCGAATACATGGCCGAAGCACAATTGGGCTTGCCCGTGAGCAAGCTCGCCAAATGGAAAACCGCGGCCCAGATGATTGCCATCGGTTTCCTTTTGGTCGGCGGTGCCGGCCCGACCTGGCTCGCCACGGGTTGGATCGGCTGGGTGCTCTTGTGGATCGCCGCATTGCTTACCATCATCACAGGCTATGATTATCTCAGAACCGGGATGAGCCATATGCACCAAACTCACAAACGCACTGTTACCGGTGTCTGACCACGGCCAATGAGAATCCGCTATTTCGCCTGGCTTCGCGACCGTATCGGTGTCACCGAGGAAACAGTGACACCGCCTGATGACATTGCGACGGTACGCGATCTCCAATCCTGGCTCGCGGCGCGTCATCCAGCCTTTGCACACGCCCTCGAAGAGCATCCCGATGCTATCAAGAGTGCCGTCAATCTCGAATTCGCCGAATCCGACACCAAGGTAGGACCAGATGACGAAGTTGCGTTCTTTCCACCTGTGACAGGCGGCTGATGATCCGCGTGCAGCCAGAACCTTTCGACCCTGGCGTCGAGATCGGCCGATTTGCTCAAGATCGTCATGATATTGGCGGGATTGCCACCTTCGTTGGCCTCGTACGCGACAATCACGAAGGCCACAAGGTCAGTGCCATGACACTCGAGCATTATCCCGGCATGACTGAAAGTCAGCTCGAGGCCATCGAGAAAGAAGCGCATCAACGCTGGCCCTTACTCGACACACTCATCATCCACCGCTTCGGCCGCATGCTCCCGGGCGAGCCCATCGTCCTGGTGGCGACGGCGTCATCGCACCGCGCCGCAGCCCTCGACGCTTGTGCCTTCCTGATCGATTGGCTCAAAACCAAGGCACCCTTCTGGAAACAGGAAGAAACACCTGAAGGCCGAAGATGGGTCGAAGCCCGTACAGCTGACGAAGAAGCATCCGCAAAGTGGCGCTAGCGTCCAAAGCAAGTTACAATCAACGCTAAGTTGAATGCGCTAGCCAACGGAACCATCATTCATGAATCTCGATGAAGTCTCGACCGGAAAAAATCCTCCCGAGCAAGTTAACGTGCTGATTGAAGTGCCACTCCGATCCGATCCCATCAAGTATGAGTTCGACAAGAAGTCAGGCGCGATCTTCGTCGATCGCTTTCTCTACACCACCATGTTCTATCCGTGCAATTACGGGTTTATCCCCCACACGATCGCCGATGACGGCGATCCTGTCGATGTCATGGTGGTGGGACGCATGCCGGTCCAACCGGGCACAGTCCTTCCAACCCGTGTCATCGGTGTGCTCGAGCTCGAGGACGAGGCCGGCGGTGATGAGAAAATCCTCGCCGTACCTGACCGCAAGATCACGCCGCTTTATGATAAAGTGCACAGTTGGAGCGATATCCCGGAAATCGACCTCAAACGCATCCAGCACTTCTTCGAACACTATAAAGACTTGGAGCCGCAAAAATGGACCCGAGTCGGCAGTTGGCGAAATCCAGACTTTGCCTTTGAACTGATCAATACCGCCATCGAACGACATCGCTGACTTCGTGGCAGCCCGCTTCAGTCGCTCCCGCCATCACAGATTCAAGAGTGCGGTCGTTCGCTTATTAGGCTGAAATCCGGAACTCTGATGAATGCTGAAAGCGGCGCACAGGATAGGATTCACCAGTCGGTACCAAACCCTCGGGGTTGTGGTGATACCGGTCGATGCCGCGTGCGCCGTAAGTCTCAAAATTCGGCCAAATCTTGAGATCGCAGCGCACCTCGGTGGGGCAAAAGCGCATCGTAAGCCCGGCTCGCGTCCGGCTCGATTGATTGGCGCCCGAACCGTGCACGAGCCCGTCATCATGCAGTGACATCTCGCCGGCCTTGAGATCCATCGAGACCACCCGCTCCTTCTCGATCAGTTCGTCGGGCACTTCCTGATCGAGCACGAGGTTCGCCGCCTTGTTGATCTCGTGACGATAGTTTCCCTGCTGGTGGCTTCCTTTGACAATCTGCATCGCACCGTTTGCTTGATCGGTGTCATAAACCGCGAGCCAAACGGTCACGGTTCGATGCGGCTCGAGCGGCCAGTATTGTGCGTCTTGGTGCCAGGGAACGACCGAGCCATCCTTCGGATACTTGACGAAGAACTGGCATCCCCACTGAACGAAATCCGGGCCGATTATGTCCTCGACATAATCGAGAATGGCGGGCGTACGGCAGAGATCGAAAACTCTGCGGCTGGCTTTGTGCCAATTGTTGACCTTATTGATGTCAATCTCGTCGGGCAGGCGGCCCGCAACCTCGTCGAACAAGACCTGCAAATCTCGAACACCTCCGGGCGAAAATACCGGCAGGTTCTTGACGTAGCCATCGCGCTGAAATTGCGCCTTTTCATGAGTCCTCAGACCCCGCGCGTCCGGGCTCGTTTCAAACCCCTCTCGATGCATCAGAGTCTCATTCATTCGCCTAGGCCCCCTCAATGCCGGTTTTGGTGCTAGAGACCCGAAGGTAGCGGAAGTTCCCCTTCCGTGAAAAGCGGTACTAGCTGATCGGCAGGACGAGGACGGTACGTTGCGGCAGGGTGAGGCGGGAGAAGGCGGCGGTAGGAGCTTCGCTGACCGCGATGTTCCAGCCCTTGTCTTCCATGAGGGCCAAAAAACGGGCGAGCACGGACTGGCTGAAATAGTGCATCGGCATGACGATGGCGGGACGGAGTTGGTCGATGACTTCGGCCATGTTTTCTTGAGACATGGTCCAAACACCGTCGATCGGGACCATCAGGACATCGATGATGCCGGCCTCGGCAAGGTGAGTATTGGTGAGAATGTGATGCAGGTGACCGGTATGGGCGATGCAGAGATCCTCGACCTCGAAAATGAAGATCGAGTTGCTATTGCCTTGGGCCCCGGTACGGCCATGGACGCTGGTCGGGATGTTGCGTACGCGCATATCCTTGACGAGAACGTCATGCTCAGCAAGGCCGCCCACCTCGCTCCAGCCTCGAAGCACATGCTCGATCGCGGGGTCCGGATAGTCGGTGTAGTGGCTGGAATGGGCATTATTCATGGTGGCGATGGTGGGCGGGACTTCCGAACCATAATAGCCATTATAGTCGGTGATGGCGCGCACCCCTTCACGGCTTTCGATCTCATAGGTGGAGTGGCCGTAATAGCGAAACTGGACGGTCGCATCCTCGGGGATGGCAACGGGAATGAAACTCGCTTGGACTATGCTCGATGGAACCGCGCGTGGGCCCCAAAAGTTGCTGGAATGCTGGGTTTGATGAAAAGCGAATTGAGGTGATGTGCCGGCAATGGGAAAACAGCCGAGGGCGAAAGCGGATTGCGTTGCTGTGACGACGAATAGCGCTGCCATAGCGATGCGCCACAATGTCTTACGAAAGTCTATTGTCATACTGTCCTCCTCGCTTCCTTCCGGCTAAAATGGCTCCCATGAAGATCTCACGTTATCTTCGCGACATCTCCGTTTTGACGTTTTGTCAGGCCATGTTCTTCATGGCCAACACGATCGTTGTCAGTACCGCACCCTTGATCGGCTTGATGTACGCGCCGACGCCGGCGCTCGCGACCTTGCCGACGGGACTGCAATTCCTTTCGACAATGGCGGCGACCCTGCCGGCCTCATACATCATGAAGTATGTCGGACGGCGGGCCGGGCTAGCTCTAGGTGCCCTTTTCGGCATAGGCGGTGGACTTTTGGGATTTTGGGCGACGATGCGCGGCGACTTCGCCATGTTTTGCGTCGCCACCATGACCTACGGTGCGTTTATGGCGTTCGCCCAATACTACCGCTTTGCGGCCGCCGATGCGGCGGATGTCGCGATCGAGGCCCGGCGCCAAGAGGCATATGCTGAAAAGCTTCGCGGTCGAGCGATTTCGATCGTCATGGCGGGCGGGATTGTTGCGGCGGTAGCTGGACCCGAGCTTGCCAAGGCGACGCGTGATGTTTTTGCGCCGATGCTTTTTGCGGGATCTTATCTGGCCGTGGCGAACCTTGCGACGCTCAGTGTTTTTGCGTTGCTGCTGCTGACCTTGCGTGAGCCATTCGGCGGTCTTGGTGCAGGGTCCGTGCGCGGGCTGGGTGCCATCATCCGCCAGCCGAGCTTTGCACCTGCGGTCTCGAGCGCCGTTGTCGGCTACATCACGATGACGCTCTTGATGACTGCAACACCCATTGCCATGCTGGCCTGCGGCCATGAATTCTCCGACAGCGCCTGGGTGATCCAATGGCATGTATTGGGGATGTTCCTACCGAGCTTTTTTACAGGCTCCCTGATCGCGCGACGAGGTGCCGAGCAAGTGATCGTCTATGGTGTTTTGGCGATGATTGCAGCGATAGCGGTCAATGTTTCCGGTTTGGCGGTCTGGCAGTTTACGGCAGGGCTCCTCCTCTTGGGCATTGGCTGGAACTTCATGTTCATCGGCGGCACGACCTTGCTGACGCGTTGCTATCGGCCGGCTGAGAAAGCGAAGGTTCAAGGTCTCAACGACTTCATTCTCTTCACAACATTGGCGGCGGCCGCTGTCTCTTCCGGTGCACTCCATGATTGGCTCGGCTGGCAAGTGATGAATCTGGTCGCCATTCCAGGACTGCTCCTGGTTTTGGGCGTGCTTTGGATGGGCCATAGCGGTCGCATGCGGTCGATCGGCGAAGAGGTTTCCGCATGACGGCATTCTCCCCCAACCGTCGCGTGATCAAGCACGCCGTGCGGTCCAAAGGCGGCATCGTTGCGAGTCAGAGCAGAATTGCGGCCGAGGTCGGGGCCGATGTGTTGCGGGCAGGCGGTAATGCGGTCGCTGCAGCGATCGCGACATCGCTTGCAGTCGGCGTGGCCGAGCCCTGGGGCAGCGGGCTCGGCGGTGGCAGCACCATGTTGGTCTATCATGCTGCAAGCAATCGCGTGCATGCCATCGACGCCGGTATGGTGGCACCCAAAGCGCTCGATCCTGAAGACTACCCGGTCGTCGAAGGAGCTGATCCAGACCTTTTTGGTTGGCCTGCGGTCAAGGAAGATCGCAACATTCAGGGTCCCTATTCGATGGCTGTACCTTCAAATCTGGCAGGCCTGGATATGGCGCAAAAGCTCAACGCCACCAAGCCATTCTCCGAGCTTGT
>CAYPOV010000075.1:0-16459 GCA_964412385.1 uncultured Geminicoccaceae bacterium
AACCACCGGGCGGGTTCTCAATTCTGCTGGTTTGCCTGCCTACGAAGTCTCTATCCATGCAAAAACAGGCGAAGAGTGCCGCCACAATCTCGTCTATTGGCGCTACGGAGACTATGCCGGTATCGGCCCTGGGGCGCATGGACGGCTCACGCATGGGAATACCCGCTGGGCCACCCAGAAAATCCGAGACCCGCGGCGCTGGCTCGACGCCGTCGACGCTCATAGCGAGGGACATGAGTCAACGCTACTGCTCTCCCGAGGCGATCAGATGATTGAAATGGTGCTGATGGGCTTGCGGCTCTGCGAAGGCTTGGATCTTTCGCGGTTGGCGGCACTCGCCGACGTCTCGAGCGAAGCCTTGATCATGCGCGCGGACGAATACCGGCTCTTATCGGATGGCTGGCTGCATAACGCGAACGGCAGATTGTGCGCGACCGAACACGGGATCGAACGCCTCGATGCCGTGACATCAAGAATCATCGAGAGTTGGCGGCCTTGTCTCGATGCCGAGGCCGCCTGAACTTGTCTCCCAGCCAATCGATCAGTGAATATCGGCAGCCGTACCCATGGCTTCGGCAAGCTTCTCGATCGTGAAGCCCGGTGCGCGCGCCGCTTTCAGCGTGACAGCCTCACGCCTGGAACCAAGCTCGATCGCAGCAGGCAGTTTATCGGCCGCCTCGATCGGGATGACCACGGCACCGTGACGGTCGGCATGGATGAGATCGCCATTGCGAACCGCCATGCCGTGGATGTTCACATCGACACCGATGGCCTCGACATGGACATAGGCGTGGCTGGGTCCGACCTTGCCGGCGATAAGCTGGAAATCGGGTGCAATGGCATCGAGATCGCGGATCGAGCCGTTGGTGACGCACCCCAAGACACCCAAGCCCTTGTGCACGGCGGTGTTCACTTCACCCCAGAATGCACCGAAGCCGGGTTCGGGATCGAGATCCTGGATTATTGCGATCGTCGGGCCAGCACCCTCGGCGACGTGCCGATAGTAGGCAAGGCGCAACTCCTTGGCCTCGCCGGGTGAGAGAGAGGATGGCTGCACGGCGCGAATGGTTGCCGTTCGCGCATAGCCGACGAGGGGCTTAAGATCGGGAAAGGCGCAGACCAGCTCTTGGGTCGTGAAGCCGGTCGCGCGCCGCTCGGGAACCACCAGTTCCAGCGCATTGCAGATGGTAGGCGTGTCGAACTCTCGAAGATGTCCCAACACGGTCGGATCGACGGGGCCTTGAGCAGACATGCGATGTTTCCTCCTTAATTCGGATTGATGAGGGATGAGATTTGAGCTTCGTTGAGACCGGCTTTGCGCGCTGCAAGAAGGATTGAATCCCAGGTTTGATCGGGAATCGGAATCCCGTTAGCCTGACGCTCTGCGGCGTTGAGGCGTTCCTTGTCTCCAGGGATCAAGACGCCGGCGTCAGGGTCGATGGGCGTGCAGCTTTTGATCCATTCAATGAATCCTTTCACATTGGCAACGAAGGTCTCATCCGTATCGAAGTGCTTGGGGTCGATATAGATCGAGAGCATGCCTGTATGGATCTCGCTGCCGGGCGTACCGTTGGTGCCCGAGCCGGTAAGAGCACCCGCCAGCAATTCGCACGCGAGCGCAAGGCCCGAGCCTTTGTGCTCACCGAATGCCCTAAGGGCACCGCCGCCTTTGGTCGGTGCGGGAGACTGACCCTCGGGCGTCGGGCCGTAAAGCACGAAAGTATCATCCGTGATCGTGCCGTCCGGTGCGATCAATGCATCTTTCGGAATGGCCTTGCCACCTTGATGCGCAACCAGGCATTTGCCTTCGGCGACGACCGATGTGGCAAAATCGAGGATGAATGGCGCTTTCGGATCATCGGTCGGTACGCCGATCGACACGGGATTGGTGGAGAACCGCCGATTGATTCCACCAAAGGGTGCTACTAAGAACGAATTCTTAATACTCAGAAAATGAAGTGACACAATGCCTTGCTCGGCTGCCATCTCGGCAAAATCGCCAAGCCGTCCGAGGTGGCTCGATTGGCGCATTGCGATGATGGCGACACCATTGGCCTTGGCCTTGGCGATCCCCATCTCCGCGGATTGCGGGCCGACCGTTTGGCCCATGCCCCTCTTGGCGTCGAGAAGGGCGAAGCTCTCATTGTCGAGGATGACCTCAACAGTCTGGTCCTTGATGGCGATGCCCTCTTGCAGATACTCGACATAACGCTGGACCCGCGCCACGCCATGACTGTCATGACCTGCAAGATTGGCCCGGGTCAGATACATCGCAATGCGGCCTGCCTCGGCTTTGGAGCAACCAACCGCCACAAAAATTTCCTCGACGAGCCGCTCTAGCCGCTCGGGTGAGATCAGCAACACAAGCCTCCCGAAACATAGTGAAGCGCCCAAACCGTTGGCGCCACGACAGGATGGACATAAGAAAACGGCATCATTGTCGAATTGACAAGAGTTGTGTGGCGTTACCGATAACCTCGCCTAGCACTTGCAGCGGATCGTCTTGTCGCGGCTTGTCGTCCCTCTCACGGTCTCAAGCGAGGTTTTGGGTAGGCCCAACGCCTTTGCGAGGATCTTGAGAACAGCGTCGTTGGCTTTGCCATCCGTGGGTGCTGCAGTAACGTAGATGCGCGCGATCCGCGTGCCTCGTTCGCTCTTGTCCCAGACTATCCGATTGCGTGACGCCTTGGGTCTGACGCGAGCGTAAATCGTCTCGTATGCCGCAAGCGAGGGCTTGCACATTTCATCGATCCCGGGAACGTTCGCCGGTACTTTGTGGCAATTCAATGGAGCTGATCATGTCGTTTGCCCTCTATCCGAGCCTTAAAGACGCCGTTGTCTATATCACAGGGGGGGCATCCGGTATCGGCGAGCAGATTGTCCGCGCCTTCGTCGAGCAGGAATCCAAGGTCGGTTTCGTCGATTTTGATGCCGATCGCAGCGAAAAGCTTGCCGCGGAACTCACGTCGGATGGCGGCAAGGTCCATGTCGAGATAGCCGATCTGCGCGACATTGAAGCCCTCAAGCAGGCATTCGAGGGATTGGCGCAGGCACTCGGCCCGGCCCGCGTGTTGGTCAATAATGCCGCGCGCGATGATCGTCATCCGTGGGAAGAGGTCACGCCCGACTATTACGACGAACGCATCGCCACCAATCTCCGGCACATGTTTTTTGCAATACAAGCGGTTGCCCCCGGGATGATCAAACTGGGAAAGGGCTCGATCATCAATTTCGGCTCCAACTCCTGGTGGGAAGCTGCAGGTGGCATGCCGGTCTACACAACGGCCAAGGCCGCCGTGCACGGAATGACGCGCGCATTCGCGCGCGATCTCGGCAAGCATCGTATCCGCGTCAACACCGTCGTGCCGGGCTGGGTGATGACCGAGCGGCAAAAGGAATTGTGGGTGACGCCCGAAGCGATCGAGCGGCATTTGCAGCGCCAATGCCTCCCGGATGCTATCGAGCCCGTCTACCTCGCCCGCATGGTATTGTTTTTGGCGTCAGACGACGCCGCGATGTGCACCGCTAACAACTACATGGTCGAAGCAGGCTCGATCTAGCGGTCTAAGTCTCGATCGTTTCTGTCAGTTTCGGCAGAGGGCGCGGCTTGCGGTCGTCGTCAATCGCCACATAGGTGAATTTGCCTTCGGTCACCTTGACCTCCTCGGCGGTGCGCCCGCGCCGTGCATAACTTTCGATGAGGATGGTCATGGATGTCCGGCCCTCTCGAATAACAGTCGCATAGCAGGTGACAAGGTCACCGACGAAGACGGGCTTCAAGAATGTCATGCCGTCGACGGAAATCGTCACGGTACGGCCTTGCGCACGTTCGTAAGCGACCACGCCGCCTGCAATATCCATTTGCGACATCAGCCAGCCGCCAAAAATATCGCCCGCCGAGTTGGTGTCTGCCGGCATTGCCAAGGTCTTGACAGCAAGAACTTGTCCGGAATGATCAGTTTCAGCCATCGACCTGCCTCCTTCTTCAACCTATACGTCAACAACAAGCTTGCGGAATTGGCCGATACGATGGTTGGCCCCTGACGCCAGCAGTCACCCTTTCACCAGTTTCGAGACTAACCATCAATGGCAGACCTTTTCGATCTCGATCGACGCGATAACGGCAGCGAGACCTATACGGCGCAAGATATCGAGGTGCTCGAAGGATTGGAGCCCGTCCGTCGCCGCCCCGGCATGTATATCGGCGGCACCGATGAGCAGGCCCTTCACCATCTTGTCGCTGAACTGCTCGACAATGCCATGGACGAGGCTGTGGCAGGCCATGCGAACCGGATTGAGATCGAGCTCGAGCAGGGCCAACGTCTGACGGTTCGCGACAATGGCCGCGGCATTCCGGTCGACCCACACCCCAAATTCAAGAAGAAGAGTGCACTCGAAGTCATCATGACCACGTTGCACTCTGGCGGAAAGTTCCAGAACAAAGCCTACCAGACGGCAGGCGGTCTGCACGGCGTCGGCGTTTCCGTCGTCAATGCGCTCGCCGCTGAACTCTTGGTAGAAGTAGCACGTAATCGCAAGCTCTACCGCCAGCGTTACGCCAAGGGCAAACCGCTGACCAAACTCGAAACGGCGGGATCGGCCCCGAACCGCCGCGGCACGTCGATTTCATTTGTCCCGGATCCCGACATCTTCGGCGCGGGCGTGCGCTTCGATCCGCGGCGGCTCCACCGCATGGCGCGCAGCAAGGCCTATCTGTTTCGCGGTGTCGAGATTCGCTGGTCATGCGATGAGAGCCTTTTGGGATCCGACAGCAAGGTCCCGGCAAAGGACAGTTTTCACTTTCCCGAGGGCCTTAGCGACTTCCTGCGCTCACTCTTGGATGGCCGGGAAACCGTTGTCGACGAGCTCTTCGCAGGCGAGGCGGCCCTGGGTGACGGACCCAAGGGCGGCAAGATCGAATGGGCGATCGCCTGGCCTCTCGATGAGGAGGGATATGGCGGCTATTACTGCAATACCGTTCCGACAGCCTTGGGCGGAACTCATGAATCCGGCCTTCGTGCCGCTCTGCTCAAAGGATTGCGGGCGCATGCCGAGCGGATCGGCTTCAAGAAGGCAAGCCAGATCACGGCCGACGATATTTTGGGTGGGGCTGCAGCGATCCTCTCGATCTTCATCGCCGAACCACAATTTCAGGGCCAGACCAAGGACAAGCTCGTCAATCCCGAGGCAGCGCGCTTGGTCGAAGGCTGCCTGAAGGATCACTTCGAGCTATGGCTCGGCAATCATTCGGCGATGGCGTCGACCCTACTCGAGCATGTTGTCAATCGCGCCGATGAGCGCCTCGCCCGCAAAAAAGCCCGCGAGGTCAAACGTCAGTCCGCTACGCGCAAGCTGCGCCTGCCCGGTAAGCTTGCCGATTGCTCGAGAAGTGATCAGCAGGGGACGGAGATCTTCATCGTTGAGGGCGATAGTGCCGGCGGCTCAGCCAAGCAGGCGCGCAACAGGGAGTTGCAGGCCATTCTTCCGCTGCGCGGCAAGATCCTCAATGTCGCGAGCGCGTCGGCGGAAAAGCTCGCCAGCAACAAAGAACTCGCCGATCTCACGACCGCACTCGGCTGCGGTGCGGGCAAGTATTTTCGAAGCGAAGACCTTCGTTATGAGAAGGTCGTGATCATGACGGATGCCGATGTCGACGGCGCTCACATCGCCTCGCTCTTGATGACCTATTTCTTTCGCCAGATGCCGAAGCTGGTCGAAAACGGCCATCTCTTTCTGGCTCAGCCGCCGCTTTATCGCCTCTCGGCCGGTGGTACCGTGGTTTATGCCCGCGACGAAGCCGACCGCGTTCGTCACCTCGAAACGACCTTCAAGAAATTTAAGAATGTCGAGGTTTCGCGCTTTAAGGGCTTAGGCGAAATGAACCCTCAGCAGCTCAAAGAGACCACCATGAACGCCGACACGCGTCAGCTTTTGCAGGTACGTATCGAGGATTTCGATATCGAGAGTGGCGGCAAACCGACCGGGCAACTGATCGAGGAATTGATGGGCCGCAAGCCGGAACTCCGTATGGCGTTTATTCAGGAAAACGCAGCATTCGTGAAAGACCTCGACGTCTAGGTGCCGAGACTGGCCATGGAGGAGGGGACCGGTGGCGCGAGCAACTGTCAACATTGATACAATATTCGAGCGCAACAGGGCCTGGGCCGATCGTCTCCGGCGCGTCAATCCGGACTACTTCGAAACACTATCGAAGCAGCAAATGTCTTTTCTGTTGTGGATTGGCTGTTCCGATAGCCGCGTGCCCGCCAACGAAATACTCGACCTCTTGCCCGGCGAAGTCTTCGTTCATCGCAAAATCGCCAATGTCGTGGTACCCTCGGACCTGAATCGCTTGTCGGTCATGCAATACGCGCTCGAGGTTCTCAGTATTCGACAAGTCATCGTCTGTGGACATTATGGCTGCGGCGGCGTTCGCGCGTCTCTCGAACCGTCCAATCATGGTCTCATCGACAACTGGCTCAACCACATCAAGAACGGGGTCCTACAAGAACTCTGCATGTGATCTCACAATAGTTAGTCGTTGTGATTGTTGGATAAGGACAAGACCTGCTCATGTTTATTCGAGATGGCATTCGATGGCAATCGGTCCTGCGGCTATCATACCCAATCGTATTTGCATCTGGTCTTTGGACACTCTTGATTGTTTACGTCCATTACTTCGGCGGTTTTGATGCTGTGTTCGTTCCTCAAGTGCCTGTGGGAACGATTGGCATTGTTGTTTCACTCTATTTGGGATTCAAGACCAACTCTACCTACGATCGATGGTGGGAAGCGCGAAAGATCTGGGGTGACATCATCAACCAAAGCAGGATCTTGGCCAATCAGGCATACATTGTCCCCGACCATCCCAACGGTGATCGAGACGCCCGGTTGCTGATCAACCGCCATCTGGCCTGGGTCAACGCACTGGCTCATCAGTTGAGAACGACCTCGAAACTTCCAGTCAGGAAGTTCGGCCATCTCTTTGATGCGCGTCGTGCTGGTCTTGACGTTGTGCCGACATCAACGCCATCGACCTATTTATCGTTCCTCTCGGAGGATGAGAAACGGAGTGTGGGACAATCGAAAGACCCTTTGATTAGCCTTCTTCGGCTGCAGGGGGATCATATTCGCAAACTGCTCGATCAGGGCCGTCTCGATACGATCAGATTTACCGCGATCGTCGATACACTCCACAATCTCTACGTTGCACAGGGAAGGTGCGAGCGCATCAAGAACACCCCGTTCCCCTATCAAATCACTGTTTTCGGGCGGATCTTCACCTGGATATTTATTGCGTTGATCCCCTTAGCGTTCGTCGATGTGTTTGAGGTAAAGTCAGCAGAACACCACCTGACCGGTCGGACACGAGATGAATACATGTTGGCAATGACGGCCTTCACCGTCATTGTGGCGTGGTTTTTTATCGCTCTCGAAAAGATCAGCGAAAGCTGTGAAGACCCATTCGAATGGGGCACGACCGACGTTCCGATTGCCACGCTGACGCGAATCATCGAAATCGATCTCAAGCAGATCATGGGCGATCGCGACATCCCGGAGCCACTTAGGCCGATCGACGGCGTGTTATACTAGGGTCGGCGGCGCCTAATTCCGTGCCCAGGGCGAAATTCGGTCATCCCACTAAGACTTGAGCCATGCCTCGAGTTGGCGGTTGACCAAAGCCGGCTGCTCCAGCGTCGAGAGATGACCGCAATCGGGAAGAATAACGAGTGTCGCACCGGGAATGGCCTCTGCCATTTCCTCATGATATTCGGGCCCGCGAAGCGCGTCCTGACGGCCGCACAGAACCAGTGTCGGGCATTGGATCGCCCCCAGATAGGGTCGCGCATCATCTCGATTGATCAGCGCAGTTTGTTGACGCAAGAACGCGTCTTTGCCGATGTTCAACGCCATCGACAAGATGAGATCGCAAAGGCCGCGATCGTTGAGACGTCGCGCGTTGATGAGCTTCGGTAACAGTCTGTCGGGGACACCGCGAAATTCGCCGCGATCCGAAAGCGCGAGCAGATCGCGACGGCTTTGCGTTTGTTCTGGCGTGTCAGGACGCGCGTTGGAGCCCAGAATGGCGAGATGGGTGACGCGGTCCGGCGCCTGCTTCACCACCTCGAGGGCCAGATACCCGCCCATCGACAAGCCGGCGAGCGCGAAGCGCAGGGGGGCCTGTTGCAGGAGCCTTCGCGCCATACCCTCAAAACTATCGTCGCGCGTTGTATCGGCGACCAGGATTGGGCGCTCAGACTGAAAAGCGCTGATTTGCGGGCCGAATAAGCGTCGGTCGCATAGTAGCCCCGGAAGAAATACCAAAGGTTCATTTGCCATTTGCGATGTCGCCGATAGTCGAAGTGGAACTGATTAGTCCTTTTCAAGCGTATGCTGAATTGCGCTGTCGCGTGCACCAAACATTGACAACGTGCGAGAAACACTTACATCGCCCGATAAGCTAGCTTCACTAATTATCGCGACATCACGAAACCATTGACAGACGACGCTCTTGTTGAGGCACCCGCCGAGGAGACGGCAGGTTTTGCCTCGCTTGGCTTGCGCGCGGAAATCCTACGCGCTGTCGAGGACTCTGGCTACACACGACCGACCGAAATTCAATGTCGGGCGATCCCCGAGGTTATTGGTGGACGCAATATTGTCGGCATTGCTCAGACGGGTACGGGCAAAACCGCGTCGTTCGTGCTGCCCATGCTTCATATGCTCGCGGCCGGGCGCGCAAGAGCGCGGATGCCGCGCTCGCTGATCTTGAGCCCGACACGTGAGCTCGCGACCCAAACCGCCAGCAACTTCGAGAATTACGGGAAGTATCTCGATCTCTCCATGGTGCTGATAATCGGCGGCGTGGGGATGGGTGATCAGGAAAAGGCACTGGAAAAAGGTGTCGACGTCTTGATCGCCACGCCGGGCCGGCTGTTGGATTGGTTCGAGCGCGGCAAACTGTTGTTGGGGGGTGTCGACGTTCTCGTCATCGACGAGGCCGATCGCATGCTCGATATGGGGTTTCTCCCGGATATCGAGCGGATCTTGACCCTTCTTCTCGGACGCAAACAGACGCTGCTTTTCTCGGCGACCATGCCTCCCGAGATCTCCCGCCTCACCGATCGGTTCTTGGCCGATCCGCTGAAAATCGAGGTGGCGCGGCCGGCGACGACATCGGCATCAATCGAGGATGTGCTGGTGCCGGTCAAAGGTGGGGACAAACGAAGCCTGCTCGCCAAGCTCATCGGTGAGCGCGACATTCAAAAAGCGATCGTCTTCTGCAACCGCAAACGTGACGTGGGCAGTCTGACCCGCCACCTTCAGCGGAAAGGCATGAATGCGCGCGATCTCCACGGAGATCTTGATCAGGCGCATCGTCAAGCGACGCTCAACGCCTTCAAGGGCGGTGAGGTCGACTTCCTGGTTGCGACCGACGTCGCCGCACGTGGGCTCGACATCAGCGACATGCCGGTGGTCGTCAATTTCGATGTGCCGATGAATGCCGATGATTACGTCCATCGCATTGGCCGAACCGGGCGAGCCGGTAAGACCGGACGCGCTTTTACCCTGACCACGCCACAGGACTTCAAGTTTCTTCAGGCAATCGAGAAATCCACAGGGCGCACACTCAACACACTTGAACTTGTCGCCGATGACGAGGTCGCCGGTGAGTTCGCAGACGAAGACCACACCGTTGCGGAAGGCATTCAGGTCCCGTTCTTGAGGGCACCCCGGAGCCGCCGGCGTGCCAGAACATCGAGCGAAGCACCGTCGAATGCCGCAAGCGGGCGCTCCAGAACGCGTCGCCGCTCGGCCAGGATGACCGAGGACGCGCCAAGCGAAGAAACCGCCTCAAGCGTCGTTGAATCGAGAGAGTCCCAAGAGACCTCGGAGAGTGCTCCGCGTCCGTCGCGCCGGCGTTCTTCGACGCGGAGAAAACAGGACAGCGAGTCCGCACCCATCGAATCATCAACCCCCGTTGAAACATCATCGGAGGACAAGGCGGCCAAGCCTGCAAGGACAGCTTCAAGGCGGCGAGGGCGCTCGAAATCCGAGGAAGACGAGCCCAAGGTCGTGGGTCTTGGCGATCATGTTCCGAGTTTCTTGTTGCGGCCGGTTCCGCTGGGGAACTCGGGTGCTGCCGAAGCCGATTGAGCGCTCGCTCATCGACCGCGCCTGGCCGTAATAATGGCTGAACGGCGCTTTGAGATTGTGGCACGCGAGCGTGTCTATGATGGTTTCCTCAAACTCGACACACTGAAGCTGCGCCATGAGCGTTTCGATGGTGCCTGGACACCTGTTCTCAATCGTGAACTGGTAACCCAGCGCCGTGCCGCTGCCGTGCTTCCCTATGATCCGCGGTCCGATCGTGTTGTGCTGATCGAGCAGTTCCGCCCGGGCGCTATCGGCGAGCAAGATCATGACGATGCTGGTGGGCCCTGGCTGATCGAAGTCGTGGCAGGGCTGAGAGAGCAGGGTGAAGAGGCGGAAACAGTCGCCCGGCGCGAATGTGTCGAGGAGTGTGGCCTAGAACTGGGCCGCGTCGAGTTCGCTTGCCGTTTTCGCTCGAGCCCTGGTGTCACCAGCGAAATCGTCGATGTCTATGTGGGTGAGGTCGAGGCTCCCGATGAAGGGGGCCATTTCGGCGAAGATCACGAGCATGAAGACATTCGCCGCTTCACGCTTCCTGCAGAAGACGCCATCGCCATGGTGGCCGATGCCCGGATCACCGTGATCACTGCCGTGACATCCTTGCAATATCTCGCTATTCACCGAGACCGGCTGCGACAGCAATGGACGTTGCCACATCGGGGATGAGCTTGGCACACTGCGAGCCTCAGTTGATGTGAGTTGAGTTATGCGTGTTCGCGTCTATCAACCTTCCAAAACCGCCGTGCAGGCAGGTCGCCGCAAGACCAAATATTGGGTCGTCGAGTTCGAGCCTCAGGAGCGGCGTGAGCCGGACCGGCTGATCGGCTGGGTCGGTTCGGGCGACACCGCGCAACAGCTCAATCTGCACTTTCCGACCAAAGAAGCGGCCATTGAGTACTGCACCCGCAACCATTTGGACTATGTGGTGCGCGAGCCCCATCAGCGTGTCGTCAAACCCAAAGCCTACGCCGACAATTTCATCCGCAAAGTCTGACAACCGGAGCCTCAGGGCCTTGCAACATTGCGGAACGTGCCATGGCTGCTATAAAACGCGCCCACTCGCCAAACAGAGCACCCTTAGCTCAGCAGGATAGAGCAGGAGCCTTCTAAGCTCAAGGTCGGAGGTTCGAGTCCTCCAGGGTGCGCCAATTTCCGATATGTCCGAGGGTCGGAAGATCCGGGCCAGTGAGAACGCAACGTTATGTCCTTGGCACCCCGTGCCCGCTTGACGGTGTTCCTCCTGACGACGGCAGCGATGATCGCTTTTGCCGCGAACTCGGTCCTGTGTCGGTTGGCATTGCATCAAGGACTGATCGATGCCGCGAGCTTTACGGCGATCAGAGGTGTCTCGGGCGCCGTCACCTTGGCAGCATTCGCCTTGTTTTTGGGACGGGCCCAAAGGGATCCCGCGGGCAACTGGCGGAGCGGCTTGATGCTCTTCATCTATCTGGGATGTTTTTCCTTCGCTTATCAATCCTTGGCGACCGGTACCGGTGCCTTGATCCTTTTTGGGGCGGTTCAGCTCACCATGTTTCTGGTCGCATTGGCGCGCGGCGAGAGCTTTTCGACAATGTCCTGGCTCGGCCTCATCATCGCGATCGCAGGATTGGTCTACCTTGTCTCGCCAGGTCTCGATGCACCCGATCCCTTGGGTGCCGTGCTTATGACATGCGCCGGCATCGCCTGGGGTTTCTTCTCGCTATTGGGCCGATTGGCGCGTGATTCGCTCGCAGCCTCGATGCGCAATTTTGCCTTTTGCGTGCCGTTGGTCGGCATCGTCGCCTTGGCACACTGGCCGTCGCTCGAGGCAACATTCGCTGGCATCGCTCTGGCGCTGGCCTCGGGTGCGATCACCTCCGCTTGCGGCTATGTCATCTGGTTCGCAGCCCTCCCGCATCTCACATCGACGCGCGCAGCGACGGTGCAGCTTTCGGTGCCTGCCGTCGCTGCTCTAGGCGGTGTCGCACTGCTCGCGGAACCGGTAACACTCCGTCTCGTCCTCGCCTGCATCGCCACGCTTGGTGGTGTGGCCATTGTCGTCGCCCAGCGATCGGCGACGACCCAACGGAGTTGAAACTCGAGGCTGACCCTCGTGTCCTGTGCCATTCGTCACTGCATAAAGGGGTTTGTCGTCGCATGCCTGAGCCATGGCCAAGACGGGCTGCGGCTCTAACGGATCAGCAATGAATGCGATCACAAATGGGCAATGACGGGACAGCTTCTCACATCGGACAGGAACCAGGGCGCCAATCCGTGGAGATTCCACTCGAGAAAGCCTACGAGCTTGCGAAACTTGAGGTCGTGAGAGACCTTCAGAATGAGCTTACCGATTGGGCGCGTCGTCGTTTTTGGGTCATTAGCATTGTCACGGCCGTTGTTGGTGTCGTTGGTCTCAATGCGCTTGTCAGCATCACCCTCCAGAACCTCTACGCGGACAAGATACAAACCGCGATCGAAGCCACGACCCGTGCCGACATTGCCTCGCAAGATGCAGAAACAGCTCTTGGAGAGCTCGGCGGGCGCTTGGAGGCGATTGATCAGGAGCTCACGCGGTTAGAGAGCAATTCGGAGGAGCTTGTCAGTGAAACCGAGGCGTTGCGTACGCAACAACAACAGATCGCAATCGAGACGCGAACAGCAACCGACAAGAAACTCGCTATCTTGGAACGCGAGCTCACGGATACCCGCCGGATCCTGGAGCTTTTGGCCGAGCGCATTGTGGGCGGAAGCGAGGTCGTTGAAACCTACGAGAAATCAACACAAGACCGCGATATCCGCACACCTCAGGAAATCGATGCTGCGGTCGAAGAAATGCTCATGGCACTTGACGAAGTCGATCAAAGAAAACGCGAATTCTTGGTGATCGACCATCCGACCGAACCGACAGGGTTCATGCAATTCAACGGCTTCGACAAGAGTTTTCGCCTCGAGTATTCAAGAACTGATCAAACCGGTGAGCGAAAACATTATTTCTGCCATGTTGATAGAGATCGCGTGGCCATAGCTGCCGAATCATACATCCGGCAAACCAATATTTATCTCGATATCTGCCGTTGGGAAGAAATGTCGAGATAGTTCGTTTGCTGCTCAGCCGCGGCCGCGATAGCTCGGGACACCCTGATCCGGTAGCCACAACCCCTCCGGAGGGTGGCCGGATTGCCAAAATACATCGATCGGCATACCGCCTCGGGGATACCAATAGCCGCCGATGCGAAACCAGCGCGGTTCGAGCAATGTCATGAGGCGCTTGGCAATCATCAGGGTGCAGTCCTCGTGAAAGGCTCCGTGGTTGCGAAAAGCCCCCAAAAAGAGCTTTAATGACTTGGATTCGACCAGCCAGTCACCGGGCACGTAGTCGATCACCAGATGGGCGAAGTCAGGCTGGCCCGTCATCGGACAAAGCGAGGTGAATTCAGGGGCGGTGAACCGCACCAGATAGGTCAGATCGCTCTGACCGTTGGGGACTTTTTCAAGAACTGCCGCATCCGGTGATGGCGGCAAGGACACCGGATTGCCGAGCTGGGTCAGATCGGAAGGACTCGATCCAGTCACGGAACCCTTCTCTCGAGCCCCCAATCAACCACTATAATACATCTCGAATTCAAGCGGATGAGGTGTTGTGGCGAGGCGCTGCAGTTCTGCGCGGCGAAGTTCCAAATAGCTCTGGATCATGTCGGGAGTCATCACGTCGCCCTCAAGAAGAAAGTCCTGATCCTTTTCAAGGGCATTCAACGCTTGCTCGAGATTGCGCGCGCAGTTGGGAAGGTCGGCAATATCCTCTGGCTGAAGGTCGTAGAGATTGCGGTCCATGGCATCGCCAGGCTCCAGCTTTTTGGCAATGCCATCGAGCCCCGCCATCAAGAGGGCCGTGTAGGCGAGATAGGGGTTGGCCGCAGCGTCGGGAAAACGCACCTCGATGCGTTTGTGTTCCGGACGTGCCGCATAGGGAATGCGGATCGCAGCCGAGCGGTTGTGAGCACCATAAGCCACAACCACCGGCTCGTCCTGGCCGGCCATGAGCCTGCGGTAGGAGTTGGTTGTGGGATTGGTAAGCGCATTGAGCGCCTGCGCGTGATGCAGAATGCCGGCGATGAAGCCGAGGCAGGTCTGGCTGAGATCGGCGTAGCCATTTCCGGCAAAATGGTACTTGTTGCCGGAACGCAGGCTCATATGGATCCGCAGACTGTTGCCGCGCTGGCCGGCCAGGGGCTTGGGCATGAAGGTCGCCGATTTACCATAAGATGCGGCCACCTGCTGGACCGCATATTTGAGCGTCTGCAAGCGGTCGGCGCAATCGACGAGCGACGAAGGTGCGAACGTAATGCGGCCCTGATTGGGACCCAAGCCGTGCTCATGGCGCAGCCGTTCGAAGCCCAATTCACGAAGGATCGTGGTCATTTCGGAGCGGACATCGGCAAAATGATCCCCCGGTGACTGGATCATATAGGCAGCGCGTTCGGGCGGACGGTGGCCCGAATTGCCACCGAGCATGGTCTTGTCGCCCGAGCTGTGATGCTCATAGACGCTCAGCTCCGAGCCGACACGCGTCGGTCCCATCTCGATCTTGACATCGTCAAAGATGTAGAAATGGACTTCGACACCCACCATGGCGGTTTCGGCGATGCCGCGTGACTGCAAATAGGTTTGGGCTCGCTGGGCGATTGCACGGGGATCGCGTTCATAACCGAAGCCGGTCGCAGGCTCGGAGCTGTTGCAGGTGATTGCAATGGTTTGCTGTGCCGCGAAGGGATCGAGCAGGCAGGTGTCGAGATCGGGCTCGAGCAAGAGATCGGCCATGGTGATCTCGCGCCAGCCCGGCAACGCCGAGCCATCGATGAGAATGCCGTGCTGGAGAATTTCCTCATCGACGCCGCCAGCATCGAGCGTGACATGACGTACGCGGCCCGAGAGATCGGTGAGCCTCAGATCAACCAACTTGATCGCTTCGTCCTCGATCCGTCCTAGAATGTCGTTCGGAGTAGCCATGAGCCTCTCGATCTGCCGCCTGATCGCTACTGTCAGAGTTTATTCAACGTTCAGGCCGTGGTTAATGGCGCGGCGATGCATCTTTGGCAACTCTCGAGCGACGCAGGCTAGACATAGCCTAAAACCGTGGCGCCATGATCGGCGGTACCGACTGATCCGCGGAATGCCGCGAAAAGCTCGCGACCCAGACCTTGATGATAGTGCGCAAGATCGGCCGTTGCCGGAGCACGGCTTTCGAACTCGCTTGCATCGACCATCACCTCGAGCGTGCCTTTTGCGGCATCTAGCCGAACCACATCACCTTCCTGAATGCGGGCAATCGGGCCGCCGTCTTCAGCCTCCGGTGTCACGTGGATGGCTGCCGGAACCTTACCCGATGCACCGGACATCCGGCCGTCGGTGACGAGTGCGACCTTGAAGCCCTTGTCCTGAAGCACGCCCAGAGCCGGCGTCAGCTTGTGTAATTCCGGCATGCCATTCGCTCGGGGCCCCTGGAACCTCACGACGGCGACGAAATCCTTCTCGAGGACACCGCGCTTGAACGCCTCTTGAAGCTCGTTCTGGTCATGGAAGATCACGGCTGGCGCCTCGATCAGATGGCGATCGGGTTTGACGGCCGAGATCTTGATGACGGCCTTGCCGAGATTGCCCGAGAGCAGCTTCAGCACACCCGTGGGGCTGATCGGCTTACGCGTCGACGCCAGGACATGCGGATCGCTCGATTGGTGAGCCGCAGGGCGCCACTCGATATGCTCGCCACCGCCGGTGCTGACGAATGGCTCCGTACGATAGCGCTCGAGCCCACCTTCACCCATGACCGTGCGCACATCTTTGTGCAGCAAGCCGTCATCCATGAGCTGGCTCATCAAAAATCCCATGCCGCCTGCCGCGTGGAAATGGTTCACATCGGCCAGACCGTTCGGATAGATGCGAGTCAAGAGCGGCACGACTTCCGAAAGATCGGCAAAGTCGTCCCAGGTGAGCAGGATGCCGGCAGCGCGCATCATCGCGATCAAATGCATGGTGTGATTGGTCGAGCCACCCGTGGCATGCAGACCGACAATACCGTTGACGGCGGCCCGTTCGTCGATGACTTCGCCGATGGGGGTGTATTCATTGCCCATCGCCGTAATCTCGGTGACACGTTTGGCGGCATAGCGGGTAAGCTCGTCGCGCAAGGCCGTGTTGTGATTGACGAAGGATGAGCCCGGCAGGTGCAAGCCTGATTATAAGATGTGCGGTAGAGGAAGGCCGTGCGAAGCTTCTTGTAGGGCTGGCCCTTCCGGTCAGTCATCTGCGATGGATCGCTGTTGACTGG
>CAYPOV010000076.1:0-16224 GCA_964412385.1 uncultured Geminicoccaceae bacterium
ACATGCCCGAACGGTACCGCGTCGGGGGTGGGGTCCAGGATACCGTATGGCTGGGCCTTCTGGCCTCACGTTGGCAGCGCCAGGACGAGGTCTCGCGGTCGGCGGTCCGGCCGATGCGGGGCACCGACCGGCCAGCGGCCGTCGCGCTGCTCGCCGCTCAGCTCGAGGCCCACGACATTGCGTTGGGGACCGAGGACCTCGAATCGGCGGTCGAGCCGCTCGAGAACGATCATGCGGCTCGACACATAACTGAGATTGTCGAGATATCGAGCCACATCGACTGCCCGGCTCTGAGGTCCACTGAGGACCAGCGTGCGCTCACCCAACTGGTATCGCAATGCCTCGATCGGTCGGCCGTGGAGACTGACGATGGCGGTGTCTTGGACTGTCCATCCTAGCCGGGCGCACGCCAATTGCAGCGATGAGATGTGAGGGTGGACGTGAACGGCGTCTCGCCCATATCGCTCGATCATTTGCGTCCCGACGCCGTACCAAAGGGGATCGCCGGAGGCCAAGGCGACACAGACCTTGTGGCGATGGGCATCGATCTCGGCGAACGTATCGCTGAGGGGGCTGCACCATTGGATCTTCGTGCGATCATCCCCGCCAAGAACGCTCAAATGCCGGAGGCTGCCGATCAGTATATCCGCTTCATCGATGATCTGCCGGCTGGTCTGGCTGAGCCCCGACAAGCCGTCTGCGCCGATGCCGACCACATGAAGCCAAGGCGTCATGGCGAGTTCTGTGCACGGCTCTGCATAAGCGCGTTGACAGCTGCAGCAGCAAGCGCACTTCCCCCTCTGCGTCCGCGCAGCGTCACAAACGGAACGCCGAGCGAGGCATTGATCAATGCCTCTTTACTTTCCTCAGCACCGACAAATCCAACAGGAAAAGCGAGGATGGCAAGCGGCTCCATGCGCCATTGATCAAGGCTTTCGAGAAGATGGAAGAGGGCGGTAGGCGCATTGCCGATGGCGACAATAGCGCGATCCAAGTAAGGCCGCCAAAGCTCAACGGCTGCAGCGGAACGTGTCGTCCCGAGCTGCATCGACAATGGTTCGACAGACGGATCTTGAAGCGTGCAGTGGAGGGTCACCTCCTGTCGAAACAACTTGATGCCGTTTTGCACCATTGTTGCATCGACGTAGATATGGGACGCGTTTCGCGCTGCACCCAAGAGATCACCCTCGAGCACGAGATCGTCGACAATATCGGTCATGCCGCATGAATGGATCAGGCGAATGACCAATGGATGAAGGTCCTTTGGGAAACGCCTGAGATCGACTTCGTCTCGAATGGTGGAGAAAGATCGCTCGAGGATGCGATCGGGGTCGCTGAGGTAAGAATAGCGCGTCGCCGCCTCGGCTTCACTCATTCGGCGACGGCATGCCCGTTTGTCGCGTGCCTATGACCATGATGATGGTCGTGGTGTCCGTGATGATGATGACCGTCGGTTCCGATGCCCTCAACGTGATGATGATGGCTTTCCTGAGGGGCGCCATGGGAGGCCTCGTGGCCCAGGATTTGAGTGCGATACTTGCAAAGCTGGCAGTTCATCGCCGTGTCTTTCTCGAAGACACCGATGACGCGCTCGACGAAGGTGTTGATGACCTCGTCGTGATCGTTGAGATAGCCTGCTTTGACGAACTCGATTTCGGGATGCGCCGCAGCGACAGCATCGGTCTGATCATAAATCCTGCGAACCAAGACGCCGGTGAAAAGAAAATAGGGGAAAACAACGATGCGTTTGAAACCAAGTCTAGCTGTACGTTCCAAAATTACGTCGACACGCGGATGCGCGACACCGGAATAGCCGATTTCAGCATGAGCGAAGCCCATGCCCTCCCAAAGCATCCTCATAACCTTGGCAACATTGCCGTTGGCGTCGCTATCCGATGTCCCGCGCCCAATGACGACAAGTGCCGTGTCATCCAATGAGTGATAGCCGCGCGCGGCATTGGCTTTCTTGATCCGATCTGCCGCAGCCTTCAGCAAGCGGGCGTCGATCCCGAGATCACGGGCCATCAAGATCTCGACGTCATGATCGCATGCATAGGTGTTCAATACCGAGGGAATGTCGTTCTTAACGTGTCCGGCCGCGAAAAGCATTCCGGGAACTGCCACAATTTGTTTGATGCCGCGTGCCCTGAGGCTGTCCAAACCTTCACGGATGATCGGCGTTGCAAATTCGAGATAGCCGTGTGCTACGGGCATTGGCCGAGTGGCAGTTGCGAGCTTGTCGACGAGCTTCGAAAACTGCTCAGAGGCCCCGGCGTCACGAGAGCCGTGACCGCAAACCATAAGGCCTATATCATCAGGAAAAGAAGCATTGATAGTCATGCTGCACTGCATACCAACGTAAGAGGTGGGGAACAAGCTGGCTCGTACCATGACAAGCTCACACGGTCACGGCGCAACACCAGCGCTGATGGTCCAGGGAACCTCCTCGCATGCCGGCAAGTCATTGCTGGTTGCGGGTTTGTGTCGAGGTTTCAGCCGCGCCGGCTTGAATGTTAGGCCATTCAAACCGCAAAACATGAGCAATAATGCCGCTGTCACCTTGGATCAGGGCGAAATCGGCCGGGCGCAGGCACTTCAGGCACGGGCCGCAGAAACCGAGCCGTCAAAACACATGAACCCGGTCCTGTTGAAGCCACAAACCGGTTCGGGTGCCCAGCTTGTTGTCCAAGGCGAGGTCATCGGCAATGTCGATGCACTTGACTACCACCGGATCAAATCAGAGCTCTTGTCCCCCGTCCTCTAAAGCTTATTCATCCTGAGTGGTGACGCCGATCTCATATTGGTCGAAGGGGCTGGGAGCCCCGCCGAGGTGAATCTCAGAACCGGCGATTTTGCCAATATGGGCTTTGCGCTTGCAGCGAACGTTCCGGCCGTTCTTGTCGGTGATATCGAGCGTGGCGGTGTCATTGCGGCCATTGTGGGCACGATGGAGCTGCTCGAAAAAGAAGAGCGGGCATGTCTCAAGGGCTATATCATCAATAAGTTCAGGGGCGATCCTTCGCTCTTCGGCAACGCCCATCCGGTAATCCAAGGACGTACGGGATTGCCAGCTCTAGGCGGGGTACCCTGGTTCGATGAGGCCTCGAAGCTTCCTGAAGAAGACGTCCTTGGTCTGACGAAATACAGAAGTGACGATCAGGGCAGCCTCCGCGTCGCCGTGCCGAGGCTGCCCAGGATAAGCAATCTCGACGATCTCGATCCGTTGCTTGTCGAGCCCGATGTTTCTCTCGTCATTGTCAATGCCGGCGAGGCGTTGCCGGTTTGTGATCTGGTTATGCTGATCGGTTCCAAAGCGACAATCGCGGACATGGCATCGCTGCGCGAGAACGGATGGGATATCGATATCCGTGCTCACGTCCGACGGAGTGGTCACGTGATCGGGCTGTGCGGCGGATATCAGATGCTCGGGCGCACCATTGCGGATCCTGATCGAATTGAGGGCACGCAAGATCACATCGACGGGCTCGGTCTTCTCGATGTCGAGACCATTCTGCGTGGCCCCAAGACACTTCTCAATTCAGGAGGCCAGGATACCGCCTACAGGACTGAGGTCCAAGGCTACCAAATCCACATGGGTGAAACGTTCGGTCCGGATACCGCAAGGCCGCTGCTTCGACTGGGCGGCGTGCCGGACGGAGCTGTATCGGCAAACGGGAGAGTGGCGGGGTGCTATCTCCACGGCCTGTTTACCAATGACGATTTTCGCCGGGCATATCTGGGATCGATCCGGAATTTCGCGCCGAGTTCAGACGAATTCGAAGCTTCGGTCGATGGAGTTCTCAACGATCTCGCCGATCACCTCGAAGCCCATCTCGACTTGGATCGGCTCTACGAGATCGCGGCCTCACGCAAAAACAACAGCGCATAGTCCGAGAGTCATAAGGGCCCAGGCTCGCCAGGTGACGCGCACCCCGGCTCGAATATGTTGCACTGTGAGCTTGGCGGTACCGTCGCCAACATAGGGGTCATCGATGTAGCGATCGGCATAGTGCCTCGGCCCGGCGAGCTTGACTTCAAGTGCACCAGCCATGGCCGCTTCGGGCCAGCCTGCATTGGGCGATGCGTGATGTCCGGCATCTCTTATGGCTATTCGAACCGAACTTATCGGGTGCCGGGACACCAGGCTGAACAACAACGCCGTCAAGCGCGCGGGCAGCCAATTGACGACATCATCGATCCTTGCGCTGGCTCGCCCGAAATAGAGATAGCGATCATTGCGATAGCCAATCATGCTGTCGAGCGTATTGATCGTTTTCAAGGCAAGAATGCCGGGCAGGCCGAAGGCTGCCGCCCAGAAGATCGGTGCGACCACACCATCCGAGAAGTTCTCGGCGAGTGATTCGACGGAAGCGCGCGCCACACCTGTCGCGTCGAGTTTTTGAGGATCACGACCAACGATTTCGGCGACTGCCCTGCGTGCGTCTTCGAGGCTTTGTTCGAGTGCGTCGGCAACGGCTCGCACATGGTCGATCAGGCTTCGATGCGCGATCAGACTGCTCATCAAGATCCCGAGCCACAACCAAGCGCCGGGCAGGTCCTGCAAAAGTAACTGGACCAGCACGCCGATGCAGACCGCCGCTGCAATCAGGATCAAGGCGGTGAAGGCTCCCCGGCGGATTTCCGCTCGAGACGATGATCGGCGTTTGTGAAGATGTTTCTCGAGAAAAGCGATCGCAGCACCGATCGCAACAACCGGATGGGAAAGACGATGATAGAGCCATTTGGGCTCGCCGAGAGCCGCATCGAGCAGAACGGCAATGAGTAGGGAAGCGGCGAGCCAGGGCTCGAAAAAAATCAGAATTCGATACCCAGTTGGCCCTTAATGCCGGCGCGGAAAGGATGTTTCACGAGTGTCATCTCGGTGACGAGATCGGCAAACTCCAAGAGCTCCGGCTTGGCGTTGCGCCCGGTGATAACGACGTGCTGCATCTCGGGCTTGGTCTTGAGTGCCTCCACGACCTCGCGGACGTCGAGATAGTCGTAGCGAAGGACAATGTTGAGTTCATCAAAGATCAAGAGGTGAAGCTCGGGATCGCGCATCATCGCCTTGGCTTCTCCAAAGGCCGCACGCGCCGCCGCAATATCGCGTTCTCGATCCTGTGTTTCCCAAGTGAAACCTTCGCCCATCACTTTTATTGTTACGAGATCAGAAAAGCGCTGGAGCAACTGCCGTTCACCGGTTTCGCGCCGACCTTTGACGAACTGCACAACACCGACCTTGAGACCGTGGCCAAGCGTCCGCATGACGAGCCCCCAGGCGGCCGTGCTCTTGCCTTTGCCGGTTCCGGTGTGAACGATGACGAGCCCTTTTTCACGTGTCTTGGACGCGTAAAGCTTGTCCTTGGCCTCCTTGATCTTGGCCTTTTTGTGTCGGTGGCGTTCGTCCTCCGAGAGGGCCTCAGTCGTCATTGCTTTTCTCCAAGATGATCGAGAAGGTTCCGCACGGAGTTTTTCCGCGGCTGCCATAGGCCACGTTCGATGGCCTCGTCAAAGCGCCCGACAATATCTCCAAGTGCAGCAGAATTGTTGGTGCGAAGAAAATCGACGACGTCCTGATCTTGCAAATACGCGTCAAACAGGGCCTCGAAATGGTGGTCCTCGACGACGCCGGAGGTGGCCGCAAAGGCAAAGAGATAGTCCACCGTCGCTGCGATCTCGAAAGCACCTTTATAGCCATGACGCATCACGCCTCGAAGCCATTTGGGATTGGCCGCGCGGCCGCGCACGATCATTCCGATCTCATGTTTGAGCGTTCGGATCTTCGGGCTTTCCGGCCGACTGTGATCGTTGTGGAAGACTTCCGGCTGCTTGCCGCTCAAATGCCTTACAGAGACCGCCAGGCCTCCGGCGAATTGATAATAGTCATCACTGTCCAAAAGATCGTGCTCGCGGTTGTCTTGGTTATGAAGGACAAGCTCGATCTCTCTGATTTGACTGCGAAATACTTCGGTCTGCCTTTCGCCTTCCAGAGCCCGTCCGTAGGCAAACGCCCCCCACGAAACATAGGCTTCGGCGAGCTCGGCATCGCCTTGCCATCCACCGTGCTCGATGAGGCTTTGCAGCCCCGCGCCATAAGACCCGGGCATTGAACCGAAGATCCGAGTTTGAGCGATGAGTTGGCTCCTCTTCTCGTCCAGTCCGGACTTAACGAGGGCCTCGCGCTCACGTTTTGCCGCCTGCGCCAGCGGGTTCATGTCCGGAGCTTCCTCGAGAGCGGCAACGGCACGTATCGCATCGTCGAGAAGCTCGATTTGCGCCGGAAACGCGTCTCGAAAGAACCCTGAGATACGGAAAGTCACATCGACCCGTGGTCTCGCCAAAATTTCGGCAGGGATAATCTCGGTACCGACGACACGTCCGGATTTGTCATCCCAGATCGGCCGGCACCCGATGAGTGCCAAAGCTTGAGCGATGTCATCGCCGCCTGTGCGCATGTTGGCAGTACCCCAGGCGGACATGGCAATGCGCTGCGGCCACGCGCCATGGGTTTGGAGATAGGTCTCGAGAATGCGATCGGCCGAAGCCCAACCAAGGCGCCACGCCGCAGGCGTTGGCACGGACCTCGTATCGACCGAGTAGAAGTTGCGCCCGGTCGGCAAGACTTCGGGCCGGCCTCGCGTCGGCGCACCGCTCGGTCCGGGCGGGACAGCACGGCCGTCCAAAGCGGTCAGAAGATTGGCGATTTCCGCTTCACCACTGCTATCAAGCCTGGGTGCCAAGACATGGTGCAGATGATCGAGTACGGAACTGGTTTGCTGCCAGTGAGGCTCCGGCTGATGTGAGCCAGAGACCAGGCAAAGTGCCAGAGCCTCCAGCCTCTCGACGGTATCGCCATGGGTTCGCCAATAATCGTCGCTCACGGCCTGGAGTTCTTCTGGTCGCGATCCCTGCCAGGTTTCTCCCAACTCGCAATCCAACGGATCGAACTCGAGCGACAAATCTCGGGCCAGTGCGCGGATGAGTGAGGCTGTTGGCCCCGTATCCTGGCCCCTTGGTGACCGGACCAATGCCAAGAGTGTGTTTTCGCGAAGCGTGTGACTGGGGCTGTCACCAAGGACATGCAGCCCATCTCGGATCTGCAGCTCCTTGAGTTCACAAAGATGCGTGTCGAGGGCACCGAGCGTCTCGGTATCGCGGTCATCGAGACCAAGATCCCGGGTGAGCCCGAGCCGAGCGCTATCGTCCAAGATTTCACGCTTGAGCAATTCAGCGCGCTCGGGATCGAGAATTTGCGCTTGGGCATACTCGTCGAGCTGACGTTCCAAGAGAGAAAATTCGCCATGTCCCTCGGCGCGCGCCAAAGGCGGTGTCAGATGATCAATGATGACGGCAGAACTACGGCGCTTGGCTTGCGACCCTTCTCCGGGATCGTTGACGATAAAGGGGTAAATCGTCGGCGTTGGCCCGAGGATTGCTCGCGGCCAGCAGCCGCCGCCAAGACCTAAGGCTTTGCCGGGCAGCCATTCTAAGTTGCCGTGCTTGCCAAGCTGTACCACAGCATCCGCACCGAAACTCCATCGCAGCCAGAAATAGGTGGCGAGGTAGCCATGTGGCGGCACCAGATCCGGATCATGATAGGTGCCATCGGGATCGATCTCGTAACCGCGTGCTGGTTGCAGGATTACAGCAATGTTGCCGAGTTCGAGAACGCTGAGGCGAAACGTGCCATCAATCAATCGCGGGTCGCTGTCGATTGAACCCCACTGGCTCTCGATCGCCACCCTCAGTGATTGAGGGAACTTCTCGAAGTGACGGCGATAGTCATCTGCAGAAAAGCCCACGCGGAATGGCCGCTCAGCCAAGCTGTGGAGATCATTGGTCGCTCCATGCGCTAGCTGGCCAATAAACTCGTTGCCGGTTTCCGGAGCCGAATCAACATGATAACCCGAATCCTTGAGCGCTTGAAGAATGTTGATGGCGCTCGCAGGCACATCGAGGCCGACGCCATTGGCGAGCCTGCCGTCTCGTGCCGGGTAGTTTGCGAGAACAATGGCGATGCGTCGCTCTCGCGGCGGCTTTTGCCTCAGGCTCATCCATCGGGCTGCAAGATCGGCCGTATAGTCGATCCCCTCGTTGTGAGGTGCATAGGTCGTGCTACGAAACTCGGTATGCCGGTCCGCGACTTGATCTTGGGTCTTGAAAGAGACGATGTTGGCGAGTACGCGCCCATCGATTTCTGGCAGCGCGACGTGCATCGCGAGATCACGTGGCGTGAGGCCAAAGCTGCTCTGTCGCCACAATTCATCATCCGTTGACGAGGGAACAAGCTGCAAGACCGGACAGGCGAAATCTCGAAGGATGTCGTCATCGGCGATGGCGAAACCTGTCATGTTGAGAATGATTCTCGGCGCAATTTCTTGAAGCCGTACCTTCAGAAAGTGGCGAACTTCGTCATCTTTGAGGCTCGTGACGAAGATTGGCTGAAGACACCAGCCGCGTTTGCTAAATGCGTTCGTCAACTGCTCAGTAACGGCCAGATCTCCGGCCTGATAGAGTGCTCGATAAAAGATGAGAACGGCATCGGCAGGTTTCGCAGGCCCGAGACGTCCAGATTTTGGAAGAGGCGTCGGTTCATCGAAGCTGGTGCAGTGGCCCAGCAATGACGACACGAAGCGCAGGGCCTGCTCCGCGTTCTCAATCCCTCCTTCCTGGAGATAGTGCCAAAGGCGCTGATACTGTTCGCGCGCCACTGATGAAAGAGCAGCGAGTTCACCGTCATGCCGGCCGTCTCCTGGAAGAACGGCAAGCGGTATGTTTCGCCGCTCGCAGGCCATGACGATCTGTTCGACGCCGTAAGGCCAGTAGGACTTGCCGCCGAGGAGGCGCAGAACGACAAACCGAGCGTCATCCATCATGCGCTCGACAAAGAGATCAACTGAGTAGGGATGACGGAGTGCCAAAAAATTTCCGAGACGCAGGCTTGGCAAATGCTGAGGCAGCCTTTGTCGCGCACGCGACAGACAGGCGAGTTCGGTATCCGCTGCCGATAATACGATAACATCGCCGGGACTTAGCCCGAGATCGACCGGCTCGTCTTGATCGCCGAATGGAACTTTCTGAGTGGCTAGGACGTGCATGGCTTAATTGAGAGGCGGACCCTTGAGCACGATGGGAAGTCCTGCTGCCATGAACACGACCTGATCGGCGATCGTCGCGATGTCTTGGTGCATGCGTCCGGCGTGGTCGACGAATGACCGTGCCATGGCATTGTCGGGGACAACGCCGAAACCGACTTCGTTTGAGACCAATGTGACGGTAGCCCTGCTTGCAGCAAGTGTGATCTTCAGTGCATCCACCTCTTCGACAATGACGCGCTCCGACAACATGAGGTTGGTGAGCCATAGAGTGAGGCAATCGACGAGAATGGCATTGCCGGGTGCTGTTTGATCGATGATGTCTGCGATCGCGAGTGTCTCCTCGATGGTTCGCCAACGTAGGCCTCGGCGTCGGATGTGATCGTCAATCCGTGCCTTCATTTCCTCGTCTTTCGGCGCGGCTGTTGCCACGTAGATGAGGTTCATCGAGCTGGCCTCGAGCCGCTGCTCGGCAAAACGGCTTTTTCCGGACCGAGCGCCGCCGAGCACCTACGAGATGCGTGGCATGGCCATCAACAAGCTCGCGACATTTCGCTCTTCCGGGCTGTTGGTGACGTCCGAATTAGCTTAAGCAAGCGCGATTGATTTGAAATTACCCACGTCCTCCTGGACCTCCCATTGCTCGAATCTGAATTTTTTGCACAAGCGGCTGTCTTCATCCAAGTCGTACTGATCGACATCGTCCTTGCCGGGGACAATGCCGTTGTTGTCGGCCTCGCTGCGGCTGGCTTGCCGCCTACGCAGCAACGCAAAGTCATCTTTTATGGCGTGTCGATCGCCTTCGTCACGCGCATTCTATTTGCGCTCGTCGCGATCCAGCTTCTCGCCATCGTTGGATTGCTGCTCGCTGGCGGAATACTGCTTCTCTGGGTCGCCTGGAAAATGTATCGCGACCTGCATCCCGCCAAAGCTAAGGTCGAGGCGGATAGTGCGACAGCGCAAGATGCCAAACCGCCGGCCAAGAAAACGTTCCGCTCAGCGGTTATCCAGGTTGCGATCGCCGACATATCAATGTCGTTGGACAATGTTTTGGCAGTTGCGGGTGCCGCCCGTGATCACTTCGCTGTGCTGGTATTCGGTCTGCTGCTGTCGATCGCGCTCATGGGACTAGCCGCAGGCTATATCGCGAGGCTCATGGAGCGGCACCGCTGGATCGCCTATGTAGGCTTGGTCGTCGTTACCTTTGTCGCACTCAAAATGATCTATGAGGGTGCGTTCGAGGTCTATGACGTCGTCGATGGTGAAGAGCCGGCCATCGAAGCGCCGATCGACGCTGACAGCTAGTTTGCTCGTTCGGCTTCAAGACCCTGACGAATGGCTGCCGCCAATTGATCCGGGTTCGCGTGAGGTTGCTGTAGGTTGAAGCGGTATGTGGCATCGCCGTCACGGAGATCGATCCCGTCCGGATCGACACCCGTGATCATAGGTGTCGACGAAGTATTGAAGGCAGTCTTCAATGCATCGCCATTCATTTTGGCGATGGCGTCGATGAGTGGCTGTTCCGCTGTGCACCAGTCTTCAATGTCGATCTCGTCCAGGACGAGACCCTCGCTTGAAAGCCAATGTGAGCGCCCAAAACCGGCAGCGAAGTGGGCGCGGCTGACCTCGACACGATAAATTCCAAAATCGGCAAATTTGGCATAGTCCGCAGCGTCTTGATGGCGTGCGATGAAGCGTCGGCGCAAATGCGCGACCTCACTTTCTTCCGCTTTTCCCTGAAGACTGACCCTCGCACCTTCGAGCCTCGGTTGTGTGTTGTGGGTGGCATCGAAGAGAAGGGAAATTCGCCCGTCCTGATCTAGGTTTTTTCGGTGATCGCTTAACCTCGAGATGAAGAGAATGGGTGACGCATCATAATCTTGAGCCACCATGGCGAGCGAGGCGTAGGGCTCACCGGTCTCACGATCAATGGTGGCGAGTGCGGTTTGAGATAAGCATCGCGTTAGCTGGCGCGCTTCTTTCTGGAGTTGGCGCTGATCCTCGTTCATGACAGTCGAAAAATCCTCCGGCGGTTCGGGCCGTGATGGCTGACCTACCGCTTTCCTCGTTTTTCATGGAGACGACGCATTGTCGAGACAAGACCAAGGTCTGACAAGCAACCACGCGCATTCTATTCGCTATGTTGCCGATGCACCCCGATCTGACGACATCGTCGAGATCGCGGAAGGAATTCGATGGTTTCGCCAGCCTCTGCCTTTTGCTCTTGACCACGTCAATCTCTGGATCGTCGACGATGGTGACAGCTACACGGCCGTCGATAGCGGACATGGCAACCCGGAGGTCCAGGCACTCTGGACCAACGCGCTCGAAACGGCATTGTCTCAAAAGCCCATAAGTCGTGTAATCGGCACGCATTTTCATCCCGATCACGCCGGCAATCTCGGTTGGCTATGTCAACGAACCGGCGCGGCGCTTTGGATGACCGAGCTCGAATTCGTCACGGCACGAGCCCTCGAATTGGATGACCGGGAAGGATATGGCGATACGGCTGCTCGCTATTTCGAGATGGCCGGTGCGCCCGATGACATCGTCGATTCCATTCGCCAACGCGGCAATGCTTATCGCCGCGGTGTGAGCGAGCCGCCGCGCATGTTCACGAGGCTTCGGGCCGGAGATGTCGTCAAGACGGGAGGGTGTGAGTGGCGTGTCATGATCGGACAGGGCCACGCACCCGAGATGATCTGCCTCTACAGTGCGGATCGGAACGTTCTCATCGCGGCCGACCAGCTTTTGCCGCGTATCACACCCGTCATCGGCGCCTGGCATGCCATTCCCGAAGCCGATCCCATCACTGATTTCGTAAGATCCAATCAGCAGTTTCGTGGTCTGCCCGAGGACGTGCTCGTGCTGCCCTCTCATGGACGCCCTTATACCGGACTCCACACGCGGTTGGACGAATTGGATCATCATCACGACGAAAGATTGGCGCGTACGCTTGAACTATGCCGAGAGCCCGTTGTGGCATTCGATGTGATGAAGCGCCTTTTCGATCGCAAGCTCGATCGTCACCAGATTGGATTCGCGGTGGCCGAAACCCTGGCACATCTCAATCATCTGATCGCGCAGGACGAGATCGAACGGACAATCGATGCCCGCAATGTCCGCCACTATCGAACGTTATCGTAGAAAAGATTGAACCATCATTAGCCCGCACGGAACCAAGGAAACGACCGGTGTATCGTAATCGACTAGGCAGGGGCCGTGCGGCAAGAGATCCAGTATTTGGTCGAAAAAGATCCAGTGCTGGACCTTGATGATTCGACTCTGATCCAGCGGATCGCCCAAGGCGATCGTTCCGCGTTCAATACGCTTTATCGTCGGCACTATGCAAAGCTTGCGCGGTTTATTCTCAAGACCGTTAGAAAAGCCGAGCTCGTCGAAGAGATCGTCAACGACACCATGCTGGTGGTATGGCGCAAGGCCGATACGTTCGAGCATCGCGCGCAGGTTTCCACCTGGGTCATCGGCATCGCCTATCGCCTATCGCTCAAGAAACTAGAAAAGGTGGGACGTGAGCCTCAGACCCTATCGGTTGACGAAACGCCGATCGCCGACATCGAACGCCTCGAAAGTGGCGTCGAAGCCAAAGAGAGACGCGCGATGCTTCGAAAGGCCATGGAAAAGTTGCCGGACCAACAACGAACCGTGGTGGAACTCACTTTCTTTCAAGGCCTGAACTATAAAGAGATCGCCTCGGTCGTCGGATGCCCCGAGGGCACCGTCAAGACGCGCATGTTTCATGCGCGTGCTCAGCTCAAAAAAGCCATGAAGACACTGGATAACCGGCCATCGGCCCAGTCTTCCATTGAAAGACTCAAACGATGAATACCTCAGCAGCCAGCCAAACCACGACCCATCACCAGGATATATTCGAGCTCTTGCCTTGGTACGCCTGCGATTCGCTCGGCGATGCCGATCGCGCGCGTGTCGACGCTCATCTCGAGAGCTGTGTGACATGCATGAGCGAACTCGCAGATCTCGCCAATCTACGCGAAGAACTCGAACCAGTGTCGTTCGAGGAGGAAGCGATCGAGCATTCCTTGTCCAAGATGAATGCGATTCTGGATCACGAAGCCCCACATCCTCGAACAGAGCGCCAATCCTTGTGGAGCCGTATCCTCGAGGGCTGGCAGGAGGCCTCGGCGGGCATGCGCTTTGCCGTCGGCGGGCAAGCTTTCGCTATTGCGCTCGCCATGATTTGGTTCGTCAGCGGGAACGCCGGCCAGTCACCGCAGGGCTATGAGACGTTGTCGTCTGCCGATGGCGGTCCGCAGACGAAAACAATCCGGATCAGGCCGGGAGATGACGTATCGGAACAGGACTTCCGCGATCTTCTCCTGCAGGAACATCTGCAGATTGTCTCCGGTCCCACCGAATTGGGCCTCTACACGGTGCGATCAACTGAAAGAGTTTCGAACTTGGCGTCTCTCATCCAGCGTCTCGAGGAATCGCCGCTCATCCTGATCGCCAGCGAAACAACAGAGCCGAGACCATGAAGGCATCCAGACTAGCCAAAAATCTCGCACTCGGTGCAGCGATTGCGTTGGTTTTGACGGCTTGCACGCAACAAGACCCACCGCGCACGGATTGGACTTTGGCGCCGGCCACGGCGAGCATCACTGAACGCGAATTCTTGGTGACGATACCTGGTGACGCGTCGGTCGAGGAAACCGCGGCCGCGTTGGGCTCCGACTATGATGTGACGTTAGTTGCCGAATGGCCAATCGGCACGCTCGGGGTGCACTGCTTCGTCTTTCGCGTCCCGGACGGCGACGATCTAGACACAAAGATCTCTGACGTTTCCGAGGATAGCCGCGTGGTCGGGGTCCAGCCGATGAATGTCTTCGAGACCCTGGCCTACAATGACGAGCTCGTCTCATTGCAACATGCACCCACCTCGCTGGAGGCATTCAGGGCGCATCGATCGGCGACGGGCAAATCCGTGCGGGTGGCCCTGATCGATACTGGCGTTGATCGCAGTCATCCCGATCTCGAAGGAGGGATCGTCGATGTCCGGGATTTTATCGGCGACGGTTCGGATGGCGCTAACGAGGTTCACGGTACAGCGCTTGCCGGTGTGATCAGCGCCAGAGCCAATAATGGCATGGGGATTGTTGGCATCGCTCCCGATGCAGAAGTCGTGGGTTTGCGCGGTTGCTGGCAGGATCCGTCAACAGGAGCCGGACGCTGCACGAGCTTCACGCTGGCGCGCGCCATCAATGTGGCGGTGAGCCAAGGATTTGATGTTATCAATATGAGCTTGCAAGGTCCCTACGATCCGCTGCTCGCGGAGATCGTGGAAGTTGGTGTGAGCAAGGGGCAAACAATTGTTGTCGCCTATGATCCGGACCGGAACGGTGATTTCCCTGCATCTGAGCCCGGTGTGATCGCCGTTGCCGATAAAGTGCCGGAAGGCGTTTCGCCGGTTCTTTTGGCACCTGGCATCGATATTCTCACCACCTTCCCAGGCGGGCGTTACGATTTTCTTTCGGGAAGTTCGTTGTCGTCGGCTCATGTTGCGGGTGTTTCCGCTTTGCTCTTGGAACGGCAATCGACGTTGTCGGGAAGTGAAATCAAAGACATTCTTGTCGAATCGTCATTGAACGAAACAAACAGCGTCGACGCCTGTGTTGCTGTGAGCAAAGTCATGGGCGCCGACGACTGCGTGTAGCGGCCGGGCGTGATCGCCCGGTCACCCGCTTCTCTCGATTAGACGATGTCGCCGTAACCGGCGAGAGCCTCCGCTTCGCTTGGCAAGAAGGCGAAATTGTCGGCCGTGAAGTTCACTTGATTGACGATATTGGCAATGTCTGGCGTATCCGAGAGATTGGTGAGCTGCTGGATCGCACTGTCGACATTGTCGATGTCTTCGACCGCGAACAGGCGTGGCACGCCGAGGTTGACATTGAAGTAGACGAAAAACCCAGCCTGAGCACCTTCTTGTGCAAAACCGCCATCGGTCAATGCAGTGGCGACAGCGTCGGCCGCTTGGCCTGCATTCTCGAAACCGCCCTGCAAGACGAAGACGTTGTTGCTGCCGTCGATGTCGACGAGGCCGGCGTCGGTGCCGTCGCCGTCTCGCGCGACGTTCTGGACCTGCGCTTCTGATCCTTCGACGAGACCAAAGCTCTCTGCGTCAAGTACAAGAAGATCCTGCTCGATGGAGAAGTCGGTGACGACATTGCCGCCCTCGCCATCGGAGAAGACGAACTGATCGAAGCCTTCGCCACCGGTCAGCGTGTCGGGGCCGCCCCGTCCATTGATGATGTCATCGCCGCCGTTGCCCTGAAGGACATTGGCCTCGCTGTTGCCGACGATCACCTCGTTGGCGTGAGAACCGATGACGTTCTCGAAGTCCGTGAGTTTGACTTCGGTGACTTCTCCGTGCTTCGCCAGACGCATTGCGCCGTTCAGGCTCGAACTTGGCTCGGCGTTGGCACCGGCATGATCGTCGATATCGAGATCGATCAAAACGCTATCGAAGCCGGAAAGATTGATTTGCTCCAAGTCGAGGGTATCGCCGGGTAGCGGGTTGACGGCGTCTTCTGGCGTTTCCTCAATGGCTTCGCTGCCGCCGTCGAGGTCGAGGGCCGTGTCGCTGAGCGCGCCGTCGATCAGACGAACGCGGTCATCACCACCACCGGCATTGACGTCGAGGATCTCGACCTCGTCGATATCAAGCTTGAATTGACCGAGATTGATGCGCTCGAAGAAGAAGCCGGTTTCCGCATCGGCGCCAATCTGAATGTCATCACCGGCGGCATCGGCCGTGTTGACCTGAACCGTGTCGTGATCGGCACCACCATTCATGAAATCCGAGCCGTCACCATTGTTCCAGATCAAGAGATCGTTGCCGTTGCCGCCATTCATAAAGTCGCCGCCGCGGAAACCGATGATGGTGTCATCGCCGGTGTTACCGTTCAACGTGTCGACTTCCAGGCCGCCGTTCAGGATGTCGTTGTCTTCGCCGCCGAAAGCGGTGACACCGCGAGTTGCTTCAGTGGCATCGAGCGTGTCGTTGCCGCTTCCGCCGCTGAAAATGACCTGGGCGAGAGCCGTGTCGGAGAGGTCGCCCGACACCCAGGTGATTGTCTCGAGCGCAGCCCCG
>CAYPOV010000077.1:0-15898 GCA_964412385.1 uncultured Geminicoccaceae bacterium
CGAAGCCGTCGAGGTCGAGGGGCTTATTCATCTCGTCCATGACGAATTGCTTTTCGTCTGGAGAAACACCGTCCTCGCCGATCTTGCCGGCGATGCGCTCCATCTCTTGGGGCCCGATCTGGCCGTCGGCTTTGGCGGCCTGAATCATGCCGCGGAGTACCAGCTCTTCGGCTTTGGGCGAGGTCATTTCGTTGATCGTTTCCTGGGGAACCGAGAGGTCAGCCGCTGGTGTGCTGGAGACCTCGGCGAGACCCGGATTTTGAGCAGCCGGTGCCGCCTGTTGATTGGCTTGCCAATTCTTGAGCGCTGAGACGGCCATGGTGCCGAGAAGTGCCATGGCACCGCCGCCCATGGCACCGCGCATCGAGCTGCCGCCGCTGGCACCACCCAATAGTGCACCGGCCACGGCACCGAGACCGCCAGCCGCCATGTTTGGGTTTTGGCTAGCCGCACGCTGACCCTGATTGAGAAGGCCGCCGAGGGCACCGAGCAGGCCGCCGCCGCTGCCACCGCTGCCGCCGCCGGTGAGTGCGCCCAAAATACCGCCGGTACCACCACCGCCACTTGCTCCGCCCTGGCCACCTGCGCCGAGGAAATTATTGACCAGGCTGTCGAGACCACCGCCCTGCATGGCGCCGAGGCCGCCTTGGCCCATGGCGTTTTGCAAGCGGGATTGGGTGGCACCGCCCATGCCTTGTTGGAGAAGGGCCCCAACGATATTGCCCATGCTCATGAGATGTCCTCCTTATCGGCGCGCCGAGCGTGAGCCGGAAATCGGTCTGTCGAGCGCGCGTTTTGACGAACAGGATCATAGCACCAGCGGACCATGGCGAGAACAAGGTCTAGGCGCGCAGCGATCGTTGCTTGAGGGTTACAGACTAACAATGTGGCCAGGATGCATTGTCCTTGGCGGCGCGGGTTGCCAGCTATATGACAGCGCAACCGAGATTCACCCGGGGTTGCCTAGTGCACCCGCCACAATAGCCCGGACCGCTCATGGAACCGGGCAAGGAGAGTTTTATGGATCGACCGTTGATGCCGAAGGCCACGGCCGTGTGGCTCATCGACAACACCAGTCTGACGTTTGATCAGATCGCAGGATTTTGCGGTCTCCATCCGCTCGAGATCAAAGGGATTGCCGACGGCGAAGTTGCAGCCGGCGTGCGCGGTCTCGATCCCGTGGGTGCCGGCATTCTCGAGCGGGGCGAAATCGAACGCTGTCAGGCGGATCCCAGGGCCAAGCTCAAGATCGTCAAGGCCGCTGCCCTCGACAATATCAAGCAGCCGAAGCGCAAGGCACCGCGCTACACGCCGCTTTCCAAGAGGCAAGATCGCCCCGACGCCATTGCGTGGCTGTTGCGCCATCATCCTGAATTGAGCGATCAGCAGGTCTGCAAGCTCTTGGGCACCACCAAGACCACGGTGCAGGCTGTGCGCGACCGCACCCACTGGAAGAGCCAGGACATTCGCCCACGTGATCCCGTCCTTCTCGGGCTTTGTCAGCAGATGGAACTCGATGATGCCGTGGCGAAAGCCCGTGCCGAGCGTCCCGAAGCGCAGCTCAAGGCAGCACCGCATCCAGTCGACGTGGAGCCCTACGCCTCAAGCGAGGATTGAGCCCCGGTACCGGCGCTAGCCGCAATCGAGCTTGCTGTCCTTGGACGGCGTTTTCTCGTCATCCTCTTCCTCGGGAGACCAAGGATGCGTGGCCAAAACCCGGCGGTCGCGCTCGATCGTATCGGCAATCAATCTGAGACTCGCCGCCGCCGCAGAGGGCAGGATGCCACGCTGGACAACAACGTGAAGATCGCGCGGCGAGTGCGATTCGTGGCGATAGCTGATTTCAGGCTCGCCCATATCCCCTTCGTCGCGTTCGAAACAGACAAAGGGCGCCGGCTCCCGGCTTGGCTGATGCGTGAGCAAGCGATCTTGATTGGGGATCGACGCCGACCGCGCCACCAGAGCTCGTGAAAGCGACTGTTTTTGGCTGCGCGGCAGGCGATTGAAGATTTGCCTTGCGTGCCGCAATTGATACAGCGTTCCCTGGGAGAGAGCCTTGCGAATCGCCGAGAACAGCAATGATTGCCGGCCAAACTGGACTTCGACGATAGGCCTGATCTCTTCGAGAAATAGCCGCAAGCCTTGCTGTTCGCCCGGGTAGCGCTCGTCTTCCATGCTATCTGTGCCCTGCTTTTGTGTTGCCGGTCCCTCGATCAAGCCATGCTCGAACCACGTACCTCATTAATCGGACCTTAACGCATTCGCTCCGCCGCTCAATCAAGAAACCGCTGCCTCCAGACATCCCATAGGATGCTATACCTCAAATCCCGGTCACTTCTTGGTTAATTAGCATAGCGTCTCTCTGACATTAGCCTTAACGAAAAAGGTTACTCATGACGACGTCTTTGGCATGAGGCGTTCGACCAGACGCGCCCAGTAGGAAACGCCATAGCCAATGACCTCGTCGTTGAAATCGTAATGTGGTGAATGGAGACCGTGGGACTCACGACCGCCGCTGCCCAGCCAAATGTAGCTCCCTGGACGTTCGTTCAGCATATAGGCAAAGTCCTCGGCACCCATCACCGGCATAGGATCACGATCGACCTTGTCCTCGCCGACGATTTCCGCTGCTGTGTCGGCACCCAGACGAGCTTCCCGTTCGGCATTGATGGTCGGCGGATAGCCAACCCTGTAATGCAATGACGCTTCCACTCTCTGGGCCGCTGCAATGCCCTGAACGATCTCGTTCATCCGCTCTTGAATGAAGCCGCGTGTGGCTTCCTCGTAGGTGCGCACCGTGCCCACAAGCTCCGCTGTCTCGGGCACGACATTGAAATTGTGTCCTGCCGCGATCTGGGTGATTGAGATGACGGCATTGTCGAGCGGGTTGATCTCACGTGCCATGATCGATTGGAACGCCTGAACCATCAGGAGAGCCGCCGGGATCGGATCCTTGCCGGTATTCGGCATGGCGGCGTGGCAACCTTGCCCTTTTATCCTGATCCTCACTTCATCTGAGGCTGCCATACAGCGCTCGCGGCACATCCCGAACGTGCCGAACTCCAGACCAGGCCAATTATGAAGGCCGAAAACTTGCTCGACCGGAAAGCGATCGAACAAGCCCTCCTCGACCATCTTCCGGCCACCGGCCAGGCCTTCTTCTGCCGGCTGAAAAATCAAATAGACGGTGCCGTCGAAGTTTCGCGTCTCGGCAAGATACCGCGCCGCGCCCAAGAGCATGGTGGTGTGCCCATCATGACCACAAGCATGCATCCTGCCCTCATTCACCGACGCATAGGGCAGGGTGGTATCCTCGTGGATCGGCAGGGCATCGATGTCGGCACGAAGCCCTATTCGGCGATCCTTGTCGCTACCTTTGACGACGGCAACGATGCCTGTACCTGCAAGGCCCCGATGAATTTCGTCGACCCCCACCGCCTCGAGCTTCTCGGCGATAAAATCCGAGGTTTGATACTCTTCATATCCAAGTTCGGGGTGTTGATGCAAATGGCGTCGCCAGCCCTGCAGCTCCTCTTGATATTCGGCGACACGATTAATTATCGGCATGAATAATCCCTCTGGTGCCTCATCTGCTGCGCGAATTCGCCAGCCGTTCTCTTGTTGAACACCCTAGATCCAGTCTAAAGATTGACCATGATAAAATGAAATATCGGTTCGGATTTGAGGATCAAACAGGAGTGCACGCAATGCAGACGAAGTCTTTGGAATTTACGAGCCGGACGGTAAAGCATCTGGCTCTTGCAACATCGATATTGACGGTATTGGGCGGTACCGCTCTGGCACAAGGTGCCAAGGTCGGGGCCTTGATCCCGCTCACCGGCGGTCTCCAGACTTATGGAGAAAGCTCGCTGAACGGTCTCCAACTCGCCATCGACGAAGCTAATGCTGCTGGTGGGGTGTTGGATGGAGACATCGAGGTTGTCGTGGGCGACACCCAGACAAAAGCCCAGCCTGCCATCGATGCCGCCAACAAACTTGTGACGGTCGATGGGGTTGCCGCCGTGTTTGGTGCTCTAGCGTCTGGCAATACCATCCCGGTGGCTACGACCGTGACCAGCGTCGAAGGCGTCCCGCAAATCTCCAACGCTTCCACGGCACCTTCAATCACAACACTCGACGACAACGACTTCCTGTTTCGGACAGCGCCCTCCGACTCCGAGCAAGGTGTGGTTCTCGGCGAGTTGGTCAAAGCCCAGGGCCTCAACAATGTTGCCGTTGTTTATGTCAACAACGACTACGGACAGGGACTTGCCGAGGCCTTCGAAGCGAGCTTCACCGAAGCGGGCGGCACGGTGACCGGTTCTTCTGCCTATGAGCCCAACAAGCCGTCCTACCGCGGCGAACTATCCGGCCTTGCCAATGGTGATGCCGAAGCCTTGCTCCTCATCGCCTACCCGGATGATGGCGGCCTGTTAATTGTCCGCCAGAGCTTGGAGGAAGGCTTTTTTGATCGATTCGTCTTCACCGACGGCATGAAGACCGAGCAGCTGTTGAGCGATATCGGTGCCGAATATGTGGATGGCGCATTCGGCACCTCGTCAAAAGCGGTCGAAAGCGACGCGGCCACAACCTTCGCCAATATCTATAATGAAGCCCATGGCGAGCTTCCGCCGCTTCCCTATATCGACACCGCGTATGATGCAGGCATGATCCTGGCCCTCGCCATCGAAAAGGCAGGGTCGACCGATGGTGCTGCGATCCGTGACGCCATCCGCGACGTTGCCAATCCTCCAGGCGAAGCCGTCTACCCGGGCGAGTTCGAGAAGGCGAAGCAACTCATCGCCGACGGCCAGGACATTAATTACGAAGGTGCCGCAGGGGCGATGGATTTGGACCAGAATGGCGACATCTCGGGCACATTCGAGCACTGGGCAGTGCAAGACGGCGCTTTGGTGACCGTCGAACTCCTCAACTAACTTCTTGAAACTAGCGAGGAAGCCCGGCGCATCTGCCGGGCTTTTTCTTCAATGCGCCGTCAATTTAAGGTTGAATTTGTAACAATAGTGAACTAGTCTCACGTGGTCTTAGACCGCGGGACTTCGTTGCCATGATCTTCAAGCATGTTTCGCATCCACGCTTGAGGATCATCTTGAGCTTCGCCCCATTCTTCTATTGCACCGAGCGTAAGCGCTTGGTCACCCGACGACTCGCACATCTATTCGCGCTTGCAGGCCCAACAAACAATTCGACACACTTTGGTCGCCCCGGACCCAACGCCATGATGGTTGACGGCAATCAATTCTAAGGGCCGGTACGGCAATAATTGCGCGCTACTCCAGTCTCAATCTTAGGATCCGTTTCGTCATCGGCATTGTAGCCGCAGTCACACTTTGTATTGTTATCGCAGCATTCTTTTTTCAACAACAACATTATCATGTTCTTGACCAGTGGCGTCATGACTTAATCAAACAAGCTCGCGTAGTGAGCAAATCTCACCAAGAACTTGTTACTGAAGGTCTGCATGTCTTCTCGGATCCAGCACTACACGACCCACAAAACATTTTAGGGGATCCGCTTGAATGCCAGGATGCCCTTAGTAGAAGCCTTAGATATTTGCGTCATGTTTCTGCATTGACAGCCATCGCAACCGACGGGAGAATGATCTGTGGGTCCGACAATGTGGACCAAAGTCATGACTTTGCACACCACAGTCTCTTCAAGCGTGTCATGGATACCAGAACCTTCGGCGTTGGCGATTTTACACAAGGTCCACTTTCCGGAGAGCCGATCGTTCCGTTCCTGATGCCAGTCAAGAATAATCGGGGTGATGTCATCTACCTCATTGGTGCGGGCCGGCGCTTGAACTGGCTACAAAGTCTAACGGGTGATGTGGAAAATGAGCTAAAAACAAGCATTGCCTTGCTTGATTCTCAAGGAGCGATGTTGCGCACTGCAGGTCATGACCGGACCCAAGAGAAATTCGGCGTCCAAAAAATCAACGTGCCGCCATGGATTTGGCAGAACGATCGGGGAAATTTCGATGCGAGAAACGCACGGAACGATCGTGTCACTTGTGGATTCTCGCACATCGAACCTGAATTGGGAAATGGTATAGTACTCGCCTGCGCACCGCATGATCTGATGCTCGGCGAAGTCACCAAAGTGCAACTAACGATGTTCGGACTTTGGATTGTCCTTCTCGTCGGACTGGCAGTGGCGGCTTGGATGAGCTTGCGCTGGTCGGTATTCGAGCCTTTGAGCAAACTTCGTTTGGCGATGCACGCCGTTTCCGCCGGGGAAAGAGGCACCCGCGTATCACTGCCAACAAGCCGTAACGAGATTACCGATGTCATAGAGGGATTTAACCACATGGCGGAATCGCTGGAGGAGCGAGAGACTCAATTCCTTCAGTCATACTCTGAGGTTCAACGCTTTTCTTACGTTGTTTCACACGATCTCAAAACACCTTTGCGAGGCATTAACCTCATTACAAGTCTCCTCAGAGAAGAGCTAGGAGGCCAGGCAACAAATGAGGTAAAGAGCCATCTGGAACACTTGCAAGATCGAGTGAATAAAGTTCTCCGAATGATCAGTGGCCTTCGTGACTACTTCCAAGCAAGCGGCCAAGATTTTGAGATCACAATGGTTGATAGTAGTGCTCGAATTCGTGAATTGCTCACTGCGTCAGAACAGTCTTCAAGTTCCAATGTAATCCTATCTGAGGATCTCCCGAAACTTGTGACATCGTCTGCAGCCTTCGGGCTCATATTCCGCAACATTCTGGACAATGCGACAAGACATAATGACGATAGGAACGTCACAATATCAGTTACGGCAAGGGAACGCGACGCCGGTTACGTGTTTCGAGTAAGCGACGACGGATGTGGAATTCCGGCAGATCAACGTGCCAAAGCGTTCGATATGTTGGCAACCCTGCAGCAGCGCGACAAGACCAAAGGCGGCGGGATGGGACTTGCCATTGTCAAGCGCGCCGTCCAACGACTGGGAGGTGAGGTCTGGATCGAGGACAATGGCGATAGGCCCGGCGTTACATTTTGCGTGGCATTGCCAAAGCAGCCAATGGCCAAGGCATCATAGGAAGAGACTGTCAGGGTTTGTGCGGCGCGTGATCCTAGCTCTTACTTTCGAGTTCGGACATGACCGCCGAGATCCGCTCGCTCATTGAGGGCTCGCCGCCGTCCATACCCTCCTGTTCGGCCACCGATAACTCCTGAGAATCGTGGAACCAGCGTTGCAGGATCGTCTTTTTGTCGGAGTCGCTGAGCTCGCTGTGATTCAACACTGCTTCCGGTGATGAAAATACCTCACTTGGATTGGTAAGAGCCTTTTCGAGATCAATGTGTGAAGACGTCACTGGCTATCCCTTTCTCGAAAGTCCGAAAACACAACGCTCAGCCTTTAAGGCTTGGCTTTTCGCTGTGCACCCTCAAGCCGGGATTGTCTTCGTCGCTCCTGTCGAGCAGGTGCGAATCTTCGGGCTCGTCAGGCGGGACATCATTGTCGCCGATCGCTTCATTGTCGCCGATCGCTTTGCGTGAGATCAGACCTCGGAGTTCGTCATGATCGTCGAACACCGCGAGCCAATCGCATGATGTTGCGTTCATGATGGCCAATGCGTCCTGCTTCGAACCATGTTTGCGGCATCGACGACGATCATCAAGCGGCACATCACGAACCCGCAGCGGACCACCATCGATGCGCATGCCATGTTGGTTTTCGGCATCTTGAATTGTCACGACACCAGCAAACTGGGTTCCGTCGACGGCGACGATCGCACCGAGATCCTCATCGACCATGCGCTTTCTCGCCTCGACCAAAGGAAGGTCAAGGTGAACAGTGGTCGTCGTTTCGATCAAGATATCTTCGATTGTCACGTCATCCCCCCATTGTTTTGGGTGATTTCTGCCCGCAAAAGGTCAGTGGTATAGTTTGCCCTGTCCCCAAAAGAGGCCCCCGGGCCAACACCACGAAGGCCTGACCCGGGAACAATGGGGAGGACAGGAAGGGAAACTCCGTTCCCGTCGAATCAACGAGTGGGCTCTATCAAGGTTCCTCAAACGAGGTTGCTGGCCAAGGCACCAATGGTGGCGGCGTAGAGTGCAAGCGTGAGCAATCCCTCAAGTCCGATGCCCAGGGGTCCGTGACGCTCCCTGCGCATCAGTCCGAGCACCAAGACGGCGGTCATGACGATGCCCGTGGCTAAAAGGAAAAGGTGTTTGGGTTCCATGGCGTGGAAGATCGAACCATCGCGATAGAAGACATCGCTGACACTCAAGAACAAAACATCGAAGGCATTGCCGCCGACAATGCCACTTACGGCAAGTGTCAATGCACCCTGACGCACGGCGGCGATTGTCGTGACGAGTTCGGGAAGCGATGTGGCGAAACCGGTAACGATGACACCAAACACTGTGCCATCGACTCCCGTTCTGGCAATCAATGTGAGCGCTGCCCGTCCAAGCAAGAACCCGGTGGCGCCGGTCATCAAGGCGAGGCCGAGAAAACGCGCTGCGAGCTTGGTAATCGTCACCGCTTCCAATCCCGTTTCGGCCTCCTCCTTGACCGTGTCCTGCGTTGTTTCCGGCCGCCACATTGGGAGCGAGCTTGCCTGTTTGGCAATACGAAGCCCGCCAATATAAACCAAAACAAGAACGAGAGACCCGGGATAGACGCCCCAGAGTGTCGTCGGCGGCAGTGCCCAAAAGACAATCGGCAGGCTCAAGAGAATGATGAGCAGCGTGCTCTGAAGCAGATTACCGAGCGATGCCGCGGCATGTTCGAGATTGCTGCGCCGGTAGAGGAGATCGGCCACGGCAAGGAACACGGTTTGCGCTGCGATGCCGCCGACGGCATTGCCGACAGCGAGACCGGTGACATTAGCCGACGCTGCCGTGATGGAAACGATCACACCTGGAAGGGATGTAGCCGCACCAAGGAGGAGAGCTCCTGTCAGCGCTTCGCCGAGACCCGTCCGATCGGCCAACTCATCGGAAACCTTGGCGAGTTGGGTGCCGGCAAGGCCGATCACCAATGCCGAAAGGGCAATGACGGCGTAAAGAAACCAGTCGGGTAGTGTCTCGAGACCAATGAGCATGGGGCGACAATAACCTCGGCGATAAAAGGTTCCGCAGGCAATGCCGATTTGACCTTACGCATGGGTACATACATAACTGGTGGTGCTTACGGTTGGGGGGCTCTGATCCGCGCGCTCACGCGACGCAGCGCTATCTGTCAACGAGCTTGAGACCCAGTTTTTTCCATGTGTGGTATTAGTGGTGAGCTACGCTTCGACGGCGACTATGCCTCGGTCGAAGCGGTGTCCATGATGACATCGGCCATGGCGCCCCGGGGACCCGACGCCTCGGGTGGCTGGAGCCAAGGCCCTGTGGCTTTCGGCCATCGCCGCTTGCGCATCATCGATCTGTCCGAGACGGGTCAGCAGCCGATGATCGATTCGGCGTTGGGGCTTACCATCGTCTTCAATGGTTGCATCTATAACTACCAAGACTTGCGGCGCGAGCTTCAAGGTCTCGGCTACGATTTCTTCTCGACCAGCGACACGGAGATCATCCTCAAAGCCTTCCACGCGTGGGGCAATGCCTGTGTCGAGCGCTTTCACGGCATGTTCGCTTTTGCGATTTGGCATCGGGGTGATCGCACCCTGACCGTTGCGCGTGACCGCCTGGGTATCAAGCCGCTCTACCTTTCGCTCAAGGGCAAGCGTCTCCGGTTCGCATCGAGCCTTCCCTCAATCCTCGCCGCAGGAGACGTCGACACCTCGATCAATCCGGTCGCACTGCACCATTACATGATGCTCCACGCGGTGGTTCCGCCGCCGCACACCATGTTGAGCGGTATCGAAAAACTGCCGCCCGCCACCGTGGCAACGTTCGATGAGAACGGTCATCGTAGCGATCATGTCTACTGGAAAATGGATTTCGAGCCTCGCGATGACCTGAGCTATGAGGAGCATCGAGACGCTGTAACGGCCGCTCTGCGCACTGCCGTCGACAGGCGCATGGTGGCCGACGTGCCGGTTGGCGTCCTGCTTTCCGGCGGAGTCGATTCGAGCCTGATCGTAGGGTTGCTCGCCGAGGCGGGCCAGCAGGGCCTCAAGACCTTTTCCATCGGCTTTGAGGAAGCCTCGGGCGAAAAAGGTGACGAGTTTCAATACTCCGACCTGATCGCCGAGCACTTCAGCACCGATCACACCAAGATTTTCGTTCCCTCCTCGAGGCTCATTGTGAACTTGCCCGGTACGATCCGTGCGATGAGCGAGCCCATGGTGTCTTATGACAATATCGGCTTCTATCTGTTGTCCGAGGAAGTTTCGAACCATGTCCGTGTGGTGCAGAGCGGACAAGGTGCGGATGAAGTTTTCGGCGGCTATCACTGGTATCCGCCGCTTGCCGAGACCCAGGCCAATGATGCATCGCGCGCTTACCGCGAGGTCTTCTTCGATCGCAGCCAGGAAGAGTATTGCCAAAGCGTCGATGCGAGGTTTCACGGCACCGACCATAGCTTGGAAATGGTCGAGCGACACTTTGCGGTGCCAGGTGCTGCTGCAGCAATCGACAAGGCTCTGCGCATCGACACAACGGTGATGCTGGCCGATGATCCGGTAAAACGGGTCGACAACATGACCATGGCCTTCGGGCTCGAAGCCCGCGTGCCGTTCCTCGATCACGAATTGATCGAATGTGCTGGCCGCGTGCCGAGCCAGCACAAGATCCGCGAAGGCGGCAAGTATATTCTCAAAGATCTCGCGCGTGCCATCATCCCCGAAGCGGTCATCGATCGGCCTAAAGGATATTTTCCGGTACCCGCTTTGAAATACATCCAGGGCCCTTACCTTGAGATGGTCAGGGACGTGGTATCCAATGATGCGGCACATCAGCGGAACCTCTTCCAACGCGCATATGTTGAAAGGCTGCTAGCCTCGCCAAGCGAGCATATCACGCCGCTTCGCGGGTCAAAGCTTTGGCAAATCGCGCTTCTCGAAATGTGGTTGCAGAGCCACGCCATCACCTGACCAGCACTTCCAAGAACGGAAGGTTTGTGATCCATGAAAACTGAAGAAGCGAAGACGGCGCGCTCATCGCCATTGGACGTCGAAGGTATGGCTTCGCTCAAGAGCTGGGGCACGCTCTCCGATGTCGCACGGGCCACAATGAAGCCCAGCGCCTTCGCGGATTGCGGCTGGGGACGGGTGATTTTCGCACAGACCTTCGAAAATGCCGAAGCTGTTGCTCAATTCATGCGTGCCGAACGGCCGGGACAACGGGATATAGCCCTCTACGTCCGCGATCCGCATCTGATCCTCGCAGCCGCTCCCCAAGAGCTCTTTCTCGATCCCTCACACACGCTACGCCTGGCCCTGGATCGCTACCAGTCTGCGATCCGAGCGTTCGAGGGCTTCTCGATCGAAATATGTTCAAAGGTCGAGGACCAAGAGGCAATCAACCGCATCTACCGCGCCCGCCATATGGTGCCAACTCACCCCAATTTCTTCTGTGGCAGCTCGCCGGAAGGTGTCGTTGTCCTCAAAGCGTTCGACCGCCTGAATGACCGGATATGGGGTGTCGTTACCCTGGTCGATCACAAGATTGCCTTCAACGATCCCGACAACGGCTCGAGCCTTTGGTCACTAGCAGTGGATGCGCAATGTCCACACGCAGGTGTCGGCGAGGCTCTGGTGCGGGCTGTGATCGAGCATGGTCGTGATGCTGGACGTGCCTTTCTTGATCTCTCGGTCATGCATGACAACGAACAAGCCTTGGCCCTCTATCATAAACTCGGTTTCGAGCGCGTACCGGTTCTGTGCATCAAGCGAAAAAACGAGATCAACGAGAAGCTATTTATCGGCCGAAACCAGGCAAGTAAGCTCAATCCCTACGCCCAGCTGATTGTCGACGAAGCCATGAGACGCGGCATTAATGTCGAAGTCGACGATGCCGAGGGTGGTTTCTTCACGCTCAGCCTCGGCGGACGCGCCATCACATGCCGCGAATCCTTGAGCGAACTCACCACGGCGGTGGCCATGAGCCGTTGCGACGACAAAGCGGTGACGCGACGCTGCATGGTGAAAGCTGGCCTCAGAGTACCGGCGCAAATCGAAGCGCCGGGGGATCCGAGCGAACGTTCGCAAGCCTGTCAGAGCTTTCTCGAAAAACACAGCTGCGTGGTGGTCAAGCCTGCCCGTGGAGAGCAAGGGCGGGGCATCAGCGTCGAACTGACCACGACAGATGCCGTGGAAACGGCCATTGAGACCGCACACCAGCATTGTGATCGCGTGCTGATCGAAGAAATGGTCGAGGGTGAGGATTTGCGCATCATTGTCATCGACTACCGCGTCGTCGCGGCGGCGGTTCGCCGTCCGGCCCAGATCCGAGGTGACGGTGAGATGACCGTACGCCAGCTGATTGAAAAACAAAGCCGCAGACGCGCCCGTGCCACTGGTGGCGAAAGCCGCATCCCGCTTGATGCCGAGACCGAGCGCTGCGTCAGGCTGGCTGGTTATACGATGGATGACGTTGTGCCCGCCGACGAGGTCGTGGGCGTACGCAAAACCGCCAATCTTCACACCGGCGGCACCATCCACGATGTCACCGATCACCTTCATCCCGCTCTCATCGATGCCGCCATCAAGGCTGCTCAGGCCCTGCGTATTCCCGTCGTCGGATTGGATTTTCTGGTTGGCGAGATCACCAAGCCGGATTACGTGGTGATCGAGGCGAATGAGCGGCCGGGCCTTGCCAACCACGAACCCCAGCCAACCGCGGAGCGGTTTGTCGATCTGTTGTTCCCGCAGACACGGTTCCAGCCGCCTCTGAACGCCTGAAAAGGAACCAGACGAGAGGCAGGCGATGATCCGGAAGCTCGAGATCGATCAGGCGTATTTGCGCTTTGTCATGACACGACTGATCGAAACCCCGAGCCCGACGGGTCTTACGCAAGCCGTCACCGATCTGGTCCGTGGCGAGCTCGATGGGATGCGGATTCCCTATGAATTAACGAGGCGCGGCGCCATTCGCGCCAATCTCGAGGGCGCGCGCCATAGCCCTGACCGGGCAATCGTGACCCATCTCGACACACTTGGGGCCATGGTCAAAGAGCTCAAAACGAATGGCCGGCTCGCCATCGTGCCGGTTGGACATTGGTCGTCGCGCTTTGCCGAAGGTGCCAGAGTGACGGTATTCCGTGAGGATCGTCATGCGATGCGCGGAACGATTCTTCCGCTCAAGGCGTCAGGCCACGTTTATAACGAAGAAATCGACACCCAGCCCGTAAGCTGGAACAATGTCGAGATCAGGCTCGATGACAAAATTCACAATCAACAGGACCTGATTGACGCCGGCATCCATGTCGGTGATCACGTCGCAATCGATCCCAATCTCGAGTTCTCGCCAAGCGGCTTTGTCAATTCACGGCATCTCGACGATAAGGCCGGTGTTGCTGCCGTGCTGGCCATGGCTCGAGCCGTTCGCGAGAATGAAGTATCGCTGCCGATCGACTGTCACCTTCTCTTCACCATCTCGGAAGAAGTGGGTGTCGGCGCATCCCACGTCCTGCATGGCGATGTTGCCGAACTGGTCTCGATCGACAACGGTACGATCGCACCAGGTCAGAATACCAACGAATACGGTGCCACCGTTGTCATGCAAGACATGAGCGGGCCTTTCGATTGGGATCTGAGCCGACGGCTCTTGCGCTTGTGCGTCGAATTCGGCATCCGCCACAGCCGCGACGTCTTTCGCTATTATCGCTCAGACGGTGCCGCCGCCCTCGAGGCCGGCAATGATATCCGCACCGGCCTCGTCTGCTTTGCGCTCGACTCCTCGCACGGCTACGAACGCTCCCACATCGAATCGATAACCTCGGTCGCCGAACTCGTCGGCCTCTATATCCAATCATCGCCGATCGTTCTCCCCAATCTCCACGAGATCGCCTCCGGCCAGTCGTTTCCCGGCTAATAATCCGGATGCCAACCGCCCAAGGTGCGCCTATGGACTGGATCGACCAATTCCCGGGCCTTTCCCAACTGGAAGCGCCGATCCGGTCAATTCTTACGGAACGCAGTAAGGTCGTCGAACTCCCTGCGGGCACGGTGATTTTTGGCCCCGGCAAGGCGCCTGAAAACATGCTGCTCCTGCTGGACGGCACTATCCGTGTCCAGGAGGTTTCTGAGAGTGGTAGAGAAATCGTCCTTTATCGCGTTCACGCCGGCGAAAGCTGCGTTCTTACAACCGCATGCCTTTTGGCGTACGAAGACTATTGTGCTGAGGGGCTGACGGAAACATGGGCACGCGCGATCGCCATTCCGCGAGTTGTGTTCGACAATTTGGTGGCGCAGTCGGCCGATTTCAGACGTTTTGTCTTCACGGCCTACTCGAAGCGGATAACCGATCTGTTCCTGGTCATTCAGGAAGTTGCTTTCGCCCGCGTCGATATACGGCTTGCCCACAAGCTCTTGGAACTCGCCAAAGACACTGGTGTCGTTCATTTGACCCATCAGCAGATCGCAACGGAGCTAGGCACTGCGCGAGAAGTAATCTCTCGGCAACTTCATGAGTTTCAACGGCGCGGCTGGGTGAGCGTTTCCCGCGGCGAAGTCAGGATCGAGAATTGCTCCATGCTCGACGAATTTGTTCGAAATTCATAGCACCTCTGTGACTAGGTCACCGACACGACCTTCCTACTAAGGCAGAACCTGCGCAAAGCCTTCACAGAATTGGGGCACTGCGTATGGATATGGATACCTCCTTCACACCGATCGCGTCACTTCTGGGCGGCGGTCTGATTGGCCTTGCAGCCGTGGCGTTGATGGTCACCCACGGCAGAATAGCTGGCGCAACCGGAGTCCTCACGGGTCTTTTCTTTCCCCGTGATCGGGCCGACTGGTCGTGGCGAGTGGCGATGATCGCAGGGATGGTGTTGGCACCTGTGGTGAGCATGATCATCACCGGCTCCATGCCCATTGTCACCGTACCGGTTACCACGCCGGCGCTCATCCTCGGCGGCCTGATAGTTGGCATCGGCGTCACATTGGGCTCGGGATGTACATCGGGTCATGGGGTCTGCGGACTGGCACGGCTTTCCGGACGATCGCTCGCCGCGGTTCCGATCTTTATGGCAACGGCCGCGGTGACGGTTTTCGTCACGCGCCATTTGATTGGGGAATAATCTATGAGAACTCTAACCGCATTCGTGATTGGTCTGATCTTCGGGCTGGGTATCGTCGTCTCGGGAATGATCAATCCCGCGAAAGTTTTGAACTTCTTTGATATCGCTGGGACCTCGGATCCGAGCCTCGCATTTGTCATGGGTGGCGCCCTTCTTGTAACGGCGCTGGGCTACCGTCTCGTGTTTGCAAGAAAAGCCCCGGCACTGAACAGCGAGTTTCATTTGCCGACGAACAACGCGATCGACGCGAGGCTTATGGGCGGATCAGCGCTCTTTGGCATCGGCTGGGGACTTGCCGGTTTCTGTCCCGGAGCGGCCCTTCCCGCCGCCGGTACCGGACGAACCGAGGTCTTTGTCTTCTTGGCCGCCCTAGTCCTAGGCATCATCGCGACGCGTCTGATCCCGAACCTCGGATCATCGGCTCATACGGACCCCAAGCAACCGCAAATGACCTAATTGTAAAAGGACTTTGATCATGTCGTCCTATCCCATCGATCTTTCAGTGAAGCCCGACGTCAAAGGGTTCTTCGATGAAGCCACCAACACGATAAGCTATGTCGTGAAGGACCCCCAAACGGATCACTGCGCGATAATCGATTCGGTTATGGATATCGATTACGCAGCGGGTCGAATCGCCTTCGAACATGCGGACGAACTCCTCGGGTACCTCAACAGCCATGGTCTCAGACTCGACTGGCTTATCGAAACCCACGTCCACGCCGATCACCTTTCC
>CAYPOV010000078.1:0-15616 GCA_964412385.1 uncultured Geminicoccaceae bacterium
GGGCGGGAAGCAGGTGGTCTGCACCACCCGGCAGCGCCCGGCGCCCAGCGGAAACGGCAGGTGAATTCCGGACGGCATCCCCAATCGATGAGCCAGATCAAAAGCGGCTTGCTTTCCTCGTCTGTCATGTTCTCGAACGCGATGGTATAGAGCTGATTGACGAACAAGCTCTTGCGTCCGGTTTCCGGGTGGGTCCGGACAACCGGGTGATGCGTCGTCGTTTGCTGCCAGGTGGTATCATCGCGAACCGGCGTGGATTTTTTCAGTTGTGTGGCCCTGGAATTGGGGCCGGCGACGATGCGGTCCGAGTGAAGGCAGCGGAGATTGGCGATCATTGCCCTCATGCCGTCCGAGAGCGTTTCGTAGGCAAGTTGTTGATTGGCGAACATCGTGTCGCCGCCATAGGGAGGTGTTTCGATTGCATAAAGCTGGGCTCCCATCGGCGGCTCTTTCATCATCGTGGTGTCGGTGTGCCAATGTTCGCCGATGACAAGCCTGTCGCCGGGGTGACGGGCAATGGTCACGACTTGCGGGTCATGGTCTCCCGTATTGAAATTGGGGTGAACGAAAATCTCGCCGAAGCGACGCGCGAAGCGTTTGTGCGCCTCGACATCGAGATCCTGATCGCGAAAGAATATCACACAATGATCGAGCAAAGCCTGGCGGATCTCTGCGATGACGGCGTCGCTGAGAGCCTCACGCAGATCGACGCCGAAGATTTCGGCACCGAGCGCCGTCGTGATCGGCGCGACCGTGATCTGGGTCATCGAAGACCTCTCCGCCCGAAAAGAGTTCGAAACGCCTATCGGCTGTTAATGAACTTATGTCCTTTACGGGTTATAGAGCGGCACAGGATCTAATGTGAGAATTTCTTTGGGCGTGATTTCGAGAGAGCCGGGTCGAGCTGCGCTTCGCCGCAAGCGCCTGATCTGTCTGTGCCTTTTTCTGGCGTCGCTCGCCTCGTTTGCCTGGTCGGCGAAGACCGTCCTCGACGAGCACCGCGATACTGCCAACTATGTCTTTGATCGTGCCGAGACCCGAGTAGCGCTCGAGGCCGCGGCACTGCGCCTGATGAGCCCCGCTCTAGTTGAAGCCAAGATCAACGAGGCGCTGGAGGAAGGCGATATCGTCTTGGCCCAAAGTTATCGTCACGTCGCCGAAGACTTCGGCTATCCTTTGAGTGCCTCGACTCATCAGCAGCTCATCGAGGCAGAAACCTTGCGCGCCGCACTCTGGCGTAATAGTGCCAAGACGGCTCAAGGTTTTGTCTTCGGCACAGGCGACAGCGTTCCGCATCTTGCAGGCGCCATGGCTTCGGATCTCGTTGTCTATGGTGATGTTCGTGACGTCACTATTCAAACCGGCCGGTATTTCATAGGGCAAGAGGTGGACGAGTTCATCCTGGCTCTATCCGGAGTCGGTTTGGCACTTACTGCCGGCACCTATGCCACCAGCGGCGTCGCCGCACCCGCGAAATTCTGGGTCTCCTTCATCAAGCTTGCCAAGCGCAGCGGCAGTTTCTCGGATCGTTTCGCGACATCGCTGAAGAATACCGTTCAGGCCGCGATGCCATTGAGCACGCTGCGCCGCAATCTCGCCAATGTACCCTATTGGCAGCGGATCCAGCATGTACAGCCAACCCTGTTGCGGGCGGATCTCGCTTCTGCATTTGGTAAATCGATCGACAAGCCGGCCATCGACGCACTTGAACGGGTAGGGAATGATCTGGCCTCGATCAGCAGATCATCGGGCTCGCCAGGAGCAGCCCTCAAGAGCCTGAAACTGGTGGACTCGCCCGAAGACCTCTCGGCGCTTAACCAGCTATCCGATATCGCGGGCATCAAAACCGCAGCCTACGCCGACGGCTTTGGCAAGTCGCTGCTCTACAAGACCCGCTATGCCTTCAAGACAACGGCTAAGCTGTTTCTCAAATATGGCTGGGCAATGCTCTCGCTTATGGCCTCGATCACCGCATTGCTGCTGATCTTTGTGGGAGAGCGCATGGTGATGCGACCGGTAAGGGGTGTAGTCATTAGAACGCTTAGCGTTGGCAGTGGATCGTCAGCCTAGTCCGAACAATCGTTGTCCACGTGTCACAAGAATGGCTGCTGTCTCGTCTAGTTGGTGTTGCACTACAATCAGGACGATTGGACCTAGTCATGGAACACCGATTGAACCCCTATAAGCTTGCCCCAGAGGCAATAAAGGCGATGATGACGCTTGAAGACTATGTCAGCGATTGCGGCCTCGAACATAGCCTGATCGAGCTGGTCAAGACCCGTGCCTCGCAGATCAATGGCTGCGCCTTTTGCATTCACATGCACACCCGTGATGCGAGGGCCGCTGGGGAAACCGAAGAGCGGCTCTATTTGCTGTCGGCGTGGCAAGAATCTCCGCTCTACTCGCCACGCGAGCGCGCGGCACTTCTTTGGACTGAATCCCTAACGCGTATCGCGGACACAAAGGCACCCGACGGCGATTACGATCAGGTGCGCCAGTTCTTTTCTGCCGAGGAACTGGTCAAGCTGAGCCTGCTCATCGGTGCGATCAATATCTGGAACCGGTTGGCGATTGGTTTTCGAACCATCCATCCCGTTGAAACGACCGAGGCGGCAGCCTGAAACTGGGGAACTTGGGAGCGATGGAGATCGAACAAGCCGAATTCGAGAAACACCGCCAACATCTCTTGGGGCTCGCCTACCGGATGCTCGGATCGGTCGCTGAGGCGGAGGACTCGGTCCAGGATGCCTATCTCCGCTGGCACGGCACTAATCAGGCCAAGGTCGCGAATCCGCGTGCCTTTCTCTCCACCGTGGTCACGCACATCTCGCTCGATCGCCTCAAGGAGGCGCGTCGCCATCGCGAGACCTACGTGGGCGAGTGGCTTCCTGAGCCGCTATTGGTGGATCCCCTTGCGGTACCAGTACCTTCCGAAGCGCTGGCTCACGATGTTTCCTTCGCTTTGATGTTAGCGCTCGAACGGTTATCCCCGCTCGAGCGTGCCTCCTTCCTACTCCATGATGTCTTTGACATGGGTTTCGAGGAAATCGCTCGCACGCTCGAGCGAAGCGAGGCATCCTGCCGGCAGCTCGCAAGTCGGGCCCGGTCTCATCTCAAAAACACCAGAACACGCTACGTCCCGAGCAAGCGCGAGAACGAGCGCATTGCCGGGGCCTTTTTTGCAACATTGCGCAGCGGCGAAATCGGCGTTCTGCGCGATCTGCTCGCCGCCGAAGCGACGCTTCACAGCGACGGTGGCGGTCAGAAGACTGCAGCACTCAATCCTATTGTCGGGGCGGACAAGCTCGGCAAGCTGTTTCAGGGCCTCTTTACCAAGCGAGGAGGAAAGCCGCCGCTCTGGTCAAAGCGCCTCGACCTCAACGGACTGCCAGGAGAGATTAGCGTCCAGTCCGACGGAACCTTGCAAACGACGGCGCTCGAGATCGGAGATGACAGGATTCAAAGGATTTATGTTACCCGAAATCCGGAGAAGCTCAGACATCTCGCGTATTTGGTTCCGGCAAGTGTAGGTTCGGGCGATTAGCCGCATCAGCCGGCATCCACCTTGCACCAGACAGCATCGAGCAGATGTTGCGTGCGCAACGAGGCTTTGGCCCATTGCTGCCGGCTTTCGGCGTCGCCCTTCGCCACCAAATCAGCAAAATCGTCGATCATCGAAACCTCCTGCGCGACGTTGGTTGGCGTTTCGATGAATGCAAACGCACTGCGGTTGCCAAGCCCAGTCCGATAGGTATAGCCGGGTTTGATGGTAGAGTCCTCGAAGGCGATGCTGCGCTGCCAGTCCAAGACGAAATCGTCCATCGTGATCATGCCTTTGGAGCCCAAAATGCTGAGATCCATGACAATCGCACCAACGGTGTAGCCGCAATCGAATGACGCGGTCTCGCCGCTCTCAAACCCGAGGATTCCGGCGATGCGCATCACGGCGTTTTTGGGCGCGTCGCGCACGGCGATGGCTGACACGACGCTCAGCTCGCCTTGGGGATTGAGATATTCGAGGATCGCGCGCATCGAATACCAGGCGAGGTCACCAAGGGCGCCGGTTGGTTCCTGATCAGGATCGAAACGGATATTGTCCCGCTCGCTGAAAGGAAAATAGAACGCCGAATAGAGCGATTGCGGAACACCGAGTTGCTCTTCGGCATTTGCCCGGATGATGTGCGTGCGCGGATGATGAACGAAATGGGTACCGTCCATAAAGACCAGGCCCTTGGTCATGGTAGCTTCGGTCATGCGCGAAACCGAAGCCGCATCGACGAAGGGCTTGTCGACTAAGATATGCTTACCTTGTCGTACCGCCTCTAGGGCCAAGGCTTCCTTGTTCACCGTCGGCGGTGCAATGAAGACGGCGTCGATGTCGTCGCGCGCAAACAATGTTTCGGCACCCTGGACGGCAGCAACACCCGGTCTGTCCATCACGAACGCTTCGGCATTGTCTCGACTTCGGCTGGAGACTGCGACAAGGTCTGCGTTTTCGGATCTTTCGATAGCAGACGCGATTTGACCCGCTATAAAGCCGGTCCCAATGATACCAAACCTCACCTTGCCCACTTCTGCCTCCTCTTGCCTGGTCGGGTTTCCTTTGAGTACCAGCCCGCCTAACTTGCTTCCAGAGGTGACGATTGTTGATCGAAAAAATGATGGAGCAACCATGTCTGAAGACGGAATCCATGAAGGTGGCTGCGTTTGCGGTGCGGTTCGCTACAAGACCCAGCGGGCACCTCGACGTGTAAGCCTATGTTCCTGTAGTTGGTGTACCAAACGCACAGGGAGCGCCTTCGGCGTTTCTGCCTATTTCAATCTCGCCGACGTCGTGTTCACCCAGGGAGAGCGCAAGAGTTATCATCTGAAATCCGACGCCGGTCGGTGGGTCGAATCGGAATTCTGTCCGATATGTGGTTCGACCATTACTTGGCGGCTCGAATTTTTGCCCGACTATCGCGGTATCGCCGGCGGCACATTCGATCAGCCCGGGTCTTGGTACGAACCGCAACGCTATGTCTTCGCACGCGCAAAGCCGGACTGGATGGTCATTCCGCCAGGTGTGGAAGTGTTCGATGCCATGCCGGGGCAACCCGGACCGCCCCGACATCGATGACTTGGGCCTAACCGCCCCAGCGGCGGAACTCGCCCGTGTCGAGATGGACGAAGCCCGAGCGTCGATAGGTGCCAACGCCGCCGCGCTTGAGGGATAGCGCTGTGTCGCGAACATCGACCGTGCGAATTCCCGGCAAGCTTATATCGATGGCGCGGCCCTCGATATGGAGACTGTACTTCGCCACCCCTCGATTGCGCGCACGGAGCATATCGTTGGTTTTCTTGGTGCGATACCCAGAAAGGATCTCGACAACGTCGCGATGGCCCAAACGCATCTGGACCTCGAAAACGTAATCGAGCACGGCAGGATCGATTGTCTTGACGGCATCAGACCGCCAATCCCTCAAGATATGGTTGATCTCGTTGAGCGCTCCGTGATCATAGCCAGAGGCTGTGTGATAGACGGCGTCCAGCTCTTCGTCTGTATGCCGGTGACGAAAGTGGAGCCTACGTGTGTCAATCGTGTCAATCGAGGCCTTGACGATCGATGGCACTGCTAAAAAAGAACATACGGATGACAGCAAAGTCACGGCGGAACGGCGAGTAACAGTCAATTGTTGATCCAAAAGCGCGAGTGTGGTGGACCGAATACAGCCCCTGGGTATCGTCTGGCTAACAATTGGTCAATGTTGAGCGCGAAATTCCTTGACGCAGTGCGCAGCTCGAAACCTAACGGAAGTCAGCCATCCAATCACGTGTCTGATAGTTGCTTTCGATCAGCCAATCCCGAAGACGATCGAGAAGTTCTCGGCGAATGCTCCCATGCTCAGAACTGTTCCAAAGATTGTTTACCTCATCCGGATCCGCCGTCAAGTCGAATAGCTGACCGAATTCCTCGCCTTTGTAGTGGACGAGCTTGTGACTGTTCGACCGAACCATTGTGATGAATTCGGCACCTGTTAGATTCACGTCGCCTGCCTGCTCACAATAGACATGCTCCCGAGGCGTCCAACTTCCGCCGTCGAGTGCAGGGAGCAGTGACTGTGCCTCGAAGCCGGAAGGCGGCTCGATGCCGGCAAGTTCGAGAATTGTCGGACCGAGATCAAAGAGCTGGCAAAGTCCATCGATCGCCTTGGCTTTGGCGAACCGATTGGGCGACCAGCAAATGAGCGGCATTTTGGTAATGATGTCGTACATCGACCATTTTTGGATCAAACCATGGTCACCCATGCAGTCACCGTGATCCGAGGTAAAGAACACGACGGCATTGTCCAAATAGCCGCGCACTCTAAGGGTCTCCATGATTGCGCCGATCTTTTCATCGATCATCGTCACATTGGCGCAATAGTGAGCCCATAGTTTCTGGAGTTGCTGCTCATCCGGGTCGAGATCCCATACAACCGAGTCATGGTCTACGTCGACGTCATGCTGGCGTTTTTCTTTGAGTGGTGGCGGCAGGCCGTCGAGCTCGGTTTGACTCGGTTTGGGCAACGGCAAATCGTTGCGCTTCATATAGGGCTCGACGTAACGCTCGGTCGGGTCATAGGGTGGATGCGGCCCGGGGAAGCCGATCTGAAAGAACAGTGGCTGCGTCACAGGATAAGAATTGAGCCACCATAAGGCCATGTTACCAACGAACATATCGGATTGAAGATGTTCGGGAAGCTCCCAAAGAAACGCCCCGAGTGAGGACTTGTAATCAGGGCGCTTGCGGTAGAGCTCACGTTGCTGCTTTTTGAGACCATGGGCCGCCAAAGCTTTGTCCCATTCGTCGAAATACCAACGGCCTTCCATGTACCGGTCTTTGTTTTCAACGACATAACGCTCATTGAACCCGGCATCGGCATTGTAAGGGATGGTATGCATCTTGCCAATGTTGACGCAATGATACCCACTATCCCTGAGTTGCTCGACCCAGGTTCGCGACCAAGGCTGGCCGTTGCGTAGTACGCCCGTCGTATGGGGAAAATATCCCTTGAACAGACTCGCCCTGCACGGCACGCAGGACGCAGCCGTGATATGGCAATTGGTGAACGTCGTACCCTCCTCGATGAGCTTGTCGAGATAGGGCGTCGTCATATAGTCGGCGCCGAGGGCCTTAATCGTATCAAATCGCTGTTGATCGGTGACAATTAGTATAATGTTCGGACGATCGCCTTTTGCCGCCACGGTTCGGCCCTCTCGTTCGCTGCATCACTGCTCGCGCCTTGGCTAGCACCGGTTATCGGTAACGTCCAGCAGGCACGATTGTGTCCCCGGGCAATTAAGCTTCGGCCTTGTCGTTGAAGTCGGACGCAAGGTACTTTCAAGAACAGCAGAGAGGGAGAGACAGATTGGCTGAGGCTCCGGCCCCAAAAGCGAAAACCCAAGAAACGATCCTGTTGCTCGGAGTAGCAGGTTTTTGCTCGATTGCCTTGGTTCGCGCCTGCGATGCGCTGGTACCCGCATTCGCGCGAGAGTTCGACGTCTCGATTGTCGAGGCCGCCATGCCGGTTCTGGCCTACGCGTTTGCTTACGGTGCCGGCCAACTCGTTTATGGACCGATTGGAAGCCGCATGGGTCCGTTTCGATTGGCGACCATCGGCTGCGCTGTCACGGCACTCTTGACCCTCATGTGCGCGTTTGCCTCGACCCTGGATCAACTGGTCATGGCGCGCATTGCTGCGGGACTGGCTGCGGGCTCGATCATTCCGATGGGCACGGCATTCATCGGTGAGACTGTCGCTTATGAGGAACGCCAGAGCACGATTGCACGCTATCTTTCAGGTGCGATTATCGGTTCGATATTCGGATTTACGCTCTCCGGCTTGTTTGCGGAGTACCTGGACTGGCGATGGGTGTTCATGACCTTCGGGATCGGCTTGGCCGCGACGGCGGTTGGGCTATGGCGATGTTGGTTGAAGCTTCCATTGCGCGGCGCTCAAGCAACCAAACCGCCTCGATTCTCCAAGCAGTATGCTGCGATCATGTTGCGTCGTTGGCCGGTGACGATTTTGACACTCGCAGCGCTCCTCGGCGGATTCGCTTTTGGTGTAATTCCGCTGATCGCTATGACATTGAGCCAAAGTTACGGTATGAGCGAGTTTCAAATCGGTATCGTCTTGGGTGCGCTGGGCGTCGGGGCTCTGATCTATACGCTCGTCTCCCAGAGGATCGTCAAGCGATTTGGGGAGCTGGGATCGGCGCGTTGGGGTGCCGGGATTGCGGCTGCCAGTTTTCTTCTGATGTGTGTGCCATGGGGTCCGATGCCGATTGTCATTGGATGTTTTGGTAGTGGCTTTGGCTATATGATGCTGAATAGCGCCTTGCAGGTGAATGCCACACAAATGTCGCCTGACAACCGTCCGGTCGCGATGTCGCTATTCGCGGCAAGCATTTTCATCGGTCAGGCCGCAGGCGTTGCCGTCTATTCCTTAATCGGACCGGTCATTGGTTTCGTTGCTGCCGCACTTTTGAGCGCATTGGGAATATTAGGCGTTGGATTCATTTTTGCTGTCGCCAAGACGAGGCATATCGCCCGTACTCAAGCCAGCACGATCTGAGACTTTAGACCCTTTCGGCGATCGCTCGCGAAATCAAAGGCTTCAACGGCGCGGTCGATCGGGAATTGTTCGGTAAGAACCGGGCTGAGATCGACCCTGCGATCGACGATCGCCTGATGCGCCCAATGGAATTCCTTGTCGAAGCGGAACGAGCCCTTGAGATCGAGTTCCTTAAAGACGACGCGATTGGCAAGCGTGAAGCTCTTGCCACCGGGAATCATGCCGACCACCACAAGGGTACCGCCGGCGCGGCAAGCTTTGACGGCGTCTTCAAGCGCTTGCACGACGCCGGTTGCCTCAAGTACCACATCCATCACCCCACGGCCTTGCTGCAACGATTCGAGTTTTTCCGGTGATGCCGCCACGTTGATGGTCTCGTCCGCACCGACGCGGCGCGCTGTTGCGAGTGGTTCGTCGAGAATATCTGTGGCAATTATGTGGGAAGCACCGGCCAGGCGGGCGGCAACAATCAAGAGACAGCCAATCGGCCCCGCACCGGTGACCAGCACGCGCTTGCCGATGAGCGGACCTGCCCGTGACACACCATGAAGGCAGACGGCAAATGGCTCGGTGAGGGCTGCGAGCCCGAAATCCAGATCATCCGGGATCGGCAGGCATTGCCGTGCGGACACTGTAGTGAGTTCGGCGAAGAAGCCCTGCATGTGGGGCATGCGCGCCACCGAACCCGCAAAGAAATTGTCGGAGCAGAGATGCAACGTACCCCGCCCGCAATCCTGACATCTGAGACAGGGGCGGTGGGGATTGACGACGACTCGCATCCCTGGACTGAGATCGGTAACGCCGTCACCGACCTGCGTGATCGTGCCGGCCATCTCATGACCGAGGATCAAAGGTTCCTGGATGGTGAGGCCGGCTATCCCGCCTTCATGATAGTAGTGAAGATCGCTGCCGCAGATCCCGCCGGCGCCGAGCCTCACCTGAACCATGCCGGCTCCGAGCAAGCTTGGCTCCTTGTCCTCAATCCGCAAATCATGGGCGCCGTGCGCCACACAGGCTTTCACCATTCGGGCCTCCGTCTCTCTCGTTGATCGCCGGTCATAACGGCCATCAGGGGCCGTGGCGAGTCACGAGGTGAGCCAAATCACTGACGCGGTTTGTCAAATTGTTCACGACATGAATCACCGACCGACTGTCAGGAGATCAGGACATGGCACGCAATACCAGCAACGTATGGCCAACCGATGCGCCCTTCCTGCCCGACCCTTGTTCGCTGATCTATCCGTTCTTTGTCCCGGTGGGCACGGATCAAGCCGATAACGTCTGGCTAACACCCTGCGATGATGTGTTCGACGGCCAAGGCGGCAATGACATCATTCTGGGGCGAGGAGGCGACGATACGATTGATGGCGGGAACGGGGACGACACGATCGACGGTGGTGAAGGCAACGATGTCTTGAACGGCAGTGGCGGCAAGGACACGATCGAAGGCAGGGACGGCAATGATACAATCGATGGCGGCGCCTCGGACGATTGGCTCAACGGCGGTGAGGGCTTCGACATTATCTATGGCGAGGCCGGCGACGACGTGATCCAAGGCGGCAGCGGCATGGATTTCCTCTATGGGGGCGCCGATGATGACGATCTCTGGGGGCAAGGTGGCCAAGATTACCTTTCCGGCGGCAATGGCAACGACACGCTTGGCGGTGGCGACGACAACGATATTTTGGTCGGCGGACAAGGCCATGACGATCTCTGGGGCGGTGATCATGACGACCAACTCCATGGATCGGCCGGCGAGGACTTTCTGGATGGCGGAAGCGGCACTGACGATCTTTATGGTGGCAGCGGTGCAGACAGGTTCGGCTTCACCACCAATCAAACCGGCGTGGGCGCAGCTGCAGACAGGATCTGGGATTTCAGTCAGGCGGAAGGCGACAAGATCCATCTCAATATGGTTGATTTCTCCAACAATCCGCCGCCCGGACCGGATCTTACGTTTATCGGCTACGCCACAAGCGCCGCTAACAACCAAGTCGGCTATTATCAAAGCAACGGCGATACGCGAATCATCGGGCGTATCAACGAAAAGCTCTTCGAGATCGTCATCGAAGACCAGGTAATCGGCCTCGGCTACGGTGATTTTACCGATGGCAGCTTGGCTTGAAGACCGAGCGATCGGTAGCGCAGGCTGGACGGTACCAGCTGGCGTTTTTGCAACAGCGAGAACCCGGTTCGCCAAACTCATTGCATAATGAGTAGGTGAAATCTTGCCGCCACCAGCTGAAAACAGTAGGTCTCACCGGATCAACGAGTTGGGAGACAGGCGACATGGCGATTGCCTTACGCCATCGCGCACAGCAGACCGAGGCTCGCCTGAAGAGCAACGGCCGGGTTACCATGAAAGACGTAGCGAACCTCGCGGGCGTGACTTCCATGACGGTATCGCGCACGCTGCGCCGTCCGGAAATGGTGGCGCAAGAGACCCGTGAGCGCGTGCTCGAGGTGGTCCAGGAGACCGGGTTCATCCCCAATCTTGCGGCCGGCACGCTCTCGGCGACACGCAGCCCCATCGTCACCGCCGTGGTGGCGACACTCTCCGAGCCCTCGATGGCGGGCCTCGCCCAAGGATTGTCCGACGTCCTGAGTGATGCCGGCTATCAGCTCCTGCTCAACCAAAGCCGCTTCGATCCCAAGATCGAGGAAAATCTGGTGCGCGCTGCCCTGGGCTGGACGCCCAGTGCCGTGGTGCTTGCCGGCATGACCCACACCCGCACCACGCGCACCATCTTGCAGCGCGCCGGCGTGCCGGTGTTCGAGGTCAACGAAATCGGCAGCCGGCCCATCGACACGGCTGTCGGCATCTCCAATTTCGAAGGCGGCCGTCAAGCAGCCCTCTACATGGCCTCGCGCGGCAAGAAACGCATCGGCTTCCTGCACCATGCGCTCAAGCACAATGAGCGTATGCGCCGCCGCCGCGAAGGTTTTCTCAAAGGCCTCGAAGAGGCGGGTCTCGAGCCCGATCTTCATCTTTGCTGCGAAGTCTCGTCCGAACCCGAAGGCGGCGCGTTTGGCCTGCGTACTATGCGCAAGCGTTTCGCCGATCTTGACGGTATTATCGCCACCAATGAGCGCGAAGCCGTGGGCGCCCTCATGGAATGTATCCGCCAGGGCATTGACGTGCCAGGCCAAATTGGCGTGATCGGCTGGGGGGATAGCGAGTTTTCGGCGCAGATGGTGCCATCCTTGAGTACCGTCCGCGTTCCCCGCGAAGAAACCGGGCGGCGTACCGGCCAGCTGATCCTCGATCGCCTCAAAGGCATCGAGCCCGAGGACAAAGTGATCGACCTCGGCTTCGAGATCATCGAGCGCGAAAGCACCTAGACCTTCTCAGGCACCGTAACTAGACCCAATCAGGTCAAACATTGTGGAGGCAAAGATGGCGCAGCCGGCAATTACGCGCGTCCAGTTTCGCTACTATCGCTATCCTGTGGCCAATCCGGTGATCAGCCGGGTCGGCCGCTTCGCCGCCCGCCAAAGCCTCCTTGTCCGCGTGGAAGCCGCCGATGGCGCTTATGGCTGGGGCGAAATCTGGTGCAACTTTCCGGATTGCGGTGGCGACCACAGGATGAAGCTTGCGGCCGAAACCATCGGTCCGTGGTTGATCGATCGCGAATTCGACGACGTGCCGGGCGTCATGGCGGAAGCCCACCAAGCATTCCGCATCCTTGCTTTGCAGACCGCTGAGCCCGGTCCGATCAATCAGATCCTGGCGGGCGTCGATTGTGCTCTTTGGGATCTGACCGCCCGGCGCCGGAGCGAGCCCGTTGCCGTGGCCTTGGGCGGAGACCTTCGCCCCCTTCCGGCCTACGCAAGCGGAATCAATCCCGCCGATCCCGTGACGGAAGTCGAAAAAGGCCGGGCCAAAGGCTTCAAGGCCTTCAAGCTCAAGATCGGCTTCGACAAGGACAAAGCCAATCTTGAGGCGATGCTTTCATTCCTCAACAAAGGCGATCGGTTTGCGGTCGATGCCAATCAGGCCTGGGACTTTGAAACGGCAAGCCGCATGCTCGATTTTATGGCCGAGATGCCGCTTGAATGGGTCGAGGAACCGATGCCTGCAGACACCGATTCCGACACTCTGGCCCTCCTGTCATCGCGTGCCAAACGGCCGCTTTCCGGCGGTGAAAACGTCATTCGCCGCGAGGCCTTCGAAGCACTCATCCAACGCAAGAGCTACAACGTCCTGCAACCCGATTGCGCCAAATGGGGCGGTCTCTCACTTTGCCGCCACGTCGCCCAAAAAGCCATCAAGAGCGGGCTCCGCTACTGCCCCCATTATCTCGGCGGCGGCATCGGCCTCTATCACTCGGCCCATCTGCTTTCCGCAGTCGGCGGCGACGGCTTGCTCGAAGTCGACAATAATGACAATCCCTTGCGCGATACCATGGTCACACCGCTTTTGCCGGAGGCCGACGGCATGATCCACCTCAAGGATGCCCCGGGCCTGGGCGTCGAGCCGGATCTGGCAGCCATCAATCCCTGGCAGGCCGGTGCAATCGACATCACGCGCGACGGCCAGGCATGAGATTTCTTGGCACCCTCTTGATAGCGGCATTGGTGTTGATGGTGTGTGAACTGGCAGTCGCCCAATCCACCGGTCTCGCCGGCAGCGAATGGCGACCGATCACGATCCTCGACGATGCATTCCCTGACGATTTTGAAGCATTCATTCAGTTTCGAGGTGAGGGGCAACTTACCGGCAGCAGCGGTTGCAACCGCCTCACTGGCCGCTACCAGATCGACGGTGACAGGCTCACCATCGGCCCGCTCGCCTCAACCCGCATGGCCTGTCCCGAGCCATTGATGGAGGCAGAACAGCGCGTTCATGCGGCCCTCGGTCAAATCGCAAGCTTCAAGCGCGACCGTGTCGATCTCTCGCTCTTCGATGCCGATGGCAACACCATCGTGACGCTTACTCAAACCGACGCCGACTAGTGGTTTCGCGAACCTCGATCCATGGCACGGGCGCTCGATAGTTCGACCATCGGTCGAGGCATCGCCGCTGCCCTCGGCGCCAATTTCATCTTCGCCGCGCAAGACGGCATCACCAAGATTCTCACAGCCGATCTCGCTATCGGCCAGATCGTCATGGTCCGTTTCCTGTCATTCGCCGTCTTCGCCATCATCTTTGTCTCGGCGCGCGGCGATCTACGTCAATCCATACGCACGCGGAAGCCATTCCTGCAAGTTCTCCGATCCGCCCTGCTTATCGGCGAGATCATGATCTTCGCCCTGGCGCTCCGCTATTTGCCGCTGCCCACAATCCACGCCCTCTTTTTGACCTTCCCGCTCATGGTTACGGCCCTCTCGGTGCCGATCCTCGAGGAAACCGTCGGTTGGCGGCGCTGGCTTGCCGTCATTATCGGCTTTCTTGGCACGCTCATCGTCATCCGCCCCGGTCTCAGTTCGTTCGATCCCGCAGCCCTCTTGATGATCGGAAGCTCCTTTGTCTTCGCCCTCTACAATATCCTCACGCGTATGGTCTCACGCTACGATAGTTTCGAAACCTCGACCCTCTACACCGGCGTCGTGGGTGCGATCATCGGAACCGTCATAGGCCTCACGCTTTGGCAATGGCCGACGCCGCAACAATGGCTTCTCCTAGGGATGCTTTCCGTCACCGGCATCTCCGGGCATATGCTTCTCATCAAAGCACTCGAATGGGCCCCCGCCGCAACCCTGCAACCGATCAATTTCAGCATCATCTTCTGGGGCACGATCTTCAGTATCGTCGTCTTCAGCACCTGGCCCGACTCGTTCACCATCCTCGGTGCCGCGATCGTCATCGCAAGCGGTCTTTATATCAGCTGGCGGGAATCGATGCGGGGCAGGTTAATAAAGCGCTAGCCAAAGACTTAGTCTAGGGGCTTTTGGCCCCTAGTACCCCTTTTACTTTGGTTCTGCGAACGGCCAAAGATCATGTGACAGTCATCCAGTATCAGTGTGAGAAACGGGCTTCGCTTTGAGAGAAAACCTAAGGGGCCGTCGGCTTGAATGGACCAGTCGGCTCGAGCCAGCGAAACGTTTGCCCGTGTGCTCGCGTGCGCGACCACGATCCTTGGCTGGTCCGCGAGTAAGCTTGGTTGCCAGGTCTCGAGCGTGACACGCCAACGGCCCGGCAAGCGCAATCCTCGCCGGTATCGGCATGACGCGATGAGTTGGTCCGACCTGGAGGCCTGTGCCGAAATCGACTCCGCCTGGCATTCGATCGTCAAGCGGGCAAGCTCCTTGGGAATGGCCCACATGGTTCTTCCCCCATTCAACGATGCGGGACTGTCAACCCAGATTGGTCCAACCTCCACTGCCGGACGCCAAGGCCAGCCCACCAGGCGCGCCGCCAGCAGCTCGTTGTAGGCCATTGTGCTCGAGGGCCCGTAGATTGCCCAAGCCGCCGCCCAAATCTTCCGCTGAACCCACCAAAAGGACACAACGGCCCGGCCGTCCAAACGCCAAGGCTCGGGCGGGAAGGCCTCGCTCAATTGGGCATCTTCATGAGTGACAGAAATTGATCTTTTCAAGTCGTGTTTTTGTGTAGAGCCCGAAGCGACAGTGGTGGCTGGATGCAGATCAATATCAAGAGCGATGAAGTGCATCAGATGGCGCGAGAATTGTCCCGTCTCGCGGCAGAATCCATGGCGCAAGCAGTGACGCCAGCCAGCGTCGAACGGCACGGACGCGAGTGGGCCAGGGCGTCCATTGGACGACACGGCCTTACCGCCAAGTCCGTCAGGAACAGGCCAACAAATTCGCTTCAAATGTCAAGAGAGCAATCGAGACGCTGCCGTCTCGACATCTTTCAACCTAACGCCAATTCCATAAATCTCGGTTAATGTGGAGAGCAGGCTTGCCCATCCAAACGCGTGGCAAATCCAACTGAACGTGGGTTTTAGGGAGATCGCATCTCCCTAAGAACATTTTTCCCTAATCGTTATTTTTTCCTTGCATTAAGCAAATTGTCCGTATATATTCTCTTTATTGTTAACTCTTTGTGGTTT
>CAYPOV010000079.1:0-15521 GCA_964412385.1 uncultured Geminicoccaceae bacterium
TAGCGCTGCTTGCTCATCGCCCCCGACGACCAGGACCGTTTGTCCTTTCATGTCGAGAAAGATCGGAAAATAGCGCAATCGAGATCTCCCGTGAGACTTTGTTCGGTACTCGCCACTGAATGCGCGACCCGCTCAATGTCAATGTAGTCGATCGCGGTTATGCAAACAAGGCGCGTATTTTTTTATAAATTACTAATATTGTTAGTAATTTACTCTCTCATGTGACTGAACAAAACAAGAAAAAACCGGTCGGGATGGCTCCCGGCCGGTTTGTTTCTCACTTTCGGCTGGATCGACCGTTTTCTTGGTGATCCAAACCGCGAGAGTTGCAGGCTCTTGCTGCATTGCAGTAACGCTACATGGTCGAACCACGCGCAACTCGACGGATGTCCTCACGAACAATGCCGATATCGGCGAGTTCACGGTCGTTGAGGCGCTCGAGTTCGTTCACGGTCGTTCGGAATTCCTGCCATTGACGGTAGCGCGTCTCCAACACCGCCCAGGTACGGCTGAGAAAGCCGAATGCCTGTTCATTGTGCTCTGCAACAATGCGGGGATAGTCGCTGGGATTGATAGTCTTGGTCGTCATTTCCTGTCGTCCTTCAAGTAAAGGCAAGCACACACACGTTTCACACGCATAAGCGTGCGATATTTCAGGTCCGAATGAGATATGTGATGTGGTTGAGCCGACGTGAAGCTGGTTATGCTGCAATGCAGCAATGACGATGTTGCATGGCCGCGATGGACCTCCATGTGTCAAATCTCACTGCGTTTGGTTGGGCCGCATTCAAGCTCTGAACAGTATCTCGTAATAATTTGAGCAATTGTGCAGTTCTCATTGATAGGTCTTCTGCTTCTCTCGGGATTGGGATTTTGGTGTGACCGTCAATTGGGAACTGGGCGAATGATTGGCGATTTGCGGCGCGTTGCCGATGAGGCCGTGCTCAAGAGAATGGTTGGCAGCGTCGCCGACCAGGCGTGGCGGATCGTCTTGGGACCTCCGACACCAGAGACTATGCCGGATCGAGTGCGCGCCAATCTGCGTCGTGAGCATGAGAATTGTGAGATCCTGATCACGCTCGTGCAGTTCGCTGCGATCGGAACCTTTGCCGTGCTCTATGAGCTGAGCCCCAAAGGCTTTCCGAGCGATATGCCCATACCGATCGAGCCGGTACCATGGGCGCTCGGCTGCTACACCATATTCACTACGATCCGCCTAATCCTGGCGCTGAGGCGGGCGCTCACAACCAGTTTTCTGATCGCCTCAATCATGGTCGACGTCGCTGTGCTGATGGTGACGATTTGGAGCTTCCACATTCAATACGGAGCACCGGCAGCGATTTATCTGAAAGCGCCGACACTGATGTACGTCTTCATTATGATCGCCTTGAGAACCTTGAGTTTTCAGCCAGTGCTCGTCCTTATCACAGGCATTGCGAGCGCTTTCGGATGGCTTATGCTGCTTCTCTACGCGGCTTTTGTCGACGCCCGGGCTGAAATCACACGAAGCTTCGCCGACTATGTGCAGTCGCACATGATCTTGATGGGAGCCGAGTTCGACAAGATCGTCTCGATTCTGATGGTCACAGTGATCCTCGCCATTTCGCTCGTACGCGCGAGAAAAGCCCTGCTGCGCGCGGTGACGGAGGAGCAGGCGGCAGACGATCTGTCTCGTTTCTTCGCGCCTGAGATCGCAGGGCGCATTCGCTATGCCGACAACGAACTCAAGCCCGGCGAGGCCGTGTCGAGAGATGCGGCAATACTATTTGTCGATCTACGTGGTTTTACGCCGTTGAGCATGAAGATCGATCCGCAAGAGGTCATGGCACTATTGGCGTCCTATCAGGAGCGCGTCGTTCGCGTGATTAACGAATGCGGCGGCAGCATCGACAAGTTTCTGGGCGATGGAATTCTCGCAAGTTTCGGCGCGTCCCGTTCTGATGCCGAATTTGCGGCTCACGGTTTGAGAGCGGCCGAGAGCATCGCGATTGTCGGCGAAGAATGGCATCGTCAACGTCGCGAGGCGGGCCTCGCGTCCGCACCGGTTGCGTGCGCCATGACGTCTGGTTATGTGATGTTCGGCACAGTCGGCGAGGAAGCACGGCTTGAATTCACCGTCATCGGTGAGCCCGTCAATCTCGCTGCTCGTCTCGAGAAGCATTGCAAGGAAGAAAATGTGAGGGTGCTAGTGCCCAGTGACACGATGATGTTGGGGCAACGGCAGGGTTTTGAACCGTCCCTAGCCTGGTTTGAGATCAACAATCGAACCGTCGAAAGTTTCGAGCAGCCAATAGATCTCTACGCAGTTGCTTGGCCTGCTGACGATGGAAGCTCGTCGAGACGAATACCCTGAAATTCATTTGCCCTTAGCTGTCGCACGGCATCTCTAGCTTCTTCTTCCGGGACGCCGACGCGGGTCAGTACCGCTTCACCCATGGCAAGGCTCAGCTCCGTGACTTCCGGGACGGCCTCGGCGACACCGGCCTCGATCATCGATTCGCGGGCTTCAAGGTCGCGGACGCGCGCCAGCACGGTTACATCCGGGTAAAAATTTCTCGATGAAAAGGCGACGCGACGGGCGTTTTCCGCATCGTCGAGTGTGATCACCAGCGCTGCCGCCCTGGCCATGCCGGCATTGGCGAGGATCCTCGGATTGGCGGCGTTGCCGAAATGGATCGTGTGGCCACGTTGTTGACCCTGTCGGATGAGTTCAGGGTTCCGGTCCAAGCCGACATAGGGGATGTCGGCCGCCTCGAGCAGCCTGACGATGGTCTCGCCGACCCTTCCATAACCTGCGACAACGACATGCCGGTCCATCTCGGCAGCAGCATCATGAAGCTGGTTCGTGTCTGGAGTTCGTTCTTCAATTCCCTTTGCAAGCACGGCGCCGTAGCGTGTTAGAATAGGCGTCACCATCATGGATAGGGCAATCACCAAAACGGCGATGACGTAGACATTGCTAGTGATCACGCCACTTACGACCGCGGCACCGAACAAAACGAAGCCGAATTCACCACCTTGTGCCAAGACCGTTGCGACGCGAATGGCGTGGTGCAGCTTTGGCCTGAAGGCGAGGGTTGCCGCTAGGGTGACAAGGATCTTGACGACGACAAGGGTGACAACCGCTCCCAGGATCAACGGCCAAGATTCGACCAACAGGCCGAGATCGATCGACATGCCGATGGAAACAAAGAAGAGGCTCAATAGGATGCCCTTGAAGGGAGAGACATCGGCTTCGATTTGATGCTGAAATCGTGAGGACGACAACATCAGCCCCATCAGAAAACCGCCGAGGGCCATCGATAGACCTGCAACCGTCATTAGCCAGGCCGCGAGCAGCACTGAGAGAATGCTGAGAAGTGCGAACGCCTCCATATTGCGATGGCGCGCAACGAGCTCCAAAGCCCACGGCATAATCTTGCTGCCAAGGGCGATCACAATACCGATTGCAGCAAGCTGCATCATGATTGTCGTTGCAAAGTTGGGCTGATCGTCGCCGACGATCGGAGCAATCAGCGGAACCAGCGCCAGAAATGGCACGATGGCGAGGTCTTGAAGCAAGAGGATGGCGAAGGCATGGCGGCCGTGCGGCGTGACGATTTCGCCGCGCTCTTCGAGCATTTTCATAACCATCGCCGTCGATGACAGCGACAATCCGAGGCCCAGAATGAGGGCGCTACGCCAGTCGACGCTAAAGAGCTGGAGGATGGCCATCAGAATGATGCCGGTGACGGCAACTTGCATCGTTCCGAGCCCGAAGACTGCGTAGCGCATGAGCCAGAGACGGCGGGGATGCAACTCCAGGCCGATGATGAAGAGCAAGAACACGACGCCCAACTCGGCAACGTGGCGCAAATCTTCGCTGTGGTCGCTTACCTCCAAGCCCCATGGTCCCACCACGACACCAGTGATTAGCAGGCCGAGGATCGAGCCGAACCCAGCCCGCGAAAAAACGATCGTGGTAATGGCGCTGGCCGCGATGATAATCACGGCGACGAACAGAAGTGCGTCGAGGTGCATGCCCTAAACTGCTCAGTGGTAAGAACGGCTCAGATCAGTCTGGCCGCCTTCTCCCTCAAAGGGCAAGGATATCAGGCAGCTTTGAGCGGCTTATATTTGATCCGGTGGGGCTGGTCAGCATCAGCACCCAGGCGCCGCTTACGATCCGCCTCGTACTCCTGATAGTTGCCTTCGAACCAGACAACTTGACTGTCGCCTTCGAAAGCGAGGATATGGGTTGCGATCCGGTCGAGAAACCAACGATCGTGGCTGACAACGATGGCACAGCCGGCGTAGTCTAAGAGCGCATCTTCGAGCGCGCGCAAGGTGTCGACGTCGAGATCGTTGGTCGGTTCGTCGAGCAAGATCACGTTGGCACCGGATTTGAGCAGCTTTGCCAAGTGGACACGATTGCGTTCACCGCCCGAGAGCTGCCCCACTTTCTTTTGCTGATCGCCGCCCCGAAAATTGAATGCCGCGACGTAGGCCCTTGCGTTGACGCTACGCTTGCCGAGTTCGATGTGCTCGAGGCCGCCGGAAATTTCCTCGAACACGGTCTTGTCCGCTGCGAGCGAGTCGCGGCTCTGATCGACATAACCAAGCTCGACGGTTTCGCCGAGTTTCAGATTGCCCTGGTCGGGAGTTTCTTGCCCGACGATCATGCGCATGAGCGTTGTCTTGCCCGCTCCATTGGGACCGATAATGCCGACAATCGCACCTGGCGGCATGATAAAGCTCAATTCGTCGATCAGGAGATGATCGCCGAAGCTTTTTCGGATGTGGTCGGCATCGATCACGGTCTGGCCAAGCCGGTCGCCGGCAGGAATGATAATCTGGGCAGATCCCGGTGCCCGATCCTGTGCCTGCGACAGCAGTTCTTCGTAAGCGGTGACGCGGGCTTTGGCTTTGGCCTGTCTGGCGCGAGGACTCTGTGCAATCCATTCGGCTTCGCGGTCGAGCGTGCGCTGGCGGGCTTTTTCCTCGCGTTCCTCCTGCATCAAACGCTTACGTTTTTGCTCGAGCCAGCTCGAATAATTGCCCTCGAAAGGAATGCCTCGGCCACGGTCCAGCTCGAGAATCCATCCCGCAACATTGTCCAAAAAGTAGCGATCGTGGGTGATGGCGACCACCGTCCCTTTGTATTCCTGAAGAAAGCGTTCGAGCCAGGCGACACTTTCGGCGTCGAGATGATTGGTGGGCTCGTCGAGCAGCAGCATGTCGGGTTGTGAGAGCAAGAGCCGGCAGAGGGCGACACGCCGGCGTTCGCCGCCCGAAAGCTTGGTGACGTCGGCATCGCCTGGCGGACAGCGAAGCGCATCCATCGCCATATCCAAAGTGCGCTCGAGTTCCCACCCGTTGCAGGCATCGATCTTCTCCTGCAATTCGGCCTGCTCGGTCATCAGCGCCGTCATTTCATCGTCGTCGGTGACTTCGGCGAAGCGAAGCGAGACCTCATTGAACCTGTCCAAGAGTGCTTGGGTCTCGGCCACACCTTCCGTGATGTTCTGCAAGACGTTCTTTTCGGGATTGAGCTGCGGTTCTTGCTGGAGATAACCGACCTTGACCCCGTCTGCCGCCCAAGCTTCCCCAGAGAAATCCTGATCAACGCCCGCCATAACGCGAAGCAGCGTCGATTTACCCGCCCCATTCACGCCAAGAACACCGATCTTGGCGCCCGGATAAAATGCCAGCGTGACATTCTTGAGGATCTCTTTGCCGCCCGGAAAGATCTTCGTGAGACCCTTCATCACGTAAATGTACTGATAAGATGCCATATTTTTTTCCAAGAATTCTACGGCGTCCGTCAGCAGGGCGGAGTGTCATAGGCTCGTCGCATGCGAACCGCCCGCGACGAACCATAATGGTTTGTTAGTTCGTCGCTTGACTATCCAACTTGTCGCGCATCGCCGTGAGTAGTCCGTTCATGCCCGACCGATTCACCGTTTCACCTACTTCATTGCGCTGTGTCACGACAAGGCTGATACCCTCGCCAATGAAATCGATGATCGAAAACTCGTCGCCCTCGTGCCGAACACGCCAGTCGATACGATAGACGTTGCCCGATTGCGCTTCTACTCGCGTTTGTACAAGAGTGTCACGCTCATTGAGCGTCTGTGCGCCAGTAATTTCGAACTCTTGCCCAGAATAGTAGCTGAGTTGTTGGGAGATTTGGCTCAGTACGTTGGCACGAAACAGCCCCAAATACTCTTTGCGTTCGGCCTCGCTCGCATTCCGCCAATGAGAACCGAGCACAAGCTTGCCGACGAGATCAAAGTCGACATGGGCATCGATGAGTTCCGCAACGCTATCGAGTTTCGCCGCGTCGTCGGCAGCCTTGTTCTCCAGAATGTGAACAAGCTCGCGACTAACGTCTTCGGCAAACGCAATGGCATCGGCATCTGCTTGTTGGGCATATGGGCCAGTGGCCAGGAACACCTGAATGCCGAGGGTGACGGCGATCACGCCCAAAACACGAGCCCAAATCTTACTCATCTTAGCGGCCCTAATCGGTAGGGGCGGGATCTTCGAACGCATCATCGTTAAAGATGTCTTCATAGGTATCACTCTGTGGTGGCGCTCCATTGAATATCTCGTTCTCGCGCCGTTGTTGGTAAATGGTACGGTAGCTTGTGTAGAGATCGATACTGTTTGCTTCTAAGTCGTTGGTTACCGGTAGGAGCTCGGAACGGGTTTGGATTAGATCCGCGATGTAGCGTGCGATTTGCTCATCCGTCGTAAAAAAGTACTGCGTGGGGTCAATGACCAGGCTATCCACGGCAAGTCCGACCGCATCTCGCGGATTTGATGGTCCGAGCACGGGCAAAACGAGATAAGGACCGGATATGATCCCATAGATCGAAAGCGTTTGTCCAAAATCTTCGCTGTGCTTTTCATGACCGAGAACCGCAGCAAAATCCCAAATTCCGAACACACCCAATGTCGAATTAATCATGAAACGGGCAAGTGTCGTTCCCGCGCGATCTTCTTCACCCTGCAACAGGTCGTTGGCGAAGATCACCGGCGCTCTTAGGTTATCGAGAAAATTCCGAACACCTGTCCGCACCATCTGAGGCAGGACGAATTGATAGGCTTGTGCGGCTGGTTTCAACGCAAAGCGGTCGACGACCTGGTTGAAGCCGAAAACCGCGCGATTAATGGGCTCGAGCGGGTCGGCGTCGCTAACACCTTCTTGCGCGCGGAGCGGCTGCATGATTGCGGTCGCCAAGCTCAGGCAAACCACCACTGCCCACATGGTTGTAAGTGAACTGTGGTTCGTTCGCAGTTGCCAAGTGTTAGGGTGCATCGCCTTCTGTAATTCCTAGCGGTCCAATTTTCACGCCTGACAGCGTATATATGCGTTCATTCGCAATTTGGATGCGGTTAGAGCATCATGGTGACTAATTGGTAAAGAGAAGCGGTTTCTCTTGAGAGCACATTCTTTCAGATTGTACCGGCACTAAGACTATGTTGGCCCCCACACTGGTCCTTGACAAATCGGTTGGTCCAAAACTGTTGGCGATGTTGTTGAGTGTGCTATATCGGCATGCCCTATGAATACCGCTCAGTTTTTGGGCGTGCGGGTCGCCTCCAAATGGGTTCGAGCGGACGTGGTGGAATTGGTAGACACGCAGGATTTAGGTTCCTGTGGCGCGAGCCTTGAGAGTTCGAGTCTCTCCGTCCGCACCAGCACCAACAAACACATTTCGACCATTTTTGTCCCATCGCCCGAGAATCTCGGGAGCAACACGAAATCGACGTAGCCATGAATGTCACGGAAGTATCAGCCGAAGGCCTGAAACACGAATTCAAGATAACCGTCCCTGCAGACGACATCGAAAATCGAATTCAGACGAGGCTCAAAAAACTCAGCCAAACGATAAGAATGCCAGGCTTTCGTCCCGGCAAGGCGCCGATCGGATTGTTGCGCAAGCAGTATGGCCGTTCGATCATGGGCGAAATTCTCGAGGAAGCCGTTGATGCCGGATCGAGGCAGGCTCTCGAAGATGGTAAGCTGCGTCCGGCACTTCAGCCGAAGATCGAAGTCAACTCTTTCGACGAAGGCAAGGACCTCGAATTCTCGATGGCGGTGGAGGTGTTGCCAGAGGTGCCAGAGATCAATCTTGGCACGATCACGCTCGATAAACCGGTCGCACGGGCTGACGACAAGCAAGTCGAACAAGCTGTCGAGAACTTCGCAAAATCGCGTCAGACGTTCAAAGAACTCGAGGAAGCTCGGCCGGCAGCAGAAGGTGATCGTGTCACCATCGACTTTGAGGGGCGAATTGACGGGGAGACATTCGAGGGCGGCAAGGGAGAGGCCATGCCGATCGTTATCGGTTCGGGCTCAATGATGCCGGGTTTCGAAGATCAACTTGTCGGCGCTTCCGTCGGCGAGACCCGAAATGTCGAGATCGATTTCCCCGATACCCTCACGCGTGAAGATTTACGCGGCAAGCATCCGATCTTCGAGGTCAAGATACATAAGATCGAAGCGCCTGAAGAACTCGTCATCGACGATGCGTTTGCCGAGACAATCGGCTTCGAAAACTTGGATGAACTTCGAACCACCATGCGCGAACGGATCGAACGGGAGTTCACTCAGGCTTCTCGGATGACGGTGAAGCGCAGGCTTCTGGATTCTCTCGCGGTACAATACCAGTTCGGAGTTCCGCAGGGGATGGTCGATATGGAATTGGAAACCATCTGGCGCCAACTCCAAGAAGAGATGAAGCGCACCGGCCAGTCTTTCGATGACGAGGACAATGACGAGACCGAAACGCGCGATGAATACAAAAGGATTGCCGATCGGCGCGTGCGTCTCGGTTTGATCTTGTCCGATATCGGCACCAAGAACGGCATAACCGTCGATCAGGAGGAGCTGCAACGCGCGGTGATGCAGCAAGCCAGCCGATATCCGGGGCAGGAAAAAGAGATATTCGAGTTCTATCGAAACAATCCTTCGGCGATCGAGCAGGTGCGGGCGCCGATCTTCGAAGACAAGGTCGTCGATTTCGTGCTCGAATTGGCGACCGTTAATGAGGTGAGCGTCACGCCTGAAGAGCTTATGAGGGGCGATGACGAAGATGACGGCACCGAGAGCGATGGCAAAGCCACGGATGATGGCAAAGCGACCGATAAAGTCGAGGCAAGCGAGGGCTGATCGTGAAAGACACGTATTGGGGAATAGCCGCAACCTCCGAGATGGATCATCATGCGATGCCGTCGATCCGGAGCCAGCTCGTTCCGATGGTTGTGGAGCAAACCGCTCGAGGTGAGCGCGCCTATGACATCTACTCTCGGATGCTCAAGGAGCGCATTGTCTTCGTGATGGGACCGGTCGACGATCATATGGCCAGTCTGGTCACGGCACAGCTTCTCTACCTTGAATCAGAGAACCCCGAAAAAGACATCAGTTTCTACATCAATTCACCCGGTGGCATGGTCACGGCGGGCCTCGCGATCTACGATACGATGCAGTATATCCGACCGGACATCTCCACCATTTGTCTTGGCTTGGCAGCCAGTATGGGATCTCTCCTATTGGCTGCAGGTGCCACAGGAAAACGCTTCGCACTGCCTCACGCGCGCATCATGACCCATCAACCGTCGGGGGGGTATCAGGGTCAGGCCACCGATATCGAAATCCATGCAAAAGAGATTTTGAGCACCAAGCGGAGGCTCAACAAGATCTATGAACGGCATACCGGCAGGAGTCTCGCCGAGATCGAGCCTCGGATGGAACGGGACACGTTCATGAGTGCAGAGGAGGCCAAAGAGTTCGGCATCATTGACGATGTCTTCGAAAAAAGGCCCTCGAGAGAAGGTGCTGAAGACGGCGAATAGTTTTGTTGCGTTCTCTGTCAGTAAGGCCACGTCACAGTTTGATCTCGAAAAGCGAGTGTGATCACCCAATATAGCGATTTGGTGATCATCCCGTGCGGCCAAACGTACTGTTGGTGTTGCAGCGGATCGGCATATCGATTGCTTGGGTTGGAATGGCGTTGCCTCTGGGCACAGTTTTACCTAGAGGCGAAAGAGTTCCGTGACATTTGCGCCAAAGTTTAAACGATGCTGGGTTGTGCCATGAAAGTGCGGTCGCTACCATGACTGGATTGAGATGCTTGGGAACTAGCGATCGATGAGCAAGTCCAACGGCGATTCCAAAAACACTCTCTACTGCTCATTTTGCGGCAAGAGCCAGCACGAAGTCCGGAAGCTTATCGCCGGACCAACCGTATTCATCTGCGATGAATGCGTCGAGCTGTGTATGGACATCATCCGCGAGGAAAACAAATCAGCCATTGCCAAGAGCCGTTCCGGCGTTCCGACGCCGACGGAAATCAATACCGTTCTCGATGATTACGTCATCGGTCAGGACCACGCGAAACGCGTATTGTCGGTAGCGGTTCACAACCACTACAAACGACTCTCTCACGGCAACAAGGGCGGTGAGGTCGAACTTGCCAAATCCAATATCCTGCTGATCGGTCCGACCGGTTGCGGCAAGACGCTCTTAGCGCAGACCCTCGCTCGTACTCTTGATGTTCCCTTCACGATGGCCGATGCCACGACGTTGACCGAAGCCGGGTACGTCGGCGAGGATGTCGAGAATATCATCCTCAAATTGCTGCAGGCGGCTGATTACAATGTCGAACGGGCCCAGCGGGGTATCGTCTACATCGACGAGGTCGACAAAATAAGCCGCAAAGCGGAGAACCCGTCGATAACAAGGGACGTTTCAGGCGAGGGTGTCCAGCAGGCCCTCCTGAAAATCATAGAAGGGACGGTGGCATCCGTGCCGCCGCAAGGTGGCAGGAAGCATCCACAGCAAGAGTTTCTGCAGGTCGACACGACAAATATTCTCTTCATCTGCGGTGGCGCGTTTGCCGGTCTCGACAAAATTATTGCTGCGAGAGGAAGACCGCGCTCGATGGGCTTCGGTGCGGAAGTCAATGGTCCCGACGACCGCCAAATTGGGGAACTCTTGCGTCAAATCGAACCTGACGACCTCCTGAAATTTGGTCTTATTCCCGAGTTCGTAGGCCGCCTACCTGTCGTTGCGACGCTCGAGGATCTCGATAGTGAAGCGCTCATCAAAATCCTGAAAGAGCCCAAGAATGCACTCGTCAAGCAGTATCAAAAGCTCTTTGACATGGAAAATGTGCAGCTCACGTTTCTCGAGGACTCGTTGAGGTCGATCTCGGAAAAAGCCATTTCCCGAAAGACCGGCGCCCGTGGTCTGCGTTCGATCATGGAAAGTATCTTGCTCGAGACGATGTTCGATCTTCCTTCTCTGGATGGTGTGGAGGAAGTCGTCATCAACAGGGAGGTTGTCGAAGGACGAGCTCACCCGCTGATGATCTATGGCGAACGCAAAGGTGATGTCGAATCGGCGTCATAACCGATCGGTCAGGTTCGCGTTCGTTCGGGGAAATATCTGCTACACTTCCTGACCATGTCGCGCATTGCGCTTGAATAGTCGGGTGCAGGTGCCACTATCGTAAGTCTAGTTCAGTGACCGGGCCATGTTGTCCGGGTCAAGGTATGGTGAAATGATCGACGCTCCCAAGGCACAAATTTTCCCAGTTCTTCCGCTTCGCGACATCGTTGTTTTCCCGCACATGATTGTGCCGCTCTTCGTTGGCCGTGAGAAATCGATTCTCGCACTCGAAGAGGTCATGAAGGAAGACAAACAAATCCTGTTGGTTTCTCAAAAAAATGCGAGTCAGGATGATCCTGGCGATGAAGACATCTATGACGTCGGAACGGTAAGTTCAGTTCTCCAGCTTTTGAAGCTACCCGACGGCACGGTCAAAGTGCTAGTCGAAGGCAGTACGCGTGCGCGCATCACGGGCTTCCTGGACAATCCCAAATTCTTCCAGGTTCAAGCGGAACCGATCGAAGAAGAGGACAACACGGCACGCGAGATCGAGGCCTTGGCCCGAACCGTGGTTCAGCAATTCGAACAATATGTGAAGTTGAACAAAAAGGTCCCGCCGGAGGTCTTGGTCTCACTCTCGCAGATTGATGATCCGGGCAAGCTTGCGGATACCGTTGCGGCTCATCTTGCGCTCAAAATCTCCGAAAAGCAGGAAGTGTTGGAGATTGCTTCGCTCGGCGAACGTCTCGAGCGCCTTTATGGGTTTATGGAAGGTGAAATCTCTGTTCTTCAGGTCGAAAAACGGATCCGCTCACGTGTGAAGCGTCAAATGGAGAAGACGCAGCGCGAGTATTATTTGAATGAGCAGATGAAGGCCATTCAGAAGGAACTCGGCGAACTCGAGGAAGGCAAGGATGAGCTTTCCGAACTTGAGGAACGCGTCAGAAAAACCCGGCTGAGCAAAGAGGCTCGCGACAAGGCAAAGGCGGAGATCAAAAAGCTCCGCACGATGAGCCCTATGTCGGCGGAGGCCACGGTTGTGCGCAACTATCTCGACTGGATGTTGTCGCTTCCTTGGAAAAAACGCACCAAAGTCAGCAAGGATATCAAAAAGGCCGAGGAGATCCTCGATACCGACCACTATGGCCTTGAGAAGGTCAAAGAGCGGATTATTGAGTACCTCGCCGTTCAGCAGCGGGTCAACAAGGTCAAGGGGCCGATCTTGTGTTTGGTTGGTCCGCCTGGTGTCGGCAAGACGTCTCTCGGCAAGTCGCTTGCCAAGGCGACGGGCCGCAACTTCATCAGGTTCTCGCTTGGCGGGGTGCGCGATGAGGCCGAGATCCGTGGCCACCGTCGGACTTATATCGGCTCCATGCCAGGCAAGATCGTCCAGCAGATGAAGAAGGCCAAGAGCTCGAACCCACTCTTCATGCTGGATGAGATCGACAAGATGGGGGCCGATTTCCGGGGTGATCCTTCATCGGCCTTGCTTGAGGTGTTGGATCCCGAACAAAACGCCAATTTCAGTGATCACTATCTTGAGGTCGATTACGATCTCTCGGATGTGATGTTTGTCTGCACGGCCAACACTCTGAGAATGCCTCAGCCGCTCCTGGACAGGATGGAGGTGATCCGTCTCGCCGGTTACACCGAGGACGAAAAGGTAGAGATCGCAAAGCGCCATTTGATCCCGAAGCAATGCGAGCATCACGGTCTCGAGGAGGGTGAGTGGCAAATCTCCGACGATGCGCTGACCGATCTCATTCGCTACTACACGCGTGAGGCGGGTGTTCGTAACTTGGAACGCGAGATTGCCAATCTCATCCGCAAGGCGGTCAAAGAAATCGTTGCCGGTGAGCGCAAGCAGGTGAAGGTCAGTCGCCGCAATGTCGACAAATATGCTGGTGTCCGGAAGTTCCGTTTCGGCAAGGCAGAACACGACAACATGATCGGCCTGACCACGGGCTTGGCGTGGACTGAGGTCGGCGGCGAACTTCTTTCGGTCGAAGCTGTGCGTGTGCCTGGTAAGGGGCGCATGACGATCACCGGCAAGCTCGGCGACGTGATGCAAGAATCGGTGCAGGCGGCACGCAGCTACGTACGCGCGCGCTCGTCCGATTTGGGCGTGAAGCCTTCCGAATTCGAGAAGCTCGATATCCATATCCACGTGCCTGAGGGAGCGACGCCGAAGGACGGTCCCTCAGCCGGTATTGCGATGGTGACGTCGATCGTATCGGTGCTCTCGCAGATCCCCGTCCATGCCAGTGTTGCCATGACAGGGGAGGTCACCTTGCGCGGACGCGTACTCCCGATCGGTGGATTGAAGGAGAAACTTCTGGCCGCCCTTCAAGGCGGGATCAAGACAGTCGTCATTCCCAAGGAGAATGAGAAGGATCTTCCCGATATTCCGGACAATGTGAAAAAGGGGTTGAAGATCATTCCCGTCTCGACGGTCGACGAGGTGTTACGTCTCGCCCTTGAGAGATACCCGGAGCCGGCGGAGGATGACGACGACGAGGTCAAGCCTGAGCCCGAGCTTGCAGCTCAGCAGATTGAAGGCGATAAGCCGGCGCGTTTGCCGAATTGAGGTAGCGCTATTGTGAATTCAGCGGGGACATGGCAACGTCCCCGCTTGTCACTTCGGATCTCTATCGAATACCGGCGTCGTTGAGTTCGACCAGATCATCGATCGTGTCGGGTGTCACCGTTCCGGCTCCGGTATTGAGGTTCAGGCCCGGCATCTTGTATTTCGCCGACAGAAGTCACTGCAGGACAGGCATGTACCCCTGCAAATAGAGAAGTTGATCGAGGGTCGCTGAGACGTATCCCGATTGCAGGCCATCGATGGTTGCGGGGGCCAAGTCGATCCCGCCGACAATGATCTCGCCCGGTTGCTTGCCGGCTTTTTGAAGCGTATCGGCAAGAATACCGGTGATGCCGCCATGCTGCGTACCGATGGCTTTCAAGTTCGGGTTGGCCGCGACATAGGCCGTGAGGATCGGCACCGCCAGCGACGCGTCGCTGTTGGCTTCCTGGGTAATCTCGAGGCGATCGACCTTGAGGCCCGCGGCTTCCAGCGTGTCCGCCAGGCCTTTTTCAGATTGGCCCCGCTCGGCCTGGCTGAAAACACCATAGACCATGGCTTCATCACCGGCCTCGAGGCCCTGAGCGATCATGTGCTCGGCAGTGAGCTTGCCGCCCTCATAGAGATCGACACCAGCATAGCCAGTGCCGCTCGCACCGAACTGGCTCTGAAGATCGGTCATCGGTGAATTGCCGACCGTCACGACAACGCCTTGGTCGACCGCCTGCTCGACGAGATCCTGGAATGCCGCACTGCCCGGATGGCCCATAATGGCGATGCAATCGGGTTGGGCGGCGAGGGCTTCTTTGAAGTGATTGATCATGGTCTCGGGCGCCCAGGCCGAGAATTGCTCGTTGAGCTGGATGCCAAGGGATGACGCCGCTTCGGCAGCACCCGTCTGGCGGGCAAGTGTGGCGCCGTCACCTGGATTGCCGCCCATCTGCATATACATAACCAGACCGTCCCCCGGCCGGGCATCTTGTGCGAGGCTTGGCGTCACGGCGATGGCGCTCAGCATAGTCGTCGCTGCCAGAGTCTTCGCTAGTTTGGTCAATTCCATGGATGTGCTCCCTTGTGTGCTCAACCTCGCGCCTACCCCTCAGGGTCTCACGCGCGCATTTTCCGCTGCCCGTTGGCGGCGAAAACTTGGAATGAGCCTTAAGCGTGCCAGGAAGGCACCGCGTTTTTGTGGCTCATCGACGTAGAGGTAAAAGATGATGGCGATAAGAAAGACAAGTCCCTGGATGGTCCGGACCCAGGCACCGGTGAGGCCGCTCGCCACCAAGCCGGCTTCGATCATGCCGATGATCAGGCAACCGAAGACGGTGCCAATCAATGTCGCACGTCCACCAAATATTGATGTGCCCCCAATCAGAACGGAGGCGATCGCGGTCAAGAGGTAGCCTTGCCCTTGATTGCCGAAATAGTTTTTGTTTTCAAGTGTAAGCATGATGGCAGCAAGGGATGCGAGAAGACCCATCAATGTAAATATTTTAATCTTTTCACGTTCTACATTAATGCCGACCACTCTCGAGACTTCTTTGGAATCACAGATGA
>CAYPOV010000080.1:0-15362 GCA_964412385.1 uncultured Geminicoccaceae bacterium
GCACCGGCAATTCGGAGATCGTTCTTGATCGCCGTTTGGCGGACAAACGCACATTCCCGGCCATCGACATCAACAAGTCCGGCACACGGAAGGAAGAGCTCCTCGTGGACAAAGGGACATTGTCGCGCATGTGGGTGCTCAGGCGCATCCTCAATCCCATGGGCACCGTTGATGCCATGGAATTCCTGTTGGATAAGATGCGCTATGCCAAGACCAACGAAGACTTCTGGAACACGATGAATTCGTAAGCCAATCCGAAGGATCTCTCAGAGAGCGGATTTTGGCAACATCATGTGACAACCTTTGTTGCCGTCGACAGTCTGCGTAACACGAAGATCAGCAGCCAACGAACACAGCATGTACGCATGGTTCCAGGTCAGATCCGTCCGTTCGACGATCGCCTCGACCATCTGGCGAACTGCAGATTTGGCGGCATCATCTAAGTCCTCGTCGATACCGATCGAAATCAAATGCGTTTCGTTTTCGGCAAACGGCGAGCGATAAGAGAGGTCTTTTCGAACCGTCAGACGAAACGTGCCAGATAGGGCGGTTTCGAGTGCAGAAATGCAGACTTCTCCGTCACCTTGGACTGCGTGGCCGTCGCCGGCGACGAATAGAGCTCCTGCATTGAATACAGGAAGATAGAGTGTGGTACCTACCGTGAGCTCTTTATTGTCCATGTTGCCGCCAAATGCACGAGGCGGATTGGTTGATACAGCCCCCCAACTCGCAGGTGGTGCTACACCGATCAGCCCGAAAAATGGGTTGAGGGGAAGCTGGCGTCCCCATGGAAGTGTGCAGATACGTGCATTTCGGTCGATATCGGGAAAGATCGTTTCCGCTTTCTCGACTTCACCGACCAGCGTGCCGAGGAGGGGATGGACGGTAACGAATCCCCAGTCCTGGCGGAATTCAATGCCCAGTATGTCGATTTGGAGAACGTCGCCAGGTTCGGCATCCTCAACAAAGACCGGACCGGTGACAACGTGGGCTCCAAGGTAGGAGTTGCGATCCTCGATTAGGGCACGATGGCTAGGAAGCACACGGCTTTGGTCTTCGGGTAATCGGGGCTCGAATCCGGCGGGTAATGCGTCGAGTGTAACCGTATCGCCCGAAGTCACGGTCAAAACGGGGCCGATAGACGCGTCCATGAAGCCCCAGGTGACGTGCTCAAGCCGATCATCTAGCGTGTGATGGGCCAACGAATTTGCCTGCGCATATGATGGTGTTTGATTGTGCGGATCTCGTGATGGGCCAGCCGTGCAATCAGCCGGCCCATCGCGAAATTAGTTTGCCGTACCTTCGGTCGTGGTTCCTTCAGTCGCGTCCTCGACTTCCTGCTCGCCACCGCCAAAAAAGAACCATGCGGCGACAATGATGATGATGACGATGACCGCAATAATAATGTTGCGCTGACTCATAAAATCCCTCCCACACCCCACCATCGGGGCTCGCAGACTTTCTAAAGGATATCCCTCAAGGGATCGAGGGCCTTCGACGAGAACGTGGATCAGACAATCGTCGCATTAAAGTTGATTAATGCGCGTTTGAGGTTTTCATATCCCATTTCGGCCATCTCCAAGGGATTGGCCTTATCGGGGTCTTGTTCGGCCTCGACGACAATCCAGCCCGAATAATCTTGGTCCTTGAGAGACCTTATGAAGGAGTCGAAATCGATGGCACCGTCCGGATCACCGGGTACGGTGAACACGCCTTCGATCACGCCATCGAGAAAGCTCATCCGCTCTCGTCTGACTTTCTCGAGAACGTCATCTCTAACATTCTTGCAGTGAACATGGTTGATGCGTGAGGCATAGCTCTTAGTCGTGTAGTCGATATCACCACCTGCAAAGTGAAGATGGCCGGTATCCAATAACAGTCCGACGGTCGTGTCTGAATTGGCCATTAATGTTTCGAGATCGTCCTGTGTCTCGATCACTGTGCCCATGTGATAGTGATAGGACATCGGACACCCTTCACTCTTGAGCCAATCGGCAAATTTCGTGAGCTTCTCACCATAGCGGCGAATTTGGTCGACCGACAATGTCGGTCGCTCAGCGACGGGAGTGTCTTTCTTGTTTTGCACCGTTCCTGTGGTTTCGGCGTAGACCATGACAGGACAGTCAAGCGCCAAGAAAAGTTCAAGCTGCGCTGCGATACGCAACTTCTCTTCGTCAATTGTCCATTCCAGCAAACCACCGGAAAACCAGCCGCTTGCGAGCGCTAGGTCATGTTCCTGCAAGAGCGGCCCCAGGACCTCTTTGTCCATCGGAAACTTGCCGCTCTTTTCAATGCCGGTGTAGCCGGCCTGTCTTGCCTCCCGGAGACATTGCTCGAGCGTGATATGTCCTCCAAGTTCGGGTAGGTCATCGTTCGACCAGCCGATCGGCGCAATACCGAGCCTCACTTCCATTGGCGATTTCCTCCGTGCCGGTCAGACACCCTGTCGCTGGCGTGCCTTGCCCTCGAGATGTTCGGCAAATGCTTTTCGAACTGTTTCACGTGTGCTCACCTCTGGCGTGCCGCATTCCCACCAAGCACCATTGCCTTCCGTCCAGTCCCGTGCCTGAACGTCAATGTGAATGACAGTGGTTCGATCGGCAGCCTTGGCCGTGCGGAACGCTTCTTCGAACTCAGTCATGCCTTGCACACGGATGCCTATGGCACCAAGGGACTCCGCGTGTTGTGCGAAATCGACACGCGGAACTTCGGCACCATTGGCAGTCGAGAGCTTACAATCCTCCAGAAGATTATTGAAGCTCGGCGTTCCTTTGTTGACCTGGAGACGGTCGATAACGGCGAAACCACCATTGTCACAAACGACAACGATCAGTTTGTGGCCGGTCATGACAGAACTGTAGATGTCGGAGTTGAGCATGAGGTAGGAGCCGTCGCCCACCATCACGATGACATCTTTGTCGGGGCTTGCCATTTTGGCACCCCATCCGCCGGCGATCTCATAACCCATGCATGAAAAGCCGAATTCGCAGTCGAATGTGTCTGAGGCACGAGCACGCCAATTCATGCAGAGTTCACCCGGAAGACCACCTGCCGCGGTGAGAGCGAGATCATTGTCATCGGCCATACGATTGACTGCGCCTACAACATGGGCGTAGCTCGGAACTTCAGCGTTCGTGGGCCCGCTACGCTGATCAATAAAACTATTCCATTCGGCATAACTCCTGCGCGCAGTATTGACCCAACTTTCAGGCGCGCGCCATTCCTCGAGAAGCGGCGAGAGCTCTTCCAGACAGCATCGAGCATCGCCGATGACGCTTAGTGCCTGATGTTTCGTCGCGTCGAAGCGCCCGGCATTGATGCTTACGAATTGTGCATTGTCGGCAAAAAGGGACCAAGAACCTGTGGTAAAGTCCTGGAGACGTGTACCGACGGCGATGATGACATCGGCATCTGAAGCAAGCATGTTGGCACTGCTTGAGCCTAAGATTCCGACAGGGCCTACATTCATGGGATGATCGTGGGTGATTGACGAGCGTCCTGCGATGGTCTCGCAAACCGGGACCGCGTGCCGCGTCGCAAACTCGGTGACGACGTCATTGGCCAGGCTGTAACGGACGCCGCCGCCTGCAATCATCAGTGGTTTTTTAGCTGTCACTATGAGCTTGGCCGCTTGCTCAAGTTGCGAGACATCGGCGCGGGGTCGGCGAACAAACCGAATATGCCTCTTGAAGAAGCTTTCCGGATAGTCGAAGGCCTCAGCTTGAACGTCTTGGCATAGTCCCAAAAAGACCGGACCGCAGTCTGCTGGATCAAGAAGCGTGGCCACGGCTTGAGGTAGCGATTGAAGGATTTGCTCGGGGCGTGTGATCCGGTCCCAGTAGCGCGTGACAGGCTTGAAGGCGTCATTGACGCTTTGAGTTGGGTCGCCGAAATGCTCCACTTGTTGGAGGACCGGGTCCGGGAACCGGCTGATGAAGTAATCGCCTGCGAGGATCAGGATGGGAAGGCGGTTGGAGTGCGCAACGCCTGCGGCGGTGACCATATTAAGGGCACCCGGCCCAATGGAGCTTGAAGCTACCATGATTTGTCGCCGTTTTTTGGCTTTGGCAAAGCCTATGGCCGAAAGCGCCATCGATTGTTCATTCTGACCGCGCCAAGTGGGGAGATCATCCTTTACGACCTCGAGAGCCTCTGAGAGACAGGTGACGTTGCCGTGGCCGAAAATAGCGAAGACACCGGGAAATAGAGGCTGCTCCTCGCCCTCAATGATGGTTCTTTGTGCCATCAAATACTGGACCAATGCTTGCGCCATGGTCAGTCGAATTGTGGCCATCATGAAGCCTCCGGATTGGGTTTCAGATCGAAATTTGTTCAAACATTCTAGGTCACTGTCGGTCACGCCGTAAACTAAGTCAGATTCGGCAAATCCCGTGACGATAGCAATTTGCGATGGTAGCGCTTGTCCAGCGACCGCAAAAAAGGGGGTAGATATGGTGCGTTTCGGGCTTTTTGGCTGTGGCCGGATAGGCCAGATGCATGCAGCCAATCTGGTGGCACATCCCAAAGCGGATCTCCGTGTCGTCTACGATGTGCACGCGCCTGCTGCAAATGAGGTTGCGCAAAAATACGGAGTATCTGCGTCGAACTCGATCGGTGAACTTCTCGCACGTGGTGATATCGATGCCGTTCTCATTGCGTCCTCTACCGACACCCATTGCGATCTCATCACATCCAGCACCACAGCGGGGAAAGCCATCCTTTGCGAAAAGCCGATCGATCTCAGTAGTGAACGAGTCGAGGCATGCTGGAAGACGATCGAAGCGCTCTCGCCTCGGATCATGATCGGTTTCAATCGCCGCTTCGATCCGTCATTTGCCAGTATCAAGCGACGCGTTGTCGAAGGCGAGATTGGAGCCTTGCACCAGGTCATCATTACCAGCCGTGATCCCGAAGTTCCACCGATCGGCTATATGAAAGTCGCAGGAGGGATTCTCCGCGACATGACCATCCACGATTTCGATCTTGCGCGGTTCTTATTGGGCGAGGAACCACGCCGGGTGACATGCTTTGCCCAAGCCTTGCTGAGTGAGGATGTGCGATCACTCAATGATCATGACACCGCCATGATCCTGCTCGAAACGGCGAGCGGCCGCATGTGTTGCATCAATAACCATCGCCGTGCCGTTTATGGCTATGATCAGAGGATCGAGGTGATCGGCTCCGACGGCATGCTCCAAGCCGACAACAAGCGCCCGACGACAGTGTTGAACTTCACGGAGTCGGCGACGGCTAGCCAAGACCCCCTGCCTTATTTTTTCATCGAGCGATACCAGGACGCTTATCGTTTGGAGCTCGACGAGTTTATCGCCGCTGTCGAGGAGGATCGTGAGCCTTCCGTCGGTTATGACGACGGGCGCCGCGCGCTCAACCTTGCCGACGCCGCTTATCGCTCGCTCGAGACAGGCCGCGTCGCTGAGGTTGATTGACACTTCCGATGCAGAGACCTGGACAGGTCTTCGACACACGCCTATCCGAGTTGTCGGTAAAACGCATATGTGGAGAGAAGAGGCATGCGTGCGAACGGAATACGTCAGAAATGGGCCAAGGGTGAGGCGGTCGTAAACGGGTGGTTGGGCATTCCAAGCGCATTCAGTGCCGAGTTAATGGCCCATCAAGGATGGGATTCACTCACCGTCGATTGTCAGCATGGTTTGATTGATTATCAGATGGCGACCCACATGCTGCAGGCGATCTCAACGACCGATACGACACCAATGGTGCGTGTCCCGTGGTGCGAGCCTGGCATCGTGATGAAAATGTTGGATGCGGGTGCCTATGGCATCGTGTGTCCCATGATCAACACGCGTGAGGATGCCGAGAGGCTGGTGTCCCACGGCCGTTATGCGCCCAAAGGACAACGGAGTTTCGGGCCGATCCGCGCCACCGTCTATGGCGGATCGGACTATGGGGCGAAGGCCAACGACGAGATCCTGCTTTTCGCGATGACCGAAACCGCGCAGGCGGTCGAAAACATTGACGCCATCATGAGCGTTGACGGCCTTGATGGAGTCTATGTCGGACCCGCAGATCTCAGCCTGACGATGGGCTTCACACCCGGCATGGATCCTACCGAGCCCAAGGTCGTCGAGGCGATCGATAAGATTATTGAATCCGGCAAGAAGCATGGAAAACATGTTGGTCAGCATTGCGGCTCGCCGGCTTATGCCAAGAACCTCATTTCTAAAGGTATGGATTGGGTCACACTGCTCGGCGATGGCCGATTGATGACAGCGGCGACGCAGCAAATCTTGAGCGAGATGGGCACGGTGTCGACGGGTCCAGCAAGCAGCACCTACTAAACGAACCCTTCTCGAAGGCTTAGGCCCCGAGATGAGAAAGTGTCGCGTCGCGTTAATTGGCAGCGGTTTTATGGGCCGCTGCCACGCGCAAGCCTTCAAGTTGGCGCCGGTTATTTTTCCGTTGAAGATGGCGCCCGAACTTGTCGTGCTTGCCGATCGCGACATGCCGACCGCGACACGGGCAGCGGAAGCCTTCGATTTCGCGCGAGCGAGTGGTGATTGGCGTGAGGTGGTGACCGATCCGGACATCGATCTCATCGATATCACGGCACCCAATACACTCCACAAGCCGATCGCACTGGCGGCCATCGACGCGGGCAAATCCGTCTACTGCGAGAAGCCACTGGCTCCCAATCTCAGCGACGCACGCGACATGGCCGATGCTGCTGCGAAGGCGGGCGTCGCCACTTTTGTCGGCTTCAACTATTTACGCAATCCCATCGTTTCGCTGGCGAAGGAACTGATCGAGGCGGGTGAGCTCGGTGAGATTTGGTCGTTCCGCGGCATTCATGCCGAAGACTATATGCGCGATCCCCGATCGCCTTGGACATGGCGTCTCGATCCTGCTGGAGGGGCGGGTGCGCTTGCCGATCTCGGCAGTCACATCATTTCGACAGCGCGATACCTTGTGGGGGATATTGTCGAGGTCTCCTCGGACCTTCGAACTGTCATCAAAGAACGTCCGGATTCTCACGAACCTCGCCGTCTGCGGCCTGTCGAAACCAATGATGAAGCCCGCGCAATCGTACGCTTCGCCAATGGAGCACGCGGTGTTATCGAGGCGAGTTGGGTTGCTTCGGGCAGAAGCCTCTACCATGCCTTCGAGATCTACGGCAGCAAAGGTGCCTTGCTCGTCGATCATGAGCGCTTCAATGAGTTGCACCTTTATTTGAACTGTGATCCGCGCGGCCGAGATGGCTTCAAGAGAATTTCGGCCGGACCGCAACATAAGGACTACGCAGCGTTCTGCCCGGCACCGGGCCATCTACTTGGCTTCAATGATCTCAAGACCATCGAAGTCAAGGATGTGCTCGAAAGTCTCGATCAAGACACGCCGTTTTTCCCTGATTTCGGCGAAGCGGTGCGTGTTCAAGCTGTAGTCGAAGCAATCTTGAAATCAGCCGATGCCCGTCAATGGGTGTCGATCGATGAATTGTGAGCATGGAAGAAGGTAAGCTATTTCAGCTGGCGTTTCTGGTTTGCCTGTTGGCCTACTTGATGTCCTTAGTGTTCCGCAGCAATCCGGGAATGCAGCGAGGACTTCAGATCGTGGCGATCGTCATCCTTGCGGGGGCCATTACTGCAGCCTTGGTCGTTTCTCTGATTTAGACGGCAGCAGCAGTGCCGAATAGCCAAGGATGGATCAGGAGCAGGATGACGAAAAACGCCAAAGAATAAGCAATCCGCTTCCAGCCAATTTCGGACCAGGAAAGAGATTGGCGTTTTTCGATGATCGCCCAAAACGGCACAATGGACGTGCACTGCATGAAGATTCCCCAGCCGGGTGGATTTTCCCGACTTTTCCGCTGATCTATCGAGATCATGCCGCCCAACGAAAGTGCCGCAATAGCACCAAAGAAGATCAGGGATGCGAGATCGCCGTTGGAGAGAATGTGCGCAATGGCCCAGAGTGCGAAGGCCCAAAGCATCGGATGACGTGTCACACGGATGATGCCGATTGCCGGCGTATGGCTATCGGCATCGAGCTGCTGACCCATGGCGGTGGGGTTGGACGAGGTCACTGCACACACGAACAACAGGCATGCGACGAGCATAAGTAGAAACGTCAACCCATCGAGCACGCCAGCTCGTGGCCACAGGAATATATAGGTGGCACCATTGTAGGCGAGTACCATCCAGATGAGCCCTACGAGAGCGACAATACTATAGACAACACGATATAGCTTCTCGCCCAAAGACTGAACAAGTTCTGCTCTCATTACAGTGCTGGAAATGCCAAGATGAGTGCCCAGGAAAAAAATTGAGGCAATCATAAGATTAGTCATAATCGTGTTACTTCTTTAGCCGAAAATCTACCAATTTGGGTTCTCCGAGAGAACGAGGGTCCACATTGGCGTTGCTCATTCGCATCCCTCGAGCGGTTTGACTCCGCCGAGGGTGGAAGTGACCTAGTCCATTTTGGCGGCTTAGACTACAGTAGTGGCGTCGCTAGCGACCTTGGGCGGTTCATGACCCCATGGATCAATGGAATAAACGTTCAATTCGGAGAGAAATATGCACCGTATCCTCGTGACCGCATTTTCCCTTTTTCTCTTTCTTCAACCCTCAGCCCAAGCGCAAGAACAACTTAGAGTTGCCATTGAAGGCTTCTATCCTCCGTTCAGCGAGGTCGGCCCGGGTGGAAAACTCGCCGGCTTCGATGTCGATATCGCCCTTGCACTATGCAGTGCACTCAAACGAGAATGCGTTCTGAAACAAGAAGATTGGGACCGCATTATTTCAGCGGAGGGTCTCAATAGAGGCGACTATGACGCGATCATTGCCTCAATGAGCATCCTTCCTGATCGCCGCACGAAGTTTGCGTTCACAAAAAAGTATTACACGACGCCGGCGCGTTTTGTCGGAGAGCGAAATCGAAGTTTCAATTTTGGCCTCAGTGGCCGCCGGTGGCAGGGCATGGAAAACTTGATTGTGGGTGTGCAAAGCAACACGACCGAAGCGCACTATCTTGGTGATCATCCGACTGGAATTGGCACGATTCGGTCGTTTAAGACGCTTCCTCTGGCTCTCGATCAACTCGTATCCGGCAACATTGATTTGGTCTTTGCCGATAGTCTCGCCCTTCATGGAGGTTTTCTGTCACGCCCGAGCGGGCATGACTACACCATGGTTGGTCCGAGCTTTGACGATCCTCGCTATTTCGGAGAGGGAATCGGTATTGCTGTGGCGCGAGGGAATGAGGAACTCGTCGACGAACTCAACTGGGCCATCGACGCGATCCGCCAGGACGGCACCTATGATGTCATCGCCCAGCAATATTTCGAATTTGACATCTGGGGTACGGAGTAAGGCTTTTCTCGGAGAATCCTCTGGGTTGAAGAAGGCGTTGGGAATCTAGTAACCAAATCGTGCCAATCTTGTCGGCGCTATTGCAGATGATTGTGTGTCGACGATTTTGGACGATTCCTCTCGATGCGGACCTTAACACTTGCGCTGGTTATGCTGGCGCTCTTTTTGATCAATGCCGATGGCCCACGGGTAGGTGAGGAGGAACGGCGGGTATGGACGCCGTTGGTACTCGCCATTGCCGCCGCCGTGATGCTTATTCGGCTTCCACCGATACTGCGTGCTGACACGCGTGTTGCGCTGAGTGTGCCTTCGCTCTGTTTCTTGGGCTATCTGATTTGGATGACGATCGGTCAATTTTGGTCGGTCTCGCCAGGCGAGGGCAAGGCCCACATCCTGATGATGTGGATTTTCTATTTGACGGCCCTCTCGCTTGCCAATGAGCCTGTTTATAAGACAGTTCGCGTCTTTTTTGCCGCCTGTTTGATCGTCTTTGTGTCGAGCTGGGTGTTGCTGGCTGGAGGGGTGAGGTGGGCGCTTTCAAGGACGGATATTTGGCGTCTCAAGGGTGTCATGCTCCACGAACAAATGCTGGGGTTTGTATGCGTCATGGCGATCCTTCTCGCACTTGTCTGGTACCTCAATCGTCAGCGCTGCGGCGATACTAGCTACCTTGGACTGATTGCGGGGTTCATCGTCTTGGCGCTAATCACCTTGGTCGCCACCAAAGTACGTGCCTTTAGCGCCTATTTCATGCTTACCGTATTCGTAGTCTTCTTTATGTATATCCGTGGTCCGGCGCGGATTTATGTTCTCGCCGCCGGGGCGGTTTGTGCGGCTAGTCTCTTTGTCCTGGTCGACATCATCCTCCCCTTGCTCTCTCGAGGTGAGCAAGACGAAACACTTTCAGGACGAACATTGGTCTGGGAAGTCACCTGGAACCAAATTGTCGATCGTCCGATCCAGGGCTATGGGTTTGCAACATATCCGGGTTACTTTGCCACGCTCTGGGGTGCCTGGTCGCCCGCCCATGCGCACAATTTGTGGCTACAGGTTTGGTTCGAAAATGGCGCGGTCGCGGTTATCCTATTCGCAGCCATGCTCATTGGAATGTTGGTGAATGGCTATCGTTTCTATCGCTTGACCGGGTTACTGTCGTATACATTTTTCCTGGCACTATTTTGCCTGCTAGCCAGCATGACAAGTGTTATTGTCGGTGCGAAGATGGGGACATTCTATGGCATGCTCCTCATTCTCTTCTTTCAAGAAGAACAGATGCATCTGGCGGCAAGAGATCAGATGCACGCCACACTAAAGTTAGACTGGCGCTCGAATGAATTACACAAGAATGCAGTAGCCTAGAATTTTCTCGTTGTTTCACTAGTGAATTTGTCTATCGCCGTGAATTTATAGTTCGTTTGTGGGTACTCGGAATGTTTTTAACGAGCTACTCGGGGAAAGTCTCTGTGAAGAATGGTCATTCATTGTCTTCGTTGAAGTTTTTGTGAGAGTCTTCGTTCAATTCCCTAGTCTCGCCTAACATCAGAGTAAGCACGAAAACTGACGTCAACATAGACGAAGGGTACATTTAAACAGGGATATGAAATCCTCAATCTTACAAATGCCGATACCGTTCGGTCCCGCGAAAGCCGGGTATTATGGGATCAGCTCCAGGCAGTGAAAAGATTGTGAAGCTTGAGCATGAGATCCTGAATCGGAATGCGGACCGTTTTTCCCCAGCAGATTTTCTAGTCGGTAAGTCGGCACATGTTACTATTCGTGGCTTCGAATGGAGTAAGAGGGACTACTCTAGAGTGAGCATGTACACTTATATAATCCCGATTTTTCTGTTAAGTTACTCTATGAAAGAAAAGACTATTACCAGGAATTAGTGGTCCAGATTTCTGGAATTTTTTGTCGAAGGCAAATCGGATTGAATATAATTCTGATCGCGGAGCTCTTATCGGTGGTTAGGTCATTGGGCGGATTGAGGCGGTGTCAGGCCCAGGGCGTGGTCTAGTTGATACGATTGGACTCCATGGCTCTTGCCGTGAGATGCGCCGTGATGACCTGGGCTTTGTCAGGTTCCATGGAAGCAAGGATGTCTGCAAGTTTGGCCTCGCGCATACGGGTTGCCACCTGCATGATGACACTCAAGTGCAGTCGGTTGAAAATCTCGGCAGCCCTTTTTGCTTTCATGGTCTCATAGACCTTGACGACTTGATTGAGCCTTTCCTCTTCTTGCTCGTCCACTTTCTCGACAAGCACACTTAGCTCATCCTTCAGCTCGTTCAGTTTATCCAGGTCTTCCTTGAGTTGATCGCGTATCACCAACATGGCCTGGCTCTTAACCTCGATTTCGTCTTCTCGGTCATCGAGATCACGGCTCTTTTGCAGTAGATCTTGAGCCACTTGCTCAAGCGGATCGTCAAAGGGAATACAGGATTGAGGGGCGTTCGGACCGGCGGCCGGTTCCGGGAAGATCAACATTTCTTCAACAGGTAACTCGAGGCCAGCGTGAGGGTGGGTTAGTCCCGCAGAGGGCAACAATCCAGTGTTTGCTGGTTCGTCGGACGTTAGAAGGTCTGCTTGGTGATTGGCGGACACAGCATCCAATTGGAGTGCTGTAGGTTCGTTTAGCGTTGCCGTGCTCGCCGCGAGGGGGGAACTTCTGCGTCCAGGTTCGAGACTCGCCATCGACATTGTCTGTTCATATCTATCCCGCTTACCGAAAGTACCTCCGGTGAACGAAGTCATTTCGATTGCCAGTCCGAGTGCAACGATAAGCGAGGTCAACAGAGGCAGGAGTAATCCCGTCCGCCATATGGTCGGTCTGGAAAATTTTATGAAACTGGGGTGAGGAGAAACAAATTTCATTGTGCTATCTCAGAGAGCCAAGAGCGCTGAAGAGTTGATGCTCATTGGAGACCGTTGGTGCACCCAGAGGTGACGATTCGGCATTGTGGGGGATCTTGCCGCCATCGGTTTCCTCGGCGCGATGCGTGGAATCTCGTGGTCCCGGCTCTTGTGAAGTGCGGATCTTGGCGAGTGACTGTGTGCCGCCCGCAAGTGCCGCATCGAGACGACGTAGCATTCTGGCGGCGATCTGGATGCCGCGAGCTAGCTCTTCCGAACAGTTCTGTGTTTCTTCGCGCCTGCGGTCGTGATCGGCGATGGCCTCACGGCCCGCATGCTGGAGTGCTGTGACGGCAGATTCCGCCTTGGTGATCATGTCGTTGAGTGATTCGACGAACAGCGCCATTTCTCCGCGATCGACGCGGAGCCGCCGAAGCCGTCGGTAAAGCAAGATGCACCAGACAATCGTAAGGAGCATTAGCGCGCACATCAGGCTTTGAATTCCGAGCTCAAGCGTCATTGATTTCTCCGGAAACAAAATGTCGCTCCTCGACTATGATACCCAAGCGATCACCGCGACGGCCGACGCGGCCCGTGAGCATGATTGTGCCGCCGCACCTTAGTTCGATTGACGCGTCCGGTGTTGTGCCCAGGCTCAGAGTCGTACCAACCTCAAATTCCGAAATGTCACGCAGCGACATGTCTTGTTCGAAGAGGACGGCTTCGATTTCGAGATCCGTTTCGAGAAGTTCTCGGGCAAGATGGTTTTCCCAGATGGAGTCGCGTCCGAGACGCTCGCCCATGAATTTCTGGATGAGGAGTTCACGCGCAGGTTCAAGCGTCGCATAGGGAAGGACAAATTCGATGGTACCGCCGCGTTCCTGCATGTCGATGCGCAATTGCATGACGACACAGGCGTTGCTCGGCCTCGTGATCGCGGCGAATCGAGGATTGGTCTCGATACGTTCGAAAAGCAGCTCCACTTCCGTGATAGGAGCAAATGCCGCCTTGAGATCATCGAGGATCAGACGGACCAGACGTTCGACTAACGAAGCTTCGATCGTTGTATAGGGCCGGCCTTCGATTCTGGTCGTGGCGTTGCCGCGTCGGCCGCCGAGCAGAACGTCGACAATGCCGAAGATCATCTGTCCATCAACGGTGATCAGGCCAAAATTGTCCCATTGTGAGGCGCGAAAGACGGCAATCATGGCGGGAAGTGGGACCGAGTTTAAATAGTCCCCGAAACGTTGGGCGACGATATTGTCGACGTTGATGTCTACGTTTTCGGAAGTGAAATTGCGGAGGCTTGTGGTTAATATTCGCTCGAAGCGATCGAACACGACCTCGAGCATGGGAAGACGTTCATAGCTGACGTCATTGTTATTGACGAGCGCCAGCATCCCGCTTCTTGTTTCATTGCGAGACGAACTGTGAATACCGAGAAGATTGTCGATTTCGTCTTTTTCGTCTTCGGTCTTGGCTTCCTTGGGCTCAGCGGAGGGCCGAGGATTGGCCTTGGCGAAATCGTCCGAGGCCATGATGCGGGCCCAGTCGGCCGCGAGTTCGCCTCCGAAGTCTCCTTGGGTGCTCTCAGGCTGTGAATCATCGTCCTTGTTCGGAGTATCCGATTCAGCCTCGTCAAGATCGGAGTTGTCTTCAGTCATGGCTCGATGCCGTTCTGCAATGGTAGTGGCGATCCGACCTATTGGATCAGCATTTCTTTGATGAGGACATTGTCGACTTCTTCTGGACCGAGGGCCAGGTTGACACGAGCGACAAGCTCTTCCTTGAGTTGCTGAAAGCCGCGGGCTCCTGAGAGGTCTTCTGGTGTCAGCGAGCGGAGATAGAGTTGGAAGCTATCGAGCACGCGAGGCATCAATTTGCCGACGCGCATCGCCATCTTCTCGTCTTTGGTCTCCAGTGAGACGCGAAGCTTCAGAAAGCGCATGCGTTTCTCATTACTGGAAAGATTGACAATAACATCCGGGAGATCGAGGAAAGCGGGTCCGGTCTCGTCCGCCGCGACTTTGCCATCACCCTTTCCGCCCTTCGACGTGCCATGACTTGAGGCATTGATGTGCTCATCCTCGTCGCTAGTCTCGCCGCCTTGTTCTGCGGCCGGTGCGTCGTTGGCAAACAGCCCTAGAAAGAATGCGGCTCCTGTGCCGCCGCCGCCCAAAAGAACTAGGGCGGCCACTATGGCGACAACGACCTTGGCCTTTGATTTCTTGGGCTTCGGTTCTTCGGTCTCTGTGTCGGCCATCCCGCCACTCCAGCATCAAACAGAAATGAATCTCGCACCCATGTCGGGTTCGTCTCCTTAGTGGGAGATTTTGGTTAACGATTCCTTTCAGATTTGAAACTTGCTCGACGAATCGATGGCAACGCTTCGTTAACCAAATTCGGGCACAAGCGACGTGACTTTGGTCGTTGATTCGGAACTGGGAATGGATACCACATCATATGTCGCGCTGAGCCGAATGGATGTTCTTCAAGAGCGCATGGAAATCATCGCGAACAATCTCGCGAACCTCAGTACCAACGGTTTTCGCGCTGAAGGATTGCAATTTGCCGAGGTGCTGAACGGAGAAGCCGATGGCGAAGCAGTCGCATTCGTGGAAACCGCAGAGCGCTATCGCGATCTGAGCGAGGGCGCGATCGTCTCCACAGGCAATGCCCTCGATCTTGCGATCACAGGCGATGGATTCTTTCCCGTGCAAACGCCCGAAGGTCTTCTTTACACCAGGAACGGGCATTTCGAGCTCAGTGACGTCGGTGAGATCGTCACGTCAGATGGCTACCCGCTAGCCGATCAGGGTGGGGCTCCGATCGCCATACCTATCGGCCGACGTGACATCGAGATAGCCGAGGACGGCACGGTGAGCCTCGATGGCGCTCCTCTTGGACGGATCGCTCCCGTCGAATTTGCCGACCCTGCGCAGATGTCTCGGGCTCGCGGCGGCTATTTCGCCTCGCCGGAGGAGCCACTGCCCGAAATCCGCTCGAGGATCATTCAAGGAGCGCTTGAGCAATCCAATGTTCAGCCGGTCCTCGAAATCACCAGAATGATGGAGACAGTCCGGGCATTCGAAGGCACCCAGCGGCTGATCGAAACAGACTATGATATCCAGAGACGGCTGATCGAGCGCAAGCTCGATC
>CAYPOV010000081.1:0-15316 GCA_964412385.1 uncultured Geminicoccaceae bacterium
GAGGTACGCAATGGCGTGATCACGCATACAATTACGGAAATTAGTATTCGCGAGGATTTTCTAACTGCCACTGTCATTCAGGCGGTTGTAATTTATACCTTTGAGAGGTCCGGCAATCTCGACTACGAAGTCATTCTCGATCTCGATGGGTCCACAACAACGCCAGGCTTTGTCTTCAACGATGCCATTGTGACCATGCCCGCGGGACAAAGCGAGGTCATTGTTCCGGTAACGCTTACGGGTGCTGATGGCTCGACAGATGTACGATTTGACTTCGAGATCGATACATCCGACCAATACGACACGTTCATCGCCGCGGAGGTTCCAGGTTCCGAAGAGGCTGAACGTCTCGAAAACATACGTGATTCAATTGTGATTGCGGATGGTGCCGCCGCCGGTCTCTTCATTGGTGACGATGGCGTCGATATCATCGGCGGGCGAACGTTCGGCGATCCACATCTCATTACTTTCGACAATGTCGCCTATGACTTTCAGGCAGCAGGCGAATTTGTTCTGGCACGTGCGACGCAAGGGGCGTCATACGAAGTCCACATACGAACCAAGCCCCTGAGTGACGCTGTGTCATATATCGACGCCGTTGCGACCGTCGTCGACGGCACTCGTGTTTCTTATGACTACAGCAATCCTGCCGCACCTGTCCTGAGGATCAATGGTGTGGAAACCGGCATTCCGGCACCCGGTGAAGCGATTGCTGTCGGTGCTGGTTCGATCACTAGCGATCCATCGGGCTTGCTATTGACTCATCCAAGCGGTGAGACCTTGTTGGTGACCGGTTTTTCTACTTTCCTGTCGTTGTCGCTCGGGATTGATGAGAGCCGCCCCTTAGGCTCGTTCCAGGGGCTTCTTGGCAATGCCGACGGCAATCCTTCCAATGATTTGACATTGGCGGACGGCACGGTGCTCTCGACCCCGGTACCCGTCGAGACTCTCTATGGTGCCTACGCCAATAGCTGGGTTCTAGACACGACGACGACTCTGCTCGACGGGCCGTTTATGCCCTACGCTCCTCCGGGGCGAACCATAACGGTCGACCTCTTACCTCCGGACGTTCTTGCCGCAGCGATAGCAGCAGTTGATGCTGCCGGCATCGACAACGAGATACTGCGCGAGGCGGCGATCCTTGACTTTGCACTAACACAGGACCCTTCTTACATCGATGCTGCTGTTGCGTCGGATCAGATCTATGATCCCATCGTAGATACCGTGCCTGTCGACGAAACAGCGCGCGCCTTACTCTCGATCGCCACTGAACAAACCTCATTGCAAGAGGGAGATGACGCCTCCACAAGCTTCACTTTCACGGTCTCCCGACCCGAATCGGATTTGCCGGTTGACGTCAACTATGCCGTAACAGGTACAGGCGGAAACCCTGCCGATGCATCCGACTTCGCCGGGATTTTTCCGAACGGTACAGTCACGTTCGCAGCCGGAGAAACGTCCAAATCGATCACAATTGACGTATCTGGTGATACGACTATCGAGGCTGATGAAAGCTTTGCGGTCAATCTCAGCCTCGGCACGGAAGCAAGCCAACTCTACGACATCCTCAATGGTTCGGCCGTTGCCGTGATAACCAATGATGACATTCCTCCCGCGGTCCCCATCGGCGAGGTGGGGCGGGTTTCGGGCCTGACCGAGCAGCCGATTACGGTCACGCTGGCGAATACTTACGTCAATCCGGTGGTCATCGCGCAGACGCCGTCCTTTAATGGCGGTGAGGCGTCCGTGGTGCGCCTTGACAATATCACATCCAACACTTTCGAGCTCTTTATTGTCGAATCAAGCGACAAGGACGGCATTCACCCCGGTGCCGAAGATGTGAGCTATATGGTGGTCGAGGCCGGCAACTATATCCTCGCTGATGGCTCGACGCTCGAAGCGGGCGAGGTGTCGGCCACTAATTTTGCGGGTGATAGTTTTTCGTTCATCGATTTCGGTGAAGGATTTGATGCGGCCCCGGTCTTGATGAGCCAGGTTCAAACCAACAATGAGGCTGGCTTCCTGACGACACGCCACAATGCCATCACTGCGGACGGGGCGTTCGTTGGCATGCAGGAGGATGAGATCAACACAATCGGCGGCAGCCATGTGGAAGAGACCGTGGGCTATGTGGCCATTGAGCAAGGGGCTCGTGCGATCGGCAGCTTCGGTGTCGAGGCCGCAACCTTCACACCGCCGCCGCAGGTCGACACACTCCTAAACGGCCGCTTTGATTTTTCTGACGTAATCACCAACGCCCCCAACGTTTTTGCTAGCCCGGCCACTTTCGTCGATGCCGATCCGTTCAGCCTGCGTTATCAGGATTTGAGCGGCGATGGCGTGACGATTTTCGCCAAAGAAGACATCAGCTTCGACGCGGAAGACAATCACTTCAACGAAGATATCCAAATTCTGGCGATCGATGGCGAGGGGATCATCACCGGCTTTTCCTCCGCGCTGGTCGACGTCTGACGCCTAAGCAGGCGCACACTGGCCGTGATCGTTGCGATCACGGCCATTTTGCGTTGACGGACAAGGATTTATCGGCATGGAGAAAGGCGCTGCCTGAGCTGGAAGGGCCTTTTTGCCATGATCGATTGGATCAAGAACTGGATCAAGCGCAACAATCTGGATTCGCGCCATTCCGTAAGGTTTGCCATCTCGGCGGTGAGCCTGGGCATTCGCGAGATCCAAAAAGACAAGGCTGGCCAGGTCGCAGCGGCCCTGACCTATCACACACTCTTCTCGATGTTGCCGACCTTGGCGCTGGTGCTTGTCATCCTTCGCACCTTTGTGGGACCGGATGAGCAGGAGGCGTTCAAAACCCTTGTCGCTGATGTTGCCGTGCAGTGGCTCGAAGGGGAGGAGCATAGGCCCGAGACACCGGACCAGTTATCTCAGGACCGCGAAGAATTCAGCGCCACGCTCAACCGCGTCGACGAGACCGTGTCCAACTTTCTGACGCAATTGCAAAACATCGACTTTCGCAGCATTGGTGCGATCGGTGTCTTGGTGTTTCTCTATGCGGCAACGGCTCTTTTGGTGACGATCGAGCAGGCCTTCAATCAGATCTTCGGAGCGTCGCAAGCGCGGCCATGGCACTTAAGACTGCCACTTTATTATACCACCATCACATTGGCCCCCCTGGTGATCATCTCGGGGCAGGTCGCGCAAAGCCGTGCCGTCAGTTTTCTCCAGAACCAGGAAGTCACGGCCTGGCTCGCACCGCCGATCGCCTTCGTCACACCCATGGTGACGACCTGGATCGTGTTTTACCTGATGTATCTCCTGATCCCCAATGCCAATGTCAGACTTAGGTCCGCCGCGATCGGTGCTGTCATCTCGGCCCTTGCTTGGGTCGGGCTCTTGGAGCTGTTTTCGATCTATGTTGGGGGCTATGCGGGGGCTTCGCTCTATGGTGCCTTGGCGCTAGTTCCGCTCGCCCTAATGCTGATCTGGCTCAATTGGCTGATCGTGCTGTTCGGGCTCGAAGTGGTCTATGTGATACAGACCGTCTCGCCCAATCAGGAAATCGGATCGGGCAAGCGCTCGATGGAGGTGCGCGAATTGTGCGATCCGCGCTGGCTGCTTACGATCCTTGCGGCGGTGCGCGAACGGTTCGAGCATGGCGAGCCGGCGCATATCGATGAGATTGCACAAGAAATGCGGGTGCCGGAAGCGACCATTCGCGAACTCACGGATCTTCTCAAGGACAAGGGGTTTCTGCACCGCGTGCCGGCCGAGGGGGAGGGCGGCGAGTCCGATATCGTCGTCTTGGCGCGCTCGCCCGAGACGATCACGATCAACGATCTCTTCGATATCTGGGTCAACATGGCCCGACCCGAAGGCGAGGTGCATGATCTCCCGGGTGAAGAGATCCTTGCCCGCATTGAAGAGGCCCGTCGCCAAGCCTTTGCACGACAAACCTTGGCGGCTGCTTGAATAGCCGGGCCAAGCGAGCCACAATAACGCCAACGAGATTTTGCTTTGGCAACACAACGGAGGCTTATCATGACGGCATCGGCAATGTCGCTGAAACCCAATGACAATGGTGTTGGAGCATTCGTCGAGAATGTCGACATCGCCAAGCTTGAGGATGCAGCGGATATCTCAGCACTCCGCCAAGCTTTGGGTGACTATGGCGTCCTCTTCTTTCGTGATCAGAACGTGTCGCCCGAAGATCACATCGCCTTCGCCGCACGCTTCGGGCCGATCAATATCAACCGGTTCTTCGCACGGCTCGACAGTCATCCCGAGATTGCCGAGGTGCGCAAGGAACCGCATCACAAGAACAATATCGGCAGTGAATGGCACACTGATCACAGCTATGACGAGGTGCCTGCCATGGGCTCCGTCCTGCTTGCCCGCGAGACCCCGAAACAGGGCGGTGACACATTTTTTGCCAATTGTGCCAAGATCTACGAGCAGCTTTCTGACGGTCTCAGAACCACGCTCGAGAGCCTGCGCGCCGTCCATTCCAGCAGGCATGTCTTTGGCCGTGGCGGTAAGGTCGAAAACAGTGCGGATCTTCAAGATCGCGTCGGCAATTATGATGAAGCGACCCAAGATGCTGTTCATCCGGTCATCATTCGCCATCCGATCAGCGGCAAGAAGTCGGTGTTCGTAAACCCGCAATTCACGGTTCGTTTCGAAGGATGGACCCGCGAGGAGAGCCGGCCGCTCATTGACTATCTGGGCGGGATCGGCACCTCGCCTGCATGTACCTACCGCTTCAACTGGCAGCCGGGCTCGATTGCTTTTTGGGATAACCGGGCGACGTGGCATCGTGCTCTCAACGACTATGAAGGCGAACGCCGCTTGATGCATCGCATCACCGTTGAGGGTGAGCCCATCGGTGCCTAGACGCACCGAGTTCGACAAGAAGCCGAGGTGCTGGATGGATCACTGGGCGCTTTCCGGTTAAGATAGCATCATTGCGCGTGGGGCGAGCACGTCCCGCATCCCTGACTACAAGTGAGAGATCCCCATGAGTCCCCAGGCAGCCAAGGCGGCAAAAGCCGGTCACGCATCGAAACTCGATCAGCTCCGCGACATGACCGTGGTGGTCGCGGACACCGGTGATATCGACGCCATCAAGCGTTTCTCACCCGAGGATGCCACGACGAACCCATCCTTGCTGCTCAAAGTAGCTGACCACCCAGCCTATGCACATTTGGTCAAAGATGCCATCAAATGGGCGAAGAAGCGTCCGGGCGATCGTGTTCGCCAAGCGGCGGACAAGCTCGCCGTCAATGTCGGTGCTGAAATCACCAAAATCGTTCCGGGACGGGTCTCGACCGAGGTTGACGCCGAGCTCTCATTTAATGCCGCTGCCACTACCGATCAGGCGCGCTATCTGATTGATCTCTATCGCGAGCTGCGTGTCCCGCCGGAGCGTGTTCTGATCAAGATCGCTGCCACCTTCGAAGGCATCATCGCCGCGGAAACTCTCCAGGAGGAGGGTATTGACTGCAACATGACCCTGCTTTTCAGCCTCACTCAGGCGGCGGCTTGTGCCGAGGCGGGAGCCTTCTTGATCTCGCCTTTCGTCGGCCGAATTCTCGATTGGTATAAGGCTGCCGAAGGCAGGGATTTTGTACCTCACGAAGATCCGGGTGTCGTCTCCGTCACGAGAATATACCACTACCTCAAACATTTCGAGCACGATACTGTGGTGATGGGTGCAAGTTTCCGCAATGTCGGTGAAATCGAAGAACTCGCCGGCTGCGATCGTCTGACAATTGGTCCAGAGCTCTTGGAAGCACTTGAAAACGATGACGGCAAGTTGGAGCGCAAGCTCGATCCCAAAGACAGCCGCAAGATGAAGCTCGCGCCGGTGCCGATCGATGAGGCAACGTTCCGTTGGGAGATGACCAGCGATGCCATGGCCTCGGACAAGCTCAATGACGGCATCCGGCGGTTTCATGCGGACACGGTCAAGCTTCGAGAGATGCTGGCGAAACGGATGGACTAGTGCAGCCAAAGCCGCACGATTCCCTGGAGAGAACGCACCTACCGACGGAAATGTTGGTGACCGCTTCGTTGCCGTCGGTGCGTTAGGGCTTGGCCGAATTTTGAGCGCGCCCGACTAACCCTATATTAATCAAGTGCGATGATAAACCGAACGAGGTTGCCGATCGCCTGAGCCTGGCAGGCAGACGAACCATGTCATCGTCGGGCTCCACAATGGATGGTGTCTTGCTGGACTCATTGTCACGCCGCTCAACGTCGCTTCTGGATCAATATGTCCAGGAGTTTCAGCGCGTGCTGGAACATGACCAAGCGCGCCTGGCCCTACAAAACGAGCAGGCTTTGCGTCGCGCCGATGCACTCACGCGCAGAATTGTCGAAGAAAGCTTCGATCCGGTGATCGCACTCGACGACAAGCGCCGGATTGTCATGGCCAATCGCGCCGCCCACCAGATGTTCGGCTATGAAGATTGCGAATTGGTGGGTCGTACCATCGAAGCCGTTTTTCCGAAGCTTTCTGAGATTGAAGATCTTGTCGGAGATGATGGGCAGGGCGAACCGAAAAGCGGGGCACTCAATGAAGAGGCTTCGGCGCATCGGCGGAGCTTTGAAATCGAAACCCGGTCAGGCGATGGTCGGGATATGGTGATCGAGATTTCTTGGAGTGTCTTGCAGGAAGCGGGGCCGGCCCGGCATGTCTTGATTGCGCGCGACATCTCGGCTCTCAAGGCTCAAGAGAATTGGCTTCGTCATCAGGCAAGACATGACGCACTCACGGGACTTCCCAATCGGGCCTATCTCAGTGAGGCGATCGATCAAGCCGTCGAGCGGCTGCAAGACTTGCCCGATGAGCATCTCCTCACAAGGACACAGAAGAATCAGGCCATCCTGCTGCTTCTCGACCTCGATAAATTTAAGGATGTGAATGATACGCTCGGCCATCATGTCGGTGATCGGGTGCTCGTCGACTTTGCTCAAAGGCTCTTGAAGGTCGCCGGCGAGGACGATCTGGTTGCGCGTCTTGGGGGCGATGAGTTTGCCGTTCTGCTGCCGGCGCGAAAGGGGCTCGAGGCGGCGTGGTCCATGGCGGAGCGGATCGTTGCCTCGGTTCGTGATCCCTTTGTTCTCGACGACGGTTTCACGCCTAAGATCGGAACGTCGGTCGGCATCGCCATGTTGCCCGAACATGCGACGGACCGTGCTACACTCCTGCAACGGGCCGATGTCGCGATGTATGCCGCGAAACGAGGTGAAAGCTCGATTGCGGTCTATAATCCAACGGTCGATCCAAACTCGGTGCGTCAACTGGCGCCCGGGGGCGATGTCCGTTTGGCGGTGCGGGATCGAGAGTTCAAGTTTGAACTCCAACCTCAACTCGACATCAGGAGCGGCAAAATTCTGCGCGCCGAGGCCTTGTTGCGGTGGCACCATCCCACGCGCGGCTTGATCCCTCCGGACCAATTCGTACCACAATCGGAATCATCGGGCCTCATCCATGAAATCACTCAGTGGAGCGTGGTCGAAGCTGTGCGCATGCTCGCCGAGTGGAAGATCAAAGGCCTCAACATTGATCTTGCGCTCAATTTGTCCGCACGTAGCTTCGATGATCATGCTTTGGCGTGCACTGTCCTGGATAGACTGAGTGCGGATTCGGTCGATCCGTCGCGTCTTACCATCGAGGTGACGGAAAGTGTTATGCTGGAGACCCCTGGCCCTGCCGTTGCCAGCATTCAGGCGCTCTCCGATGCTGGTGTGAATATAGCTCTTGATGATTTCGGCACAGGATTTTCGTCTCTTACGCTGTTGCGCCGGTTGCCTATCGATGAGCTGAAGATCGATCAGATCTTTGTCCATGGTCTTTGCGACAATCGTGCTGATCGGAAGATCATCAGCTCGACAATCGCTCTCGCTCACGATCTGGGTCTAATCGCAGTGGCTGAGGGGGTCGAGCACAAGGCGCAACTCGACATTTTAGCCGATCTCAACTGTGATATCGCCCAGGGCTATCTCATTGCCCCTTCGATGAGCGTCGATCGCTTCGAAAACCAACTCTCCGAAGGCGGGTTCCTCGGCATCGCCGCCTGAACTCTTCGGGACATTCGCCGAGAGAGCTGGATCTGCTGTTCCCGTATTGCATGAACACGGTTGCTGCCACATCATCTGACGCTATATTGTGTCAAAATGGGTGAGGTTCTTATGGAAATTAGTGGCTACATCGAAAACGAATTGTTCTCGCCGCGTCGTATCGCCGAAGATTTGCGAACGACCCGGGGAGAAATCGCGAGCACGCTCGGTCTCAGTCGGGACGCGCTCTCGCGTTCCGAGCGGATTCGCGCACCCAAGACCCAGATGCGGTTGCGCCAGATGGTCGAGATCCTCAACCGGGTCGAGGCCCACACTGGTTCCAAGCTTGGCGCTTATGCTTGGTTCCGCTCGGAAGCCTTGCCAGGCTTCGGCGGCATGACGCCGGACCAACTGGTACGCGACGGCAAGGGCGACTACGTCCATCGCTATTTGGACCGCGTTATGGCAGGTGGTTACGCCTAGCGGGCCATTGACACATGAGATTCCTGGGTGCCGTGTATCGCGCTCACAACCCCCGATGGTCCTGGACGCCGCTATCGGGTGAGGGTGCCCGCGAATTCGGTGGTCGCTTCAATCGCCGTGGTGTTTCGGCCCTCTACACGTCAATGGATCCATTGACAGCCATCCGTGAGACAATGCCGCTTGGACGACCACTTCAGCCTCTCACGGTTTGCCAGTACGAAGTCGATTGCGACAATATTGTTGACGTGACGGATTTCGCGACGCGAGCGGCACTCGCTATCGACGATGAGATGTTGACTTGTTCACAATGGGAACAGCAAATGAATGATGGCCTCATTCCAGCCTCCCAGGCCTTGGCCGATCGCCTGATTGCCGATGGATTTTGCGGTATACGCGTGCCAAGCTTTGCAACAGGGGTCGCTGAGAACGCCACGAACATTGTCTTTTGGGACTGGAGCCCAGACCTACCCAATAAAGTGGTCGTGGTCGACGACGATCTCCGCCTCCCACGCAGCTCGGCGTCCTGGAAGCCGTGATCTGATTTTTTTTTGGGGCGTTCGACGCACCTGCTATGCAACGGCTTTGCGGCGCCAGACGATCATGAACGTAAGAAGTACGAACCAGAAGGCGAGGGTCGTGGGGAAACCGATGGGCCCGAAAGCGCTCATGGCGGTGCCGCTGACGGCGGGACCCATGAGGCCTCCCACACCCCAGACGAGCGCGAAGGCGGCATTGCCGGCGAGCAGCGTTTCGCCTTCGAAACGATCGCCCAGCTCGGCGAGGGACACTGTGTAGACGCCGAAGGCGACTGCACCCCAAAGGATCAGAAGCGGCCATAGGAACACGCTCTGATGCATCGCGTATGGTAGGAACAACGCGCAAAGGGCAGCGAGGATGGCGAGTACAAGTCGAACCGATCGTCGGGGGCAGCGGTCGGCGATCCAGCCGATCGGAAACTGGAGCAGAATGTTGCCGGCAATGAGCACGCCCGCTGCGAGCGCTGCCTTGGCCTCGATCATGCCGAGTTCGATCCCATAGATTGGCAGCAGCGCGAGGACGGTTTGATCGAACAGTCCGACGACGCCCGTTCCGAGGAGGAGCGTTGGGGCCAAGGGCAAGAACCGCCAGAAACTTCGCATCGAGCCCGAATGGACCGGCGGCAGCTCTCGGCGCGCCGGAATAATGACCGCCATGGCGAGGACTGCGCCCACCACGGCAACCGCAAAGGGAAGCCATCCTTGGCTGCCGATAACTGCAAGAATGGTGGGGCCTGCGGCATAGCCCACCGAAGCCGAAACCGCGTAGATGGCGATGATGCGTCCGCGCATTCGAGTCGGTGCGAGCTGGTTGATCCAGGTCTCGCTCACCACGAAGACGCCATTGACGACAGCACCGAAGACAAAGCGAAGGAAGAACCAAAGGATAATGTTCGGAAAGGCCGCCAAGAGAATGAGAACGGTGATACCGCTTGCGAGCGAGGCCATCATCACGCGATAGCCGCCATATCTTCCGGCCAGTGCCGGCATGACCGGTGCGGAGACGATGATGCCGAGCGGTGTCATCGCGGCATTAAGGCCGATCAAGGCTTCCGAATAGCCCTCTCGATCCAGGACCAGCGAAAGCAGCGTGTAGGATAGGCTCACCGTCAACGCATAGGCCGAGATCGCGGCAATCGCCGCAGCGACCCCGCGCCAGGCAACAAGGCCCGACATCAGGTGATGCTAGACATCCATGCTAGTGGCGGTAGTCGGGGTCTTCGCGATCGAGAATGCGCTTGAGGGCCGTGAAATGGGCCTCTGCCGATTCCGCCTCTTCGCCGGCGATCTGCTGGGCGGCTTTGCGCGCCATATCCTCGGGAACGCGCCTGAGCGTCCGCCCGGTGCTCATGGCGAGAACCTGATTCTGACAGGTGCGCTCGAGATAATAGAGGCGGTCGAAGGCCTCGCCGACATTGTTGCCAATCACGGTCACACCATGATGCGCCATGAACATGATATCGCGATTGCCCATGGCATTGGCGATCCGCTCGCCTTCGGCATCATCGAGAGCGATGCCGCCATATTCGTTGTCATAGGCAATGCGGTCGTAAAAGCGCAGCCCCACCTGATTGCAGGGCTCAAGCTTGCCGTTTTCAATCGAGGTGAGGGCGGTCGCATAGGGCATGTGAGTGTGAAGAATGCAGCGGGCGTGGGGGACCTTGCGATGCAGCCAGGCGTGGATGAAATAGGCGGTGGGCTCCGGCGCGGCGGCGCCTTCAGGCTCGAGCACATTGCCGTCGATATCGATCAGGAGGAGGTCCGAGGCGCGAATTTCGCTGAAATGGAAGCGGTAGGGATTGATCAAAAAGCGCTCGCCCGTGTCGTCGATCGCTAGGCTGAAGTGATTGCACACGCCTTCGTTGAAGCCGAGACGGGCCGACCAACGAAAAGCGGCGGCAAGATCGATGCGCAATTGTTGAAGCTCGGTGGTGATGAATTCGCTCATGACATGCCTCGGCTCAGATTGTTATCGCGGCTCATAGCGCGTTTGCGTTCTGCGGGCCAGTCGGAGCTCAATCTCGACCGCCTCCGCCTCTTCAAGAATCCGCATCATTGCGGCAGCCCGTGTCGCCACACCTAGCTGTACCATCTCGAGCGTGGCGGCGAAAACGTACCACGGCCAGAGCATGGCCCAGGCCAAGGATCCCGGCTCGACCTCTGGTGCCGATGCCGCAAGCGCCTCGTCCTCGCAAACCGCCAGCACCGATGTGCGGATCTGCCGGAGGGTCGAAAACGGATCATGAGGGCGCAGCCGGAGCCCGCGGCCAACGCAGTGCTCGGTTCGTTCGCTGAGTCTCTCCAAGCGTGAATGCAGCGCTGCGGTTGTCATCACGCTGCTGCCCTCAAGCCCCTCGGATTGGATATCGACGCGTTTGATCATTCCCGGTATTCTCTATGAAACGATCGAGCCAAAAAGGCGACTATCGAAAGGCGTCGATCGGCAACGATTGAGACAGTTGGAGGCTGTTATGAGCGCAACTTTGATCCGCAATGCCAAGATCATCGACGGCAGTGGCGACGAGCCCTTCCTTGGTGAGGTCTTGGTCCAAGGCAATCGCATCCAGGAAGTGGCGAAGGGCGATAATCAGATCGCCGGCGACCGCGCCGAGCGTGAAATTGATGCCCACGGCATGACCTTGATGCCGGGCATGGTCGAGGGCCATTGCCATATGAGCTTCACCAATGCCTCGACCACGACCGAATTGGGCGACATCCCGCCCGAAGAACATGTGCTGGCCACGGCCCGCAATGCCGAATTACTGCTCAATTGTGGCTTCACCTCGATCTATGCGGCGGCAGCCTGCAAGGTCCGGCTCGACGTCGTGGTGCGCAACGAGATCAATGCCGGCCACCTCAAAGGCCCCCGCATCCGCGCTGCCAGCCCCGAGATCACTGTGACCGCCGGGCTTGGCGACGAGCGGCGCATGCACCAGTATCGAGACAGCTTCGCGCTGATCGCTGATGGCTGCGACGAGGTCCGCAGGGTCTGCCGGATGTGCATTCGCGAAGGCGTCGATAATCTCAAGATCAACATCTCGGGCGACGACTTCATCCCCCACGCCAAGGGCGAGATCACCACGATGAGCGATGCCGAGGTGGCAACCGCCTGCGAAGTCGCCCATGATTTCAACCGCCAGATCGCCGCCCATTGCCGCTCGGCTGAATCGGTCAAGCGCGCCGCACGCAATGGTGTCGATGTCATCTATCACTGCGAATCCTGCGATGAGGAAGCCCTCGACCTGCTGGAAGCGCGAAAGGACAAGATCTTTGTCGGCCCTGCCGTGGGCCTCATCCACAATGTCGTGTTCGAGAGCGAGCAGCACGGCATGACCGACGATGTTGTCGAGTTCATGGGCTTCAAGCGCGGCTTCGAAAACTACTGCAAGACCTATGAGCAGGTGCGCAAACGCGGCATCCGTTCGGTCGTCGGCGGCGATTATGGCTTCATCTTCACGCCGCAAGGCACCAATGCCCGCGATATCGGCCATTTCGTGCGCTTTTTTGGCTATACACCGATGGAAGCGATCCTCTGCGCCACCCAAGTCGGCGGCGAGATCATGGATATGGGCGACGAACTCGGCCAAATCCGCAAAGGCTTCCTCGCCGATCTTCTCTTGGTCGACGGCGATCCTCTCAAAGATCTCGATATTCTGGTCGGCGGCGAGCGCCTCGCCATGATCATGAAGGACGGATCGATACATAAGGATCCGGCCGGCTACACCTCCCAGATTGCCATCGCGGCGGAATAACGCTGGGACACGTTTGAGCTAGAAAACTCAACTCACGGCCGCATTTCTTCGGTTTTTGTCACAAGCCCGTCGCGAATAGGACGTAAATGATCTTCTTATACAAGGTGGAGACGTTAATCCAAATGCCCCGTCCTCACCGTGTCGGTATAACAACGCCAATAAAGGAAGATCATGGATCGCGAGAATCTCGACGAGGCGTCCCTCGAATATCACCGCGCCGAACCGCCCGGAAAGCTGCGCATCGAGGCAACCAAGCCGCTCACCACACAGCGTGACCTGGCTCTTGCCTATTCGCCCGGCGTTGCCGCCGCCTGTCGGAAGATCGCCAAGGACCCGCTGACCGCCGCCGACTATACCGCCCGCAGCAACCTCGTCGCCGTGATCAGTAATGGTACAGCCGTGCTCGGCCTCGGCAATATCGGAGCCCTTGCCGGCAAACCGGTGATGGAAGGGAAGGCTGTCCTCTTTAAGAAATTCGCGGGCATCGACGTCTTCGACATCGAAATCGAGGAACGCGAGCCCTTAGCGTTCATCGATACCGTGACACGCCTCGAGCCCACCTTCGGTGCGATTAATCTCGAAGACATCAAAGCGCCGGAATGCTTCATCATCGAAAAGGCACTCCGCGAGCGGATGAAAATCCCGGTTTTCCACGATGACCAGCACGGCACTGCGATTGTTTGTGCGGCCGCCGTAACCAACGCCTTGAAGCTTGTCGAAAAATCCATCGAGACCGTGAAGATCGTCTGCTCGGGCGCCGGTGCGGCCGCTCTCGCCTGCCTCGATCTTCTGGTCAGTCTCGGTGCCAAGAAAGAGAACATATTCGTCACGGATATCGTCGGCGTCGTCTATGAGGGGCGCACCGAGCAATGGGATGAGTATAAGGCCCGCTACGCTCAAAAGACCGATGCGCGCGCGCTTGGCGATGTCATCGTAGGCGCCGACCTGTTCTTGGGCCTCTCGGCACCCAACGTGCTCAAGCCAGAGATGGTCAAGGAAATGGCGCCCAATCCCATGATCCTTGCCCTTGCCAACCCCGATCCCGAAATTCGGCCCGAGGAGGCGCGCGCCGTCCGTCCCGATGCGCTCATTGCCACGGGCCGTTCCGACTACCCCAATCAGGTCAACAATGTCCTCTGCTTTCCCTTCATCTTCAGAGGTGCGCTCGATGTCGGCGCCACCACCATCAATGAGGAAATGAAGAAGGCCTGCGTCTATGCCATCGCCGAGCTTACCCGCAAAGCCGCATCCGACGTCGTGACACGCGCCTATGGCGGTCAATCCCTGACCTTCGGTAGGGATTACCTCCTGCCCAAACCCTTCGATCCTCGCCTGATGGTCGAGATCGCGCCGAAGGTCGCCAAGGCTGCTATGGATACCCGTGTGGCGACCCGGCCGATCCAAGATTTCCGCGCCTATCATGAGCGCCTCTCGGCCACCGTTTTCCGCACAGGCTATATCATGAAGCCTGTGTTCGATCTTGCCAAGGAACATCCCAAACGCCTCGCCCTCGCCGATGGTGAAGAGGACCGCATTCTTCAGGCATCCCAGCAAATCGTCGGCGAAGGGATCGCACGGCCTGTGCTCATCGGCCGGCGCGCGGTGATCGAACGGCGGATCGGCGAGCTTTCGCTCTCCATCGCCATCGATCAGGATTTCGACGTTGTCGAGCCTAGCGAGGTGGCGGACACCGAAGGCTATGCCGAGGATTACTATCGCTTGCGCTCACGGGACGGCATTCGTCCTGAAGAAGCGAGCCTCGCCGCCCGTTCGGATCCGAGCGTCTTTTCCGGTCTGATGCTGCGCCGCGGCGAGGTCGACGCCGTCTTGTGCGGTCCTCTCGGCCGCTACCATCGCCACCTCAGCCGCATTCAGGAAACCGTGGGCATGCGGCCGGGAATCCGTAGGTTTGCCGCTCTCCAAGTGCTGATCCTGCCGCGCGGCACCTACTTCATGGTGGATACCCACGCCAATGAAGACAGCACGCCAGAAGATGTCGCCGAGCAGACCCGCCTTGCCGCTGAGGAAGTCCGCCGCTTTGGGGTTGTTCCCAAAGTAGCTCTTCTTTCCTATTCTAACTTCGGCAGCCGGCTGTCCCCCGCCGCGCGCAAGATGAAAGAAGCCCTCCGTATCATCCGGGACGAGATGCCAACCCTCGAAATCGAAGGGGAAATGCAGGCGGACTTGGCTCTCTCGGAGGCACTGCGCTCGCAAACCTTTCCCCATTCCGAACTCCGAGGCCAAGCCAACCTCCTGGTCATGCCCTCAGTGGATGCCGGCAATATCGCCTTCAATCTTCTCAAGCAATTGGGGGGCGGTGTCTCCGTCGGGCCGATCATCCTCGGTGCCGCGCAATCCATCCACATCCTCACCACCTCGGTCACGGTCCGCGGCATCCTCAACATGGCCGCCGTCGCCTGCACGGCGTCGCAACGCGCGCGGTAAGCCAGGATTAGACAAGGCTGTGAGAAGGGCCTTACGAAGGCCCCTCTCACACTCTCCCCGCGGGAA
>CAYPOV010000082.1:0-15008 GCA_964412385.1 uncultured Geminicoccaceae bacterium
GCAAGGGACCTGTGAGCCTGCTTTTTCCGATCTCGATCTTACTTGGATTAGTTGCCGTGGCGCTTCTCGTCGCATCGGCTTGGCTTGGGAAAAGTGACGAATATGTGACAAGTTCTCTGATGCTTGTTGCGAGTCTTGTGGTGCTCGGTGTGATCGAACATTGGTTTATGGTGCTTCGAATTCGCGATACCGCGCTTTGGAATCTCTTCACCCGCCAGCGGTCAACTGCGGCGCCGGTGACAAGTTTGTCCTGAGGGAGCCTAGCAATGGATTATGAGGGATTTTTTCGCGCTGAGTTGGATAGCCTTCGTCAGGAAGGTCGCTATCGCGTTTTTGCCGATCTAGAGCGCGAGCGAGGCTCTTTTCCTCAAGCCCGTTGCTATGGCGATGACGGTGTCTCGCGCGTCACGGTCTGGTGCTCCAATGACTATCTCGGGATGGGCCAGCATCCGGCCGTGCTTGCGGCGATGCATGAAGCAATCGATCGTTGCGGCGCTGGTGCCGGCGGTACCCGCAATATCTCTGGCACCAATCATTATCATGTCCTGCTCGAAGAGGAGCTTGCCGATCTTCACAGCAAGGAAGACGCCCTTCTCTTCACCTCAGGCTATGTCTCAAACTGGGCGGCCTTGGCGACCTTGGGCTCGAAAATGCCGGGCTGTGTTGTCCTTTCCGATGCCTCCAACCACGCCTCGATGATCGAGGGCATTCGTCATAGCCGTGCCGAAAAGCGCATCTGGGCGCACAATGATATCGAGGATCTCGACCGCAAGCTCAGCGAACTCGATCCCGATGTACCGAAGCTGGTAGCCTTCGAGTCCGTCTATTCGATGGATGGTGATATCGCGCCGATCGCCGAAATCTGTGATGTTGCCGATGCCCACGGCGCGATGACGTATCTCGATGAGGTCCACGCCGTCGGTCTCTACGGTCCGCGGGGTGGTGGGATTGCCGAGCGCGAAGGCTTGATGGACCGCCTTACCGTGATCGAGGGGACGCTCGGCAAAGCCTTCGGCGTGGTCGGGGGCTATATCGCAGGCTCGATGGCCATGTGCGACTTCGTTCGGAGCTTCGCGTCAGGCTTTATCTTCACAACTGCCCTGCCGCCATCAGTGGCAGCGGGGGCCGCGGCTTCGATCCGCCATCTTAAGCAAAGCTCCGCCGAGCGGATGACGCAACGTGATCGTGTTGCCAAGCTGCGTTCGAAGCTCGATGCCGCAGGCCTGCCCCATCTGCAGAATGACAGCCACATCGTGCCGGTGATGGTTGGCGATGCCAGGCGTTGCAAGCTGATCAGCGATATCCTCTTAGAGCACTATGGCATCTACGTTCAGCCTATTAACTTTCCCACCGTGCCGCGTGGTACGGAACGCCTGCGCTTCACGCCGTCGCCACTGCACACGGATGCCGATATCGATCATGCTGTGCACGCGCTTGAAGCCGTGTTTGCCGATGTCGGGCTTAAACAGGCTGCTTAGGTCAGCCATCCGCGTCCTCATTCGCTCTCATTGTCAGCGCCTCGCTGCCTCACATCATTGGTGACGCATGAGGCCCGAATTTCCATTCTCGGCCATTGTCGGCCAGGAAGAAACGAAGCTTGCGCTGCTGATTGCGGCAATCGAGCCGACCATTGGGGGGGTGCTGGTCTTCGGTGACCGGGGCACCGGCAAATCAACAACAGTTCGAGCGCTCGCAGCTCTGCTTCCGCCGATCCAGGTCTTCGCCCGTTGCCCGTACAATCGCGACTCAGCGCGCGAACCGGCGTCCTGTATCGACTCCTGCACCCGCGGGGCATGTGATAGCGGCGAAGTCGCGACCGTGCCGGTGCCTGTCGTTGATTTGCCGCTTGGTGCCACAGAGGACCGCGTTGTCGGTTCGCTCAATCTGGAGCGCGCCCTCAGCCATGGTGAGCGGGTATTCGAGCCCGGACTGCTGGCTCGCGCCAACCGCGGTTTCCTCTATATCGACGAGGTCAATCTGCTCGAGGACCATCTGGTCGATCTTTTGCTCGATGTGGCCGCATCTGGTGAGAACTTGGTTGAACGGGAGGGCCTTAGCGTTCGCCATCCGGCGCGCTTCGTATTGATCGGCAGCGGCAATCCTGAGGAAGGCGAGCTTCGGCCACAACTTCTCGACCGTTTCGGTCTTTCCGTGGAGGTACAAACACCGCAAGAGCTGGACGCGCGCGTTGACGTGATCCGGCGCCGCGACGCATTTGAGCGGGCGCCCGAGGCTTTTTCTGAAAAATGGCAGTCGGAAGAGCGGACGCTTCGCACCAAGATACTCGATGCCCGCGCATCCCTGGACGCTATCGAGGTCAGTGACATGGCTCTCGAGCAGGCGGCCACACTCTGCATGGCGTTGGGCACAGATGGGCTTCGCGGTGAACTCACCTTGATACGCGCCGCTCGCGCCGTTGCGGCGTTTGAGGGTCAGTCAGGCGTTGAAACCGCGCATCTCCAAAAAGTGGCACCGATGGCGCTGCGTCACCGATTGCGGCGCAATCCACTCGACGAGGCCGGCTCATCGGTCCGCATCGAGCGCGCCCTTGATGAGATCTTCGGCAGATGAGCGGCGAAGCGATCTGGCTTCAAGCGCTCGATGCAGCCAAGCTCTTCGCGGTGGACCCGGTTCATTTTGGAGGCATGGTGGTTCGTGCCGGCCCGGGGCCCGTTCGCGACCGCTATATGGATCATCTGGCGGCACTGCTGGGAACTCGGGGCAGGCGGTTGCCGCTCAATGTTGATGAGGACCGTCTTTTCGGCGGATTGGATCTCGTGGCAACCCTCCGCGCCGGCAAGCCGGTTTATGAGACCGGAATTCTTGCCAATGTTGAGGACCGGATCCTCGTGGCCCCGATGGCAGAACGCCTCGCGCCAGCCACTTTGAGTGCGCTCGCAAACAGTCTCGATCGAGGGATGATGCGCATCGAACGAGACGGCTTGAGCGAAACTGTTTCAACCGAGTTCGCCCTCATCGCCTGGGACGAGGGGAAGGACGAGACCGAAATCGTATCCGCTAAGCTTGCAGACCGGCTGGCCTTCTTGATCAGTTTGACTGATGTCGCACAACGCGATGCACTTGAACCCGAGACGATCCCAAAACCGGAGCAGATCCAGTCGGCTCGGATCTCTCTCAAGGCCACTCATGTCAACGCGCCTATCGCCAAAGCACTCTGCACCGCCGCATCGAAACTAGGCATTGCATCCATGCGGGCGCCAATTATGGCACTTCATGCGGCCCGCATTTCAGCAGCGCTGTCGGGCCGGCAGCAGGTCAACGAAGACGATGCTTCACGTGCGGCGCAATTGGTTCTCGCACCACGTGCCACGGCACTGCCTTCCGCCGAGCCACCTGAAGAGGAACCGGACACCTCTGAATCACCCGAGATGGACGAGGAACAGGCGCTCGGTGATCAAGCCCTCGAAGACATGATCATCGAGGCGACGCTCGCCGTCTTACCGCCTGATCTTTTGGCCAAACTCGAAGCGGGAATGTCGGCGGGGATTCGCCGAGCCCATACCGGGCGTTCCGGTGAAAAACGCAGAGCCAAGGAAAGAGGGCGGCCGATCGGTAGCCGGCGAAGCATACCTCGGAGTGGCGAACGGATCGCCATTGTCGAAACGCTGAGAGCCGCCGCACCCTGGCAGCGATTGCGCCGGAGCGAGCAGAGCTCGGGCGTCACCGTCCATGCAGAAGATTTGCGCGTTCGCCGCTTTCAGCATCGCACCGAAAGCACGACCATTTTCCTTGTCGACGCCTCGGGTTCGACAGCACTCAACAGGCTTGCGGAAGCGAAAGCCGCTGTCGAACTTCTCTTGGCCGATTGTTACGTAAGGCGCGAACAGGTGGCGCTTATTGCGTTTCGCCGAACCACAGCCGAATTGATACTGCCACCGACACGATCGCTTGTGCGTGCCAAGCGGGAGCTTGCAGCCTTGCCTGGTGGCGGTGCCACGCCGCTTGCCACCGGGCTGCAGGCAGGGTTCGAGCTTGCCCTCTCCGTTCGGCACCATGGTCAGACACCGTTTCTGGTACTCCTGACTGATGGCCGCCCCAATGTTGACAACAAGGGCATTGGCGGACGGTCCCGGGCTGCTGAAGATGCGACCAAAATTGCGCGGATCATCGAACACCACGGCGTTACCTCTTTGGTCATCGATACCAGCCAGCGGCCGGAACCGTTTGCACGAGAGATTGCGGCCCATATGGGCGCACGCTACGAACCGCTGCCGCGGGCGAATGCCGATCAACTCAACCGGGTGATTCGTAATGCCGGCCCGAATGCGATGGCCGCATGAACGCACTTCGGCTCGACCGTGAGGGCTTGGATTGGCCTCATCGCGAGGCAAGCCGCATGGTCCGTGCCGACGGCATCGACCTTCACGTACAGATCACGGGTGACGGCCCGCCTGTGCTGTTGCTTCATGGAACGGGTGCCTCAACCCATTCCTGGCGTGATGTGACCACACGATTGGCGCCGAGCTTCACCGTCATCGCAGTGGATTTGCCGGGCCACGGGTTCAGTGAGAGGCCCCGTTCGAGCCGGCTCTCGCTCGACGGCATGGCGGCAACCATCACCGCACTCCTGGCCGAACTCGCAATCGATCCGCATCTTGCGGTCGGCCATTCGGCCGGGGCTGCAATCCTTATTCGCATGGCGCAAACCCAGCGTTTCCAGCCCCAAACGATTGTCAGCGTCAACGGCGCCCTTCTGCCGTTTCAAGGTTTCGCAGGTGTGGTCTTTTCGCCGATCGCCAAGCTCTTGGTTCTCAATCCTCTGGCACCTCAATTAGCCGCCTGGCGTGCCGATGATGTTCGCACCGTGGAGCGGCTTATCGAAGGAACCGGCTCGAAGCTCGATGACGAAGGCTTGGCTTACTATCAGCGCCTCTTCTCGAATTCGACGCATACCGGCGCCGCACTCGCTATGATGGCGAAGTGGGAGTTGGAACCGCTTCGACAAAACTTGCCGAAGCTGCAAACGCGGCTGCTCCTCGTCGTCGGCGACAAAGACACCGCAATCGCGCCCGATCAGGCACGGCGCGTGAGGCGCATGGTCAAAAACTCAGAGATTATCGAGCTCGAAGGGCTCGGTCATCTTGCTCACGAAGAAGATCCTGAGAAGATTGTCTCAATCATCGTGGAGGAAGCGCGTGGACACGGTCTCGATCGCTCCGCTGCCTGACAAAGAGGTTGAGTCGTCTCGTTCGGGAGCAGACGAACGCCCCCACGCAATCGTCATCGGCAGTGGTTTTGGTGGTCTCGCTTCGGCCATTCGATTGGGAGCCAAAGGCTATCGCGTAACTGTCCTCGAAGCACTCGATGCACCTGGGGGCCGTGCCTATGTGCACCGACAGGATGGGTTCACCTTCGATGCCGGACCCACCATTATCACGGCACCCTTTTTGTTCGAGGAGCTTTGGGCTCTGTGCGGCCGGCGTCTGAGGGATGATGTCGAGCTTCGCGCTGTCGATCCATTTTATCGCATCCGCTTCGATGATGGATCGCATTTCGACTATTCCGGAGATCTAGAGGCCATGAGGGCGGAGGTGGAGCGTTTTGCTCCTGGAGATCTCCAGGGGTTCGAGCGCTTCATGGCCAAGAGCGAAGCGATCTATCGGATCGGATTCGAAAAGCTCGGCGACAAGCCGTTCCTCAGTGTAGGATCCATGCTCGCGATCCTGCCCGATTACTTCAAGCTTGAAGCGTATCGCACGGTCTACGGGCTGGTTTGCAAGTATCTCAACGATGCCAAGCTTCGTATGGTCTTTAGTTTCCATCCGCTTCTGGTCGGTGGGAATCCCTTTACGACGACGTCGATCTATACACTGATCAATTTCCTCGAACGCAAGTTCGGCGTGCACTACGCCATGGGTGGCACGGGTTCGCTTGTCAAAGGCCTGGTCACGTTGATCGAAGGCCAAGGCGGACGGCTCCGCTACAAGGCCAATGTTCAATCCATCGTTGTCGAGGATCGAAGAGCCAAGGGAGTAATGCTGCAATCGGGTGAGGAGTTGGGGGCCGACATTGTTGTCTCCAATGCCGATGTCGCGACCACCTATCAAAGCCTTGTGCCATCGGCTGTGAAGAGGCGATGGAACGAGCGTCGTGTTGCCAATGCGCGCTCTTCGATGAGCCTTTTTGTTTGGTACTTCGGTACCAAGCGCCTCTATCCGGACGTCCTTCACCACACCATTCTCTTGGGACCACGTTACCGCGGACTGATCGAGGATATCTTCCAGCGAAAAGTGCTGGCGGAGGATTTCAGCCTCTATCTGCACCGGCCGACAGCAACGGATCCGAGCGTGGCACCGGAAGGTTGCGACGCCTTTTACGTTCTTTCGCCGGTGCCGCATCTCGAAAGCGGGACGGACTGGGCAAGCATGGGACACGTCTACCGGGACAAGATTGCTGCTCATCTCGAAGCGACAATCTTGCCGGAACTTCAAGACAACATTGTCACGTCACGAATTATGACGCCGCTCGATTTCCGGGACCGGCTTCAGTCATTCCGCGGCGCTGCCTTTAGTCTCGAGCCAATCTTCACCCAGAGTGCATGGTTTCGGCCGCACAATCGAAGCGAAGACATCGAAGGACTTTTCATAGCCGGGGCGGGAACACATCCTGGCGCAGGCCTTCCGGGCGTGCTTTCATCGGCACGCGTTCTGGATGCGATCGTTCCAGCGGCGTCTGCGTATAGATGAACGAAGTTCCAGGGCGTTGCGACAAAGGAGTAGGATAATGGCGGACAAGATTTTCGCGACAACCGCCGACCACGCGGCTTGCCGCTCAATGATCATCACCGGATCGAAGAGCTTCTTCGCCGCCTCAAAACTGTTGCCGAAGCGTTTTGCTGAGCCGGCCTTCGCCCTCTATTCGTTCTGCCGGCTCGCCGACGACACCATCGACGTCATCGGTGGGCAGGAAGACGCGGTTGCCAATCTTCGCCGAAGGCTTTCATTGATCTATCGGGGGACACCGGCTCCTTATCCGTCCGATAGGGCGCTCGCGGATGTAGTTCGGCGCTATGCTGTTCCGCAAGCTCTACTCGAAGCCTTGATCGAAGGCCTGGCCTGGGATGTCGAGAATCGCGACTACGAGACGATCGATGATCTCCATGCCTACTCGGTGCGCGTGGCAGGTACTGTGGGGATGGTGATGGCCTTGATCATGGGCGTGCGCGATCGCTTCGCGCTCGCCAGGGCCTGCGATTTGGGCGTTGCCATGCAGCTCACCAATATTGCGCGCGACATCGGCGAGGATGCTCGCGAGGGGCGCGTCTACGTTCCCAAATCCTGGATGTGCGAGGTCGGTATTGATCCGGAGGCATGGCTTAGCCGTCCACATCACTCGCCCGCATTAGGATCCCTTGTGCGACGGTTGCTCAAGACGGCGGATCTCTTCTATCTTCGATCCGAGGCGGGCATCGGTCTTCTGCCCTTGAGTTGCCGTCCGGCGATCATGGCGGCGCGTTTGATCTACGCCGAGATCGGCAAAGTGATTGCTGCCAATGGCTACGATTCAATCAACCAGCGAGCGTTCGTGCCTAGCTCGACAAAGCTCTCGCTTCTGAGCTACGCCGTACTATCTACCGGCTGGCATAGAGTTGATCGCGAAATGCCCGTGCTCGCCGCCGCTTTGCAACTCATCGATGCCGTACAGGCCCAGAATGAGACCTTATCCACGGCAGCACCCGAAGGCAGCATTGGCTGGGTGATCGATCTCTTTACGCGGCTGGAGATTAGAGACCAAATGGCCCGTAGTGTTGGTCCACGTGAACCCGTTGCAGAGAACGCATGAGCAGCTATCTCGTCCTCTTCGAAGTAATTGTCGTGTTTGGCGGCTTGGTCGCATTCTGTCTCTATGAGCTTCGCGCCTTGAAGAAATCGCGAGAGCAAGACGCGTCCAAGGCGGCTGAGAATCGCTCAGAAACCGAAGCCTGACCAAAAATCACGCGGCATGCGAAATGGCAGCATCAGTTTGACAATGGGCTGCTGAAATCGGTCGAGTGATAAGCTCTCGTGGACGGAGCTTCTGCCTCCCTCCGTGACCAATAACGACCGGGTATAGAATGGGCTATCTTCGAGCGTTCGCGCGACCCTCACGCCTTGATGCCCGCGTGTTGAGCGCTCCATTCGCCAGAAACTTCGGGGCAGGGTTCGCGGTGGAGGTTCGGCGAATTCTTCATAATGGCCATCCTCCCGAAAACGCACCGCTATGAGCTGGTTGCCGGAACTGCGGTTTTCGATGTCATAGAGCACATCGGTTGCGTTGTCCTTCGATGAGCGCGACCAGCACCAGGACTGAAAATGTTCTTCGAGCGGAGCGCTGCCGTAATTCATGTCGAAATAGCCCGATCCTCGCCATTGGCGCGCGGGTTTTTGAAGCGCCACCTCGGCAGTCGCGATTGGGCCGATGGGGTGCCACCGATGTTGTCCCGACTGGCCGAGTGCGAAGACCTTTGGCTGCAGTGCAAGTGGTGTGATGGTGACTTGGCCGCGCAAGACTGACGGCAGCGGTACGGTTGTCTCGGCAAATGTTATGGTGAGCGACGTGCCGTCCCAGCGAAGCGTGCTTGGCCCGATCGCGTAGGAATCCTCGGTGACATCGATGGCGGTACGTCGCCGCTCGGTCATCGACCAGTAATGACGTTTGGCCCCGTAGTATGCCACGTTGAGGGCGCAGAAATTATAGGGATCCGCCGGCTGCTTTGCGCGGGCCCAAGCGTAGTATGGCGAAAACACACTGCCGATAAAGGCAATGATGGTCAGACCTTCAGTTTCGTCCTGACTGAGCGCATCCACATACCACCAGGCATAGCCGTTCTTCGGAACCGGCCGATCGAATTCTGGTCCGAGATCAGACATTCGGCGGCAAGCATGCCTGAAGTGGCTGCCATCGGCACGCCGGGCCCGGGATGCACGCTACCGCCTGCGAGGTAGAGCCCAGGGATTTTGGTTCGGATATCCGGCCGCTCGAACGTCGCCTGCCAGCCATGTGATGCCCGGCCATAAAGCGCTCCTCCTGTTGCTGGGAACAACTGATTGAATTCGTGCGGCCCGGTTCGGGCCATCGATCCTTCTTCGAGATTGATCGAGAGACCGAGCGATCGCAACCGCGCGAACGTCGCCCGCTCACATTGGGCGATCATGGTTTCATCGAGGCTGGAGCGGTCACCATCAGCAGGCGCGTTGACGATCAAGAACAGGCGCTCGGGCTCTTCGAGGGCGCGGTCATCATCGCCTCGGTCCTGCGCGCAGATATAGATTGTGGGCTCCGAAGGAAGCTGCCGCGCTTTCAGGATTTCGTCGAACTCTCGCCGGTAGTCGGTCGAGAAAAAAACATTGTGGCGAATCAGCGGAAAACCCGATGCGGGTGCCTTGATCGACCAGGTAAGAGCCGAAAGCGAGCGCATCTTGGGCCTGCTCACCGAGCCTTTTGCGGTGTCGCCGAACAAGCCCGATGCGAGGGCTTCGGCATCGGCATTGACGATGATCGCGTTGCAATCGAAGCACTCCCCCGCGGCGGTCCGAAGGCCCGAAACCCCATTGCCATTGACCACGATCTCGCTGATCTCCTCGCCGGTACGGTAGATGGCACCATGGCGCTCTCCGAGTGCTTTCAGGGCTTCGGCGAGGCGATACATGCCGCCTTCAACCATCCACACACCTTCCTGCTCGACATGAGCAATCAGCATCAGCGTGGCCGGCGCTTCAAAGGGCGAGGCACCGCAGTAGGTGGCGTAGCGCCCAAAAAGCTGGCGCAACCTCGGATCGGGAAAATACGCACCCAAGGCCTGCCAGAGCGTCGAAAACGGCTTTGAGCGAACCAGACCGCCGATTCCGCCCGCTCCCATGCTGCCGACCAGCCCCGCGACACTCGGTTTGGCGGACCGCATGAACGGCCGGTCGAAGGTGTCGAACGCCTCACGAGCGCGGTCGCAGAAGCCGAGGTAGCCGCGCGCCGCCTCACCGCCGGCAAAGTCGCCGATGGCATCTGCCGATCGATCGCGGTCGGCAAAGAGATCAAGACGTTGGCCTTCTGACCAGGCATGTCGTGCGAGGATCGTCGCGGGCTTGAGGGGCAAGGCGTCCTCGAAACTTGCGCCCGCCCTCTCGAAGATCGTCTCGAACACCCAGCGCATGGTAAGCACCGTGGGACCGGAATCGATCGGCACGCCACCCACCTCGACCTCGCGCATCTTGCCGCCCGGTTTGTCCGCACGCTCGAATACAGTGACAGCATAGCCGCGCTTGGCCAGGAGTGCAGCGGCGACCAGGCCTCCTATACCGGCGCCGACAATCGCCACGGATTGCGGTTTGCTCATGGCGAGGCCGGAAAAATGCGTTGATCTACAAGAAACATGATGTCAATGTTGGTTGACAAGTTAATGTGACAATGCTGCGTGACAACGAGTAACGCAAGGCAGGGCGGAGAGCGAGACATGACCATCGTCAAACGAATTCAGTCAGCGCTCGAGCGAGCGGTCGCTGAGGCGGCTGGCGATGGCTGTCCACCGAAATTCGCCGAGGCACTGCGCTATGCGGTGTTCCCGGGCGGTGCCCTGATACGGCCGCGGCTTTGCCTTGCCGTTGCCATGGCGTGCGGTGATCGCGACCCGCGTGCCGCCGATGCTGCCGCCGCAGCACTCGAATGTCTCCATTGCGCATCGCTGGTCCATGACGATTTACCCTGTTTCGATGATGCCGATATGCGTCGCGGCAAGCCCTCCGTCCACAAAACCTATGGCGAGCCGCTGGCTGTACTGACCGGTGACGCGCTCATTGTTCTCGCATTCGAGACAGTGGCCCGCGAAGTGGCCCGCAGCCCTAAGCGCATGAGCCGCTTGATCACTGCACTCGGCCGGAGTGCCGGAGCGCCCCGTGGGATCTCTGCCGGCCAGGCTTGGGAGAGCGAACGCTTTGTTGTGCTCGAAGACTATCAACAGGCCAAGACCGGCAGCCTCTTTGTCGGCGCTGCCCAATGCGGTGCCATCGCTTCCGACGCCGATCCCGAGGAATGGCGCGTGTTCGGCGCATCCCTGGGGGAAGCCTATCAGGTTGCCGATGACTTGCGCGATGCGCTGATGACGAGTGATGAACTGGGCAAGCCCGCCGATCAGGATGCGGCTCTCGGACGTCCGAACGCTGTGGCACGCTTGGGTGTCGAAGGCGCGGTCGCTCATCTCAGAGGCCTGATCGACGATGCCGTCACGGCTATTCCGGTGTGCCCGGGCGCTCCCCAGCTTCGCGAACTTGTGAAGCTCGAGGTCAAGCGCCTCGTGCCCGAAAAACATCTGACCGAGGCTGCCTGAGCCCGGTTTCGCGAGGCCGGAATTGCGGCTGGCCGATCGGTTTCTTGCATGGCGCGACCGAACCATTGCCAAACAGAGCTTCCAACGCTGGGCAGCCTCGTTTCCCCTGACCCGACGGATTGCGCGACGCCGCGCGAACGCCCTGTTCGATATGGTCGCGGGCTTTGTTTATACGCAGATCCTCACAGCCTGCGTGCGTCTCGACCTCTTCGAGATCTTGGCGCAAGGCCCGCAAACCCTCGAAGCCTTGGCGCCAAGACTCGGCCTGGATCTCGCCGCCACACAGAGATTGATCGATGGTGCCATCGCTCTTGGGTTAGTGGAGCGCCGAAGCCGGAACCGCGTCGGCCTCGGCCCGCATGGCGCGGCCCTCGTCGGCAATGAGGGCGTGATCGCGATGATCTGTCACCATGCCATGCTTTATGAGGATTTGGCGGATCCCATCGCACTTCTCAAAGACGAGACCCGTCCGACGCGTCTCCAGTCCTTTTGGGCCTATGCCCGCAATCCCGCGAGCGCCAACGCCGAAAGTGAAGGCGTTGCCGAATACTCGAAACTCATGGCAGCGTCGCAGGAATTTATCGCCGAGGACGTTCTGGCAAGCTACGACGTCGCAAAGCACCAGACCTTGCTGGACATTGGCGGCGGTGAAGGGGTCTTCGCGGCGGCTGCCTGCCGACGAGCATCACAACTCGACGCCATTGTGTTCGATCTTCCGGCAGTGGTCCAACGCGCCCGTGAAAGGTTCAGCGATTTACCTAGGCTGACGTTTAGAGGTGGCGATTTCTTCAAGGATCTTCCCGAGCACGCGGCAGATCTCGTCTCGCTCATAAGAATCATCCACGATCACGATGATGAGGCGGCAGTGCGAATTCTCGGCGGTGCTTATCGCGCATTGCGCGCTGGTGGAACTTTGTTGCTGGCCGAACCGATGGCGGCGACCCGCGGTGCAGAACGCATCGGTGATGCCTATTTCGGCTTCTACCTGCTTGCCATGGGAAGCGGTCGTCCGCGGCGTGCCGAAACGCTCATGGCGATGCTCGAGTCTGCAGGGTTTGCCGACATTTCTCTGCGTTCAACGGCACGTCCCATGCTGGTACGGACACTCACCGCCCGTAAACCAGAAAGCGACACCAATGTGTAAGTCTTGCTTGACAACTATTTGAGTCAAAGTAAGCTGACATTCGAACGGTAAGAGCAGATCGAACTCAAGGGAGGGCTTTGTCCGGATGAATTCAATGGCCGTAATTTTCGAGGCGCCCGAGCGCCTGGCGGTCAGTCCGGTGCAGCTCCCAGCTCCTACAGATGACGAGGTGGTCGTCGATATCGATTGGAGTGGGATCAGCACGGGCACAGAGCGCCTGTTATGGTCCGGTCGGATGCCGCCTTTTCCGGGAATGGGCTACCCGCTCGTGCCGGGCTATGAATCGATCGGCCGCATCACGGCAGCCGGCAAGAATGCCGAAGCTCGGATAGGCGATCATGTCTTCGTTCCAGGAGCTCGTTGCTTCGGTGAAATCCGTGGCCTTTTTGGCGGTGCTGCCTCGAGGGTCGTGGTACCTTCGGCTCGTGCCACCACCATCGACGGCAATCTTCGCGAAACCGGCATCTTGATGGCGCTTGCCGCCACCGCACACCATACGCTGGTCTACGGTTTGCCCGAACTCATTGTGGGTCACGGTGTGCTTGGACGTCTTTTGGCACGTCTCACCATTGCACTCGGCGGCGATGCACCCACGGTATGGGAAACAAATCCCGGCCGGTGGGGTGGCGGAGGCGACTATCTTGTGGTCGATCCCGACGATGACGAGCGCAGGGACTACAAGATCATTGCTGATGTTAGCGGTGATCCAACAATTCTCGACCGTCTCGTCGCACGGCTTGCCAAAGGTGGTGAGATTGTCCTTGCGGGATTTTATAGCGAGCAACTCGCATTCACGTTTCCTCCGGCCTTCATGCGCGAGGCCACCCTCCGCATCGCCGCTGAGTGGCAACCGGAAGACATGCAGGCTGTCGCCGACTTAGTGGCGAAAGGTGTGTTGTCGCTCGAAGGCCTGATTACCCATCGCCTTGATATCGGTCATGCCGAGGACGCCTATCACACGGCGTTCAACAATCCGGCTTGTCTCAAAATGATACTCGATTGGAGAGCCTCGTGACGATGCTCGATGTGCAGTCCGGATCGGACGACTATCAACAAAACCTTCGCGATGAGGCGGCCAATGAGCCTGATCCCGTCGCCTCCGGCCCGGTCAAGAAAGAAACTCAAATCATTGCCATCTACGGCAAGGGTGGGATCGGCAAGAGCTTCACGCTCGCCAATCTCTCCTACATGATGGCGCAGCAGGGCAAGCGTGTCCTGCTCATCGGCTGCGATCCGAAAAGCGATACGACATCCCTTCTGTTCGGTGGGAAGAGCTGCCCCACTATCATCGAGACCTCCTCGAAGAAGAAGCTGGCCGGCGAAGAGGTCGAAATCGGTGATGTGTGTTTCAAACGCGACGGTGTCTTCGCCATGGAGCTTGGCGGTCCCGAGGTGGGCCGCGGCTGTGGCGGACGCGGCATCATTCATGGCTTTGAGCTTCTCGAGAAGCTCGGCTTCCACGATTGGGGCTTCGATTACGTTCTGCTTGATTTCCTAGGTGATGTCGTCTGCGGCGGTTTCGGCCTGCCGATTGCTCGGGACATGTGTCAAAAGGTGATCGTGGTTGGCTCGAACGATCTTCAGTCTCTTTATGTCGCCAACAATGTGTGCTCGGCCGTCGATTACTTCCGTAATCTGGGCGGCAATGTCGGCGTCGCCGGCCTTGTCATCAACAAAGACGACGGCACGGGCGAGGCCGCTGCCTTTGCCGACGCCGTCGGCATTCCCGTGCTCGCCGCCATTCCGGCCCATGAAGATATTCGTCGCAAGAGCGCCAACTACGAAATCATCGGCAAGCCGGGTGGGGAATGGGGTCCGCTCTTTGAGGAGCTCGGACGCGAGGTCGCCGATGCGCCTCCGCAGCAGCCGACACCGTTAAGGCACGAAGAATTGCTCGATCTCTTCAAAGGCGATGATGTCGGGCGCAATGTCGTGCTCGAACCTGCAACCCTCGAAGACATGTGCGGCGGGACGATCCAGGAAAAGGCCTCGCTCGAAGTCATCTACGATACGGTTTGATCTGCAAACAATGACAGCAGTTCCCCCAGAAAACGCCGAAATCGAGGTCGCCGCGACCCAAGGCGATGGTATGGGCTGTCATGCCGATGACGTCCAGCAACAAGCCGGCAATAGCGCCAACAAAGAAATCTTGGAGCGCTATGCCAAAGACTACCCGCTCGGCCCGCATGACAAACCACAAAGCATGTGTCCTGCCTTCGGTTCGCTACGCGTAGGTTTAAGGATGCGGCGGACCGCAACGGTGCTCTCGGGCTCCGCCTGTTGTGTCTATGGCCTGACTTTTACCTCGCACTTTTACGGGGCGCGCCGCAGCGTCGGCTATGTGCCGTTCAATTCTGAGACTTTGGTCACAGGAAAACTCTTCGAAGACATTCGCGACGCTGTCTATCAGCTCGCGGATCCCGATCTCTATGACGCAGTCGTCATTACCAATTTGTGCGTGCCGACCGCGTCCGGTGTTCCCCTTCGTCTGCTGCCCTAAGAGATCAATGGTGTGCGCATCATCGGGATCGACGTGCCGGGCTTCGG